>NHJW02000039.1 GCA_002169625.2 Gammaproteobacteria bacterium TMED225
GATAGGCAAGATGTGTAAGCGCTGTGAGGCGTTGAGCTAACTTGTACTAATAACTCGTGAGGCTTGATCATGTAACCTTAAGAAAGTTTATATGAATTTCGAGAATTTACAGTGATTGATAAAATTACATACAAGTTTGCCTGATGACAATAGCAGCTTGGTACCACCTGATCCCATTTCGAACTCAGAAGTGAAACGAGCTTACGCCAATGGTAGTGCAGGGTCTCCCTGTGTGAGAGTAGGAAATCGTCAGGCTTTTTTATTTTAGGCTCTTAGTTTAAAACTAAGAGCCTTTTTTTATGTCTAAGTTTATAATTAAAAACATGATCGTTGGTTTAACAGGTGGTATAGGCTCGGGTAAGTCTGCAGCAGGAAAATATTTCATTGAATTAGGTATTGATGTAATTGATGCAGACCATGTTGCAAAAAATGCGTTGGATAAAAACAAAGAAGGGAAAGAACAATTTTTAAAATATTTTGGTAGTGAGTTTTTAGATGATCAAAATAAAATCGATAGAAATCTCTTAAGGAAAAAAATTTTTAATGATCAAGATAAAAAAAATATCTTAGAGTCGATAGTTCATCCCATTGTAAGAAATGAAATAGAAAATTTTTTAAAAAATTCAAAAAGTATTTATTCAATTGTTATGGTCCCATTAATATATGAAACTAATTCACAGGATTTTTATGAAAAAATTATTGTTATAGATTGTGAAGAGAGTTACCAAATCGAAAGAGCAACAAAAAGAGATAATAAATCAAAAGAAGACATTGTGAATATAATTAATAATCAAGCGTCAAGAGAAGAAAGAAAATCAATTGCTGATGAAATTATAATGAATAACAAAGGACTAGATGCTCTTAAAAATCAGGTTATAAAAATTCACCAGAAATTACTTGGCATTGAAATAAATGGATAATTGTCCCAGGTGTCAAAAGCCGTCTTCAAAGTCTGAAGAAAATAAATATAGACCTTTTTGTTCAAAAAAATGCAAATTAATAGACTTTGGTTCCTGGGCAAGCGAAGAAAACATAATTTCAAGACCTGCTAAATCTGAAGATTTTTACGAAGATTAACTAACTTTAAAGATTAAACTATTTTCCATTCACCACTTTCTATTAAAAGTTTAGCTTTCTTGTATTTAATTTCTTTTGTNTCATGGCCATTAGTAATTTTTATAATCTCATTTCTACCAAATTTTTGACCANTCTTATTTACCNTAGAATCAAAATTATTTTTTTTGAAATTTGAATTATTCAATTCACTATCTTTTTCATTAGATATTTCTGGTTTTTCTAAAACCATTTCCCTTTCTTTTTTTTCTTTTTGTTTTAAGTCGTCTAATTGATTTTTTGAAACTAGTTCTATTGAGAATAGNGCCCTTATGGTTTCAGCATCTATAGCATCTAGCATGGATTCAAACATAGAATATGCTTCTTGTTTAAATTCATTNTTAGGATTNTTTTGAGCATAAGCTCTNAGTCCAATACTACCTCTAAGATGATCAATTTCNGCTAAATGCTCTTTCCAATGAACATCTAATACCTGCAACATTACTTGCTTTTCAAGGAGAAGCCTAGTGTCACCAAATGACTCATATTTTGANTTATAGACTTGTTTTGACTGATTTACTATTAANTCAGCAATAGTTTCAGGAACTAATTTTTTATCTTCTTGAATCCTAGTATGGATATCATTTCCAATACCATAATTTATTAATAAGAAGTCTTGAAGTTCCTCCGTTCTCCATTGAGATTCAACAGATNCTTCAGGAACATAAAGATTGGACACTCTCTTGAATTCTGATGACATTAATTCTTCGATTGTTTCACTTATATTATCTTCCTCAAGAAGTTGGTTTCTTAATGAATATATCGCTTGTCGTTGATCATTTGATACATCATCGTATTCAAGAAGATTTTTTCTTGCATCAAAGTTTCTATTTTCAATTCTCATNTGAGCATTTTCTATGCCCCTTGAAAGCATTTTATGTTCAATGTGATCATCTCCCATTCCAATCCTTTCAAATAATGCTCTCCTATTATCAGATATGAATAATCTTAATAAATCATCCTCTAANGATAAGAAAAATCTTGAGTATCCAGGATCACCTTGCCTTCCTGATCTTCCTCTAAGTTGATTATCAATTCTTCTTGATTCATGTCTTTCAGTTCCTAAAATATGGAGGCCGCCCTGGCTTAANACTATCTCATTATTTTTTTTCCAATCTTCATCAGATTGATCTTCCTTCCTTCCTCCTAAAACAATATCAGTTCCTCTTCCTGCCATATTTGTTGCAATAGTAACCATTCCAGGTTTGCCTGCATTTGCAATGATTTCTGCCTCTTTCTCATGGTGCTTAGCATTTAANATTTGGTGTGATATATTTTTTTCTTTTAGTAACTCAGAAACTTGCTCTGAGGAATCTACAGAAACTGTCCCAACTAAAATAGGTACAGATTTTTCCCTTAAGGCTAAAATCTCATCTATTAGAGCAGAGTATTTTGCCTTTTTTGTTAAAAATACTAGGTCATCAAGATCNCTTCTTATCATAGGAACATTAGTTGGAATTATGACAACCTCTAAATTATAAATTTGCCTAAATTCAACAGCTTCAGTATCTGCAGTGCCAGTCATTCCTGATAAAGTAGAAAATAATCTAAAAAAGTTCTGAAAAGTTGTTGATGCTAAAGTTTGAGATTCACGCTGTATTGGAACATTTTCTTTACATTCTATTGCTTGATGAACACCTTCACTCAATCTTCTGCCTGGCATCGTTCTTCCTGTATGTTCGTCAATAAGTAATACNTCATTATTTCTTACCAAATAATGAACATTTTTTTGAAACAAAAAGTTTGCTCGCAATGAAGCTTGAACAAACTTCATNATTTTTAAATTAGAAACCGAATAAAGACCATCAGATTCTCCAAGTANATTTGCATCTTCTAACATGCTTTCAACTAAAATATATCCNTCGTCAGTNAGCTCGACAGTCCTATTTTTCTCATCAATTATGTAATGACCTTTTTCCTCTTCTTTTANTGGCTCCTCTTCTGTTCCTTCTCTATCTTGTCTTGTGAGNTGAGGAATGAATTTTTTAATTTGTTTATAATAATCTGATGTTTCTGATGTGGGNCCTGATATTATTAATGGAGTCCTTGCTTCATCAATTAAGATTGAATCAACTTCATCTACAATNGCAAAGTCCAAGGAACATTGAACTCTTTCTTCAACAGAATGAGACATATTATCCCTNAGATAATCAAAACCCAGTTCATTATTAGTTGCATATATAACATCAGATTTGTAAGCNTATGATTTTTCTTTAAGTTGCTGATTTGAATTTATTATTCCAACTTTNAGTCCTAAAAATTCATATATTGGTCTCATCCATTCAGCATCTCTTCTAGCTANATAATCATTCACAGTAACTAATACAGCCTTGTTACCCATAATAAAATTTAAATAAACAGGTAAAGTAGCTACTAATGTTTTACCTTCACCTGTTTTCATTTCAGCAATATTTCCTTCAGCTAAAGAAATACCACCTAACATCTGAGAATCAAAATGCCTCAACCCTAAAGTTCTTTTACTAGCTTCTCGAACTACAGCAAATGCTAGAGGAAGAATTGAATACATATCTTCATCATTTTTTTTATATTTTTTTGAAAGCGTATCTTTAACTTCTAAAAAATAGCTATCAGGCTTTGAAGATAAATCTTTCTCTAAAATATTTGCTTCATCAACGTAGGCAGACATTCTTTTAAGAACTCTATCATTCTTTGAGCCGAAAACATTAGAAAAGAAATTTAGCATTATTAAATCAATATAAGTTCTGAAATTTATTCAAACTTAATCCACGTCCCCAAATGGTGGCCTTACATATGAGATAGGGGCATTTTCTGAATTTTCAAATTCAACTGTTTCGTATGAGTTTTCATCAGAAATAATTTTTCTCAACAGTTTATTGTTTAATTCATGTCCAGACTTATACCCTGAAAATTCACCAATTAAGTTCCCACCTAATAAATAAAGATCCCCAATTGCATCTAAGGTCTTATGTTTAACAATTTCATCATTAAATCTTAATCCTTCTTCATTTAATATTTCATCCTCACCAAACACAATTGCATTTGAAACGCTAGCACCTAATGCTAAGTTTCTTGATTTAAGAAGTTCTGCCTCACTCATTGATCCAAAAGTTCTCGCTCTACAAACTTCTTTAACAAACGAAGTTGTTGAAAAATCAATTATTGACTCTGATGGAAGTTTTTTGTGCACAGGATGATTAAAACTAACTTTAAATGAGACTTTAAAACCATCAAAAGGCTTTATAGTGGCATATGCATCATCTCTTGTTACTGTGACTTCTTTTTTTACTTTAATAAATTTTTTGAGTGCCTCTTGTTCCTCGAGGCCTGCAGATTGAATTAAAAATACAAAAGGGCTTGAGCTACCATCCATTATTGGGACTTCAGGTCCATCCACTTTAATTAAACAATTATCTACACCTAGACCTGCAATGGCAGATAATAAATGCTCAATTGTTGAGATTTTTACGTCATCTTTGACTAGGGCAGTAGATAAGCTTGTATCGCCAACATTTTCAGCAATCGCAGGAATAATAAGATTTTCATCAATATCAGTCCTTATAAAATTTATTCCACTATTAGCATCTGATGGAATTAGCTCCATATTAATATTTTTACCAGTATGAAGCCCAATCCCAACTGCCTTAATAGAATTTCTTAATGTTCTTTGTTTTAACATTTTCTTTGTCTTGATATTTCAGATAGTATTATCCCAGTTGCAACAGAAACATTAAAGCTTTTAAAATCTTTATTGTTCGCAAGTTTCACTAAAGAATCACATTTTTCCAATGTCTTATTCCTAATACCAAATTCTTCCGATCCCATAATCACAGCAGAATTTTTTGAAAAATCACATTCTGTATATTCTTTATAAGCATGCTCACTAAGTCCATAAACGAAGATATTCATTTTCTTTAGGTGCTTAATACAATTTACTAAATTTGAGACATGAAAAATCCTGACATATTCAGCACCACCGGCTGAAACAGCATGTGCGACTTCATTTATTGGTGCGCAATGATGTTTATTTATAATAACTGCATCAACATCAGTAACTGCAGCTGATCTAATGCAGGCTCCTAAATTTCTTGGGTCAATAATGTTATCTAAAACTAAAATTGCCAATGTTTCTTCACCATTAATTTCAAGATATTTTTTTAAATCCGAAAAATTTAAATAGCTCTCATTTTTAATAATAGCTTCAGGTTCTTGTTTAATTTTCTTTGAATGCTCATATGCAATTCGATTATCATCAGCAATTTTAATTAAATCGTTAATTCTTTTATCATTTCTTGTAAAAGGCAAAAACAACTTTTTAATTTTATGAGGATTATTTTCTAAAATGCTAACTATGCTATGAAATCCAACTCTTTTTTGGTCAGTTTTATTTTTCATTTCTATTTTGGTATGAGTACAATTTTTCTGTCTTCAGGAATTACATTAGCTAACTTAACAATAATTTTTTGTCCTATTCTAAAAGTCCTTCCCGTTCTTCTTCCCTTAAGTATATTTGCTTCTTTATCAAAAATATATCTGTCACGACTCAAGTCAGATACATGTATCAAGCCTGATATAAAGTAGTTTTCAATCTCACAAAATAATCCAAAATCAGTAATACCAACAACCATGGATGAAAAATCATCTCCAATAAACTCTTTAAGTCGATGACATATAAGCTGTTGGGTAACTTGTCTTGAAGCTATTTCTGCTCTCTTTTCAAGAGAAGAAAGTGTTTCAAGTGAATGCTCAATCTCATCCTGATCATGATCTTTCTTATCTTTCTTTAAAATATTTTTAATTAACCTATGAGTTATTAGATCAGGATATCTCCTTATAGGAGAGGTAAAATGAGAATACTCATTTAGTTGCAGACCAAAATGACCGATTTCTTTTGTTGAGTATGCAGCTCTCTTTAAGCTCTGAAGTATAAGGATATTCAGCATTTTATTTTCTTCTTTTTTATTAATATGCTCTATAAAGCTATTTATTAATTCAACAATGCTAGGAATAGATTTTGACGAGAGGCCTTTAAGAGAAAAGAATTTTTTTAAATTTTGAATTTTTAAATTTTCAGGTTCTTCATGAACCCTATATATTCCAAATCCAAAATGTTTTTTCAAGTATTTTGCAGCACAAACATTTGCAGAAATCATTGCCTCCTCAATCATTTGATGAGAAAACAACCTCTTAGGAACATAGATGTCAGCTATCTCATCATTATTTTTAAAATTGATCATTGGCTCAGCTGAGTTAATTTCTAGCGCATATCTTTGTGTTCTATTTATAAGGAGTTTTTTTGTGAGTTTTTTTAAAGAATTAATAGAATTTAATACACTTGAATCAATACCTTCATCATTATTACTCAATAAATATTCCACCTCATTATATGTAAATCTTTTATAAGAATTTATTACAGCTTCATTAAATTCATACGAACTAATGACGCCTTCGGTATCAAACTTCATATTACAAACAAGAACATTTCTATCTTCTTTTGGAACCAAAGAACATAGATTATTAGAAATCTTTTCTGGTAGCATAGGAATAACTTTCTTTGGAAAGTATATTGACGTACCTCTTTTTATGGCTTCTTTATCAATTTGTGATTCTTGTTTTACAATTTCTGCTACATCAGCAATAGCTACTTGAAGAATAAAACCATTTTTATTTTTTTCACAAAAAACTGCATCATCAAAATCTTTTGCATCTTTTCCATCAATAGTTATAAATGGAGTTTTTCTTAGATCATTTCTTTGAGACCTCCCATTTGTCTCTAATCTTCCTAACTCACTTAAAACTTCTTCAGGCCAATCAAAAGGCAGATTATTTTCATGAATTATTTGATCTATTGTGTCGGTAAGGTTACTCATACTTAAAGGAAACTTTTAATAATTATATTCAATATTTAATCCTAAAATTCTACCTCTAGGATCATGTAATCTGGTATCAAAACTAAAGTCAGGCGCATCATAGAGTCTTGGCGCAGATTTATCTAATATATTAGAAAGATAAAATCGAAAATTTAAATCACCTTTAGACATATAGATTATTTTTTCAAATGAAGCATCGTGTACAAAGAACGATTTAACTTGATTGTTATAACCATATGTTAAACCTAATCCAGTAACAGCCCGTTCATTAACATACCCATCCAAGTATCTTGAGTTAAGGCTCAAACTATAGTCTTTAAAGTTCCAGCTTATGAAAGAATTGATTCTTTTTTTAGGTAAAGAAAAAGTATGATTATCAAAGTTAAACCTTCCAACTCTATTAATCATTTCATTAGAATTAGTAAGGCTTGGAGTTTTAAAGTCAGATAAATATGTGCCCATGATATCGATAGACAGATTACCTTTTCTTAAATCAATAAGATATTGAATTTGAATATCCATACCTTTTACTAGAGTATTATCTTCATTAAAATAGGTAGTTGTTACACCAATAAGATCACCAAATTCATTTCTTGTAACGCTAGGTCCATTTGGATTAGATGAAAGGATTGCTTGAGCACTCTCAACTTCAACTCTATCCTTATATTTAATTTCCCATAGATCAAGACTTAATCGAAGATTATTTTTTTGAAATATTAATCCAATATTAGAGTTTGTTGAGTAAGCTGGTTTTAAATTTGGATTTCCCGTTGAGGCCTGTCTAACAAAAACGGAGTCATTGATATCCCTCACACTTCCTAAATTAATCTCACTTGAAAACATTTGTGCCATTGAAGGCGCAGAAAATGCTGTACCCTTTGAAAACCTAATAGTTAAAGAATCATTTACCAAATATTTAAGTGAAACCTTTGGATCAAAAGACGATTCATTTTTCATAGACTCAAATCTTGCTGCAAGACTAATATCTAAATTTTCATTAATGTCTTTTTCTAATTCTGCAAATAGGGCATTGCTTTTTCGTGATTTTGATAAATTTTTACCACCACCAAGAAAAAAAAGATCGGCTGTTTTTATTAACTTTCCATCTTTATCAAACTCAGCTCTACTAATCTCGTCATAAAAAATATCTAAATTTTCTCTGTTAAGTTGAAATCCATAAGCTAAATTAAAACCTTCTATCTTAGTATTAAATATTCCGTCTATTGAAATAAGGTCAGCTAATTTTGAGGAAATCTCTGCGCCTCTAACATAATCAATAAGAGATTGTGGATTTTGAGATGAATCAAAAATATTCCAAGTCTGATTACCGTCTGGACCACCATTTCCTTTGATAGCTGCAAGAAATCTTGAATCAATAATATCAGGTCTAAAATGTTCGTTAGAGTGCTCACTTTTAGTTATTGATATTTCAGCACTAGTTTTTTGATTAATTAAAAAAGAAAGGCTGTAGTTAAGGTTAAATTGCTCAATTTCTTTTGGTGAAAAGGGCGATTTGAATTCGGAGCCTAATGGCCTGCCATACCAAACTACGGGAACATTAAAAGGACTTCCACCATCTCCAGGTTCGATATTTCTTGATAAGAAAGGAAGGGCAGGATAAGAAGGAGATTGGGGATTATCATTTACATCTACTTTTGAAGATATGAAGTGAAGATTATGTTTAAAAGATTCTGTTTCTTTTGAAAAATTTAAATAAATTTTTTGATGACTCTCATCGTTTACAATATTAAATCTTTCTCCATAGAGGAATCTGCAAAAACTTCCATCAAGAACACCTCCGTTTTCCTCGCAATTTGGATCTGGAACAAACTGACTCGCTTTTGGATAAACCCCAGCATAAAGACTTGAAGAAACAGTATCTGGACCAAATACCTTGAAAGTTTTTCCAAGACCACTTAAACCTAACTCAGCAATTCCATCAATTTCACTTGCAGAAAGGGGAGATCTTTCAAGGACATTAAAACCAATTACAAGATTTCCATTTAAGATTTTTGTTCCATATAGAAGACCAAAACTATTATCATCTTGATCATAGTTTGTTGTTGTTTGTTCTCCAACCTTTATTCTTAATCCTTCAAAATCTTTAAAAGTAAAAAAATTAATAACTCCTGCAATAGCATCCGAACCATATATTGATGTTGCACCTTCTTTAAGAATCTCTATTTTTTCAATAGCAATTTCCGGAACGATATTTGCATCTATGTATCCATTTCCATTATTAGATGGTGTTCCTGAAAAAGTATGTCTTTTTGAATTTAATAGTAATAAAGTAGCAGAGCTGTCTAAACCTCTTAAGGTTATTGATGACATACCTTGATCAACGCCTTCTAAAGCGTTTGACTGAAATCTTGATCCTGCACTTACATTTAAATATTTACTTATTTCACCAATATTTGTGATATTAAAATTTTTAAAATCATTTTCATCAATTACTTGAACAGGAGAAAAATTATTCTCATTATCTTTTAATAAAGTACCTGTAACGATTATTTCCTCAATATCATTTGAGTTAATTAAAAAAGTTACAAATATCAAGCAGAAAAGCTTTTTACTTAGTTGCATAGGTTTGATTATAGAGTTTTATTTAAAAAATATAACAAAGAATTTTGATTAAAAAAAATGCTGGTCCAAATTGGACCAGCATTATAAGTAAAGAAATTTAATTAAAAAGTTAAGTTAAATTTTAATCCGTAGTTTCTTCCAGGAAGTGGAACTTCGTTTTTTACAAATGATGAATGATTTCTAGCCACTTCATCAAGTAAATTATTTGCAAAAATTGAAACTTTTAAACCACCGTCACCAACACTAAATGATTTTGTTAGTCTTGTATTCAACATCTGATAAGAATCAGTTGCTGTTTCACCTTCGCCATAATCATTTTGTTTTTCAACATCCTTTAAGGTGAGCTTAAAAACAAGATCTTCTTGGTTGTAAGATAAAGAATAAATATTTCTTGCAGGATTAATTCTTGGTACATTATGTCCATCTGCAAACTCTGCATTTACAACATCTCTGCCAAAAGATAAAGATAGTTCACCTGAACCAAGATCAAAACTTCTACCAAATTCAATTTCATATCCATCAAACTCCGCATCTTCTTGAACATAATTCGCATGAATTAAATTACCATGACCGTGATCATCATGCTCATCTTCATGATGCTCTTCCTCACCTTCATGATGCTCATCTTCATCTTCATGATGTTCATCTTCATCCATGTGATCCTCATCTTCATCAATTAGGGCAATATAGTTATCTACGTCAGTAACATAGAAACTTGCATATCCATAAAAATCACCATTATCAAAGTTGAAGGTAATATCAAAGTTATTTGAAGTTTCACTATTAAGATTTGGGTTACCAACTTCGTATCTGCCCGTTGCATTGTGAGGACCATTCATAAATAATTCAATTGAAGAAGGCAGTCTTTCGACACTTGCAAAACCAAGACTTACTCCAAGCATATCATTTATATCTGTTCCCATGGTTACAGCAAAACTGCTAGTAGAATCATCTATAGTGAAATAATCAATATCACCATGATCCTCATCAGTTACGCTCCCAGTTCTTTCAATTTGATCAAGTCTATATCCAAAATCAAAATCATACATGCCGAGATTTTTACTCAAATAATAACCAATTGTGAACTCTTCACTATTAGCTGGATTCATAAACGCCTCTTCACCCACAATAGAATTATCTTCATCAACAAAATTAACTACAACTTTTTGAGTTGAAGAATCATTAGAAATATCAAAGGTAGCGCCATACTCAACAGCCTCGTTCATAAAAACTGTTGGGGCATGTTCTTCATGCTCTTCTTCCTCTTCATGTTCTTCTTCTTCATGCTCTTCCTCAGCATGAGCTTCAGTTAAAGAGTAATCTGAATCACGATAAGTAAAGTCAATTTTATTTACAAGATTTCCATCAACATTATAAGAGCCTCTAATAGAGAAAGTTTCAGAATCAGTAGTGGAGAAGATTCTTTCTTCACCATGTTCCTCATGATCTTCTTCATCACCATGCTCATCCTCATGCTCATCGCCATGAAATGGTATACCATAAACACTTTCTAGATTATCAATTCCAAAGCCAATGTAGCCCCAGTCTGTAACTTTAGAAATACCAAACTTAGTGGCTTCGACTGCAAAATCAGAATTATTAATATATCCTAAATCTTCTTCAGAATGTTCATCTTCATCACCATGCTCATCTTCATCATGATGCTCCTCTTCTGAATGAATAACAGCACCACTTGGAACATCATAATTTCCTAAATCTGTATTCTTATAGCCAAAATTAAAATTAAAACCACCAAAATTACTCTTTAAGTTAACAAACTCTGAGTTTCCATCATTTACAGATTGAGATTCATAACCAGCAGAAACTTTAGGAATTTCAAAGTCTTTTGATGATATTAAATCATCTACAACATTAATGATTCCTCCAATTGTTCCATTAGCATAAAGTAAAGATGATGGACCTTTAACAATTTCAACTTGGCTTATGTCATTTAAATCGACATCATTTAAATGATCAACACCAAGACCAGACACATCACGATTAACAACACTATTTTTTAGTATTTTTACTCTAGGGCCTGACATACCTCTTATAATTGGTTGTCCAACAGCAGAACCATAATCTGCAATTGATACACCAAGATACTCGTCAATTGCATCACCTAAACTAGTTGTTGCTCCATCTGAGAATTCTGTTCCATTGATTATATATAGTGGGTTATTGATTTCACTTGTATCAATAAATGCAGATGTAACAACTATCTCTTCAACATCTTGTGAAATTATACTGCTCGAATGAAAAGCGGTTAAAACTATTACCGCATTAAAAAATTTTTTCATATATCCTCCTTTATGAAAATTAGTTAAAAAAAATTAAACTAATTTAAAGGCGGAGCTCTTGATAGATTTGACTTATTTTTAGCAGAAACAAATCTAGAATTTTGATTTATTTTTGATGTGACTATTTGAAAATGAAGCTCATTTTTTCTATTACCTATGGTAATTTCAACATTTTCCTCACAAGCCTGACATTCTATGGCATGCTCTTCTTCATGATGATCAAAATCAAAATGTCCAGCAAAGCTATCATATGAAAAGCCAGTTAAAAATATTAATGCTAAAAGAAGATATTTCTTATTCATGAGTTAGGCATACTAGACCATTAATTTTTCCATTTTTCAAATCATTTAAAGTTTCATTTGCACAAGATGCATCTCTTTTCTCAACATTAACATGTTCAATCTTACCTTCTCTGACTAATTTCATTAATTCACCCATTTCTTTGAGACTTCCAACATAAACACCTTTTATGGTTCTTGCTGTTAAGGTTGTCATTGGAAGCTGTAAATTTGTTTCTCCTCCAATCAATCCAACTATTACATATGTACCTCCTCTTTTCATACCAAACATTCCAGATGCAAGATCAAATGTTTCAGCCGCACCAACAAAATCTATTACACTGGTAGCACCACCATTAGTAAGTTCGGCAATTTTCTCGTACAACTTTTCATCTCTTGAATTAATAACTTCAGATGCACCAGCTTGCTTTGCGAGTACAAGTTTTTCATCGTCTATATCAACGACTATTGGATTAATGGAGTAGGCTGCTTGAATAATTTTTAATGAAAGTAATCCGAGTCCTCCAGCACTAATAATAACAACAGAATTTTGAGCTTTAACTAAATTTGCTTTTTTAAGTGCGCTGTATGCAGTCAAACCTCTGCATGCGTAACTTCCGGCTACTTCATCTGGAGTATCGCCAGCATCAAACAAATACTTAGAATCAGGTACAAGAACATACTCAGCATAACCACCATCTACATTAATGCCTAAATTTTTTGTTGTTAAAGGAGAGCAATAATGTTCTCTATCATTATTGCACTCATCACAATTACCACATCCTATCCAAGGATAAGCAACATATTTTTTTCCAATTTCAACATCTGCAACATCTTCTCCCAACTCAACCACTTCACCATATATTTCATGACCCATAGCAAGCGCATCGGTCATAAGTGGCACTGGAAGTTTTGCTTCCTCGCCTAAACTAAAAAATCCCTCATGTATATGAACATCTGAATGGCAAACACCACATGCTACAGTTTTAATTAATATTTCTTTGCCAGTTGGAGTNGGTTTTTCTATTTCTCTTTTTTTTAGAGGTTTCCCGTTTTCAACTATTTGATAAGCTTTCATAAATTTAAGTATCTTTGTTTTTTACAACCCAATACAGAAGGGCTATTAAAACGATATTGCCAATTACATAAGTTGTAAGGTCCATTCATTATCCATAAAAAACAATTAGGCAAATTACCAATAAAGCGTATANAGCTACNTAGACATATTGACCAATTTTAAAGTCATTTTTAAGGGANTCATCCTTTTTACTGTTGGGATCTATTTCGGTATTCATAACCTATACTATTAAATTATATAAATTTTGACAACCAAATGGAGCCACCTGTCAGATTCGAACTGACGACCTGATGATTACAAATCAACTGCTCTAGCCAACTGAGCTAAGGTGGCGTGGATAGTGATTTTACATCATAGACTTATAAAATAAATATTTTTACAACAATTAAATNAAGTATTGATTTATATNGTTTATGGAATAAAATCTTAACTATGAAAAAATATTTATTAACAACAATTTTTATGATGTCCGCATTTTTAATAGCAGATGATCATACAGAACCTAATTACTCAAAATTCCAAGCAAATTATTTCTTTAGTTGTCCTAATGAACCTGCTTGTGGAGCTGCATTTGATAAGTTGATGAATAGTCCCGAAATTAAAGAGCAACAATTTGAGGCTTCTTTATCAAGGATTACTCTNCAAGGATATGCAAACATCACNCACTCGGCTAACTTTTATTATAAAAGTGCTGAGCGATTTCAAAAGGCATCTGAAGTATTCTCTAGCTCACCTGCATTTGGTGTATTTGGGCAAGAGATGGCAGTTGCTGGATTCGAGCCTTTTTACAATAATTTAACAAGTTATTTAATTGCTGAAGGTGATGGAAGAGGCGCTAATTATGGAGTTACTTTTGTGAGTGAAGTTAGCAATCCTTTGGTATATTTTAATGCTTTTAAAAAAATGTCAGCAAAAATGTTTGATGAATCTTTTGGCGGTGAGGCATATGTTTTAAGACAGCAACATACTGGAGGAGGAAATGTTACTCATTCCGTATCTGTTTATTTTAATTCAAATGCTGAAGCATTAGAATTTCTTGCAAACTATACAAATACATCACAGTTTGAAGAGTTTGTTGAAGAGGCAGGAAATACCTTCAAACCAGTAAGAACATATATGGAACAAGTTTTACTCCAATATAATCCAGATTAACGTTTAATCTAGAGTACAGCCAGTTCCACCAAGCCCACAATATCCATTTGGATTTTTAGCTAGGTATTGTTGGTGATATTCTTCTGCTAAATAGTAGTTTTTTAACAAACTTATTTCAGTTGTAATATCACCAAATTGGTTTTTACTTAAAATACTCTGAAACTTTTCTTTGCTAGAGCAAGCTTGCTTAATATCAACTTCATTTGTGCAAAAAATTACAGACCTATATTGAGTTCCTATGTCATTTCCTTGTCGCATCCCCTGAGTAGGGTCATGACACTCCCAAAATATTTTTAATATTTCATTGAGATTTGTGATTTTTGGATCGTAATGAACTTTGACAACTTCAACATGCCCAGTATTTTTGTAACATACATCTTCATAAGTTGGATTATCCATGTCCCCGCCAGAATACCCAACTGATGTAACATAAACTCCAGGTAGATTCCAAAATTTTCTTTCTACACCCCAAAAACATCCAGCTCCAAAAACTATTTCGTTTAAAATTTCAGGAATATTTTCTTTAATAGAAATATTTTTCACATAATGCAACATTATTAATAAACTCCTTTAATGCTAATTTCGCCACTTGTTATTACTTTCTGTCCTTCTTTAGTTTCAATAATTGCATTTCCTCTAGTATCTATATCTTTAAATATAGCTTTTTTTTCTAATGAATCGCTGTCTTGTATTTTGATTTCTTTATTCATATGAATACAACTATCCCTCCATTCATCTATCCAATTAAAATTTAAGTTATCAGATATTTTAATAAAATCTGATAATATTTTATTAATAAGCTCATTTCTTTTAGTTTCAATATTAAATTTTGATAAATCACCCCACCATGACTCTTCTTTCTTGATGCTCATATTTATACCTATTCCGATTATTGTTCTAGTTTTTTCCTCATAAATTTCTGTTTCAACTAATATTCCTCCAACTTTCTTATTATTCAGAAGAATATCATTTGGCCATTTGAGCATTATTAGTTCTTGCTTAGCAATTTTGTTTATAGCTTTTTTGCATATTAAAGCTGTAACTAAGCTAATAGGTGATATAGAGAGGTCATTTTCAGTGCAAATTGTCATATAAATATTGCCAGAATTTGGGCTGGACCATTTTTTACCGAGCCTGCCTTTACCTTTTGTTTGTTTTTCTGAAATTATTACATGAAAGTCATGAGTTATTTTAATTCTTTTAGCTTCTTCGTTTGTCGAGTCGATTTCTTTGTAAATATCCAGTTTTAACTTATCTAAAGGTAAATTTTTGAGAATTTTGTCTTTGTTAAGCTTTATCATTACAAGAAATTAGTTGACTTAAAGTCATTCTAGAACAAAAATACTTACCTTTAAATGGAGAGGTGGGTGAGTGGTTAATACCAGCAGACTGTAAATCTGCCGCTTCGGCTACGTAGGTTCGAATCCTACCCTCTCCACCATTAATTTTCATGAAAAATACTAAATAAAATAACTATATATTTATAGTCAAAAAAGGTTGAGTTTATAAGATTTTAGAGAGATAATACGCCACCTTAAATGAGGATGCTTATAAAAACGGGCTCATATAGCTCAGTCGGTAGAGCACTTGCTTGGTAAGTAAGAGGTCACCGGTTCAAGTCCGGTTATGAGCTCCAATTTAAATTAATAATTTCAGAGAGGCAGAAAAATGGCTAGAGAAAAATTCGAAAGAACCTTACCACATGTGAATGTGGGAACAGTCGGTCACGTAGACCATGGTAAAACAACGCTTACAGCTGCATTAACAAAAGTAGCTGCAGAAGTTTTCGGCGGCGATGCTGTAGATTTTGCAAATATTGATAACGCACCTGAAGAAAGAGAAAGAGGTATTACTATTGCTACTTCTCACGTGGAGTAT
>NHJW02000001.1 GCA_002169625.2 Gammaproteobacteria bacterium TMED225
TCAATAATTTCTGGTTATGAAAGTATAAATGCTTGGGGATCTATGTCTACAGCAAATAATAAATCAATTTTTAAAATTAGTAATCATTTTCTTTTGAAGAATTATGTTAATGAAAATAACAGTCTTATGTTGGTTGCAATTCATAATAGGAGTGTTGATATGCTATTAAGGTGGATTAATACACAAACAAGAACAACAAGTCTTTATAAAAAAATTAAAAATAAATATTTAAATTCTTTTGTTAAAAAGAGTAGAGAGATAAAAGGGTCAGTTTGTGTTGAAACCAATATCACTGGTGTAAGAAAACTATATAAAGCAATAAAGCAAAATAAGGTCGTTTGTTTTGCAGCTGACCAAGTTCCGCAAAGAGGTATGGGCGAATATATAAAATTTTATAATCGAGATGCTTACTCAACTACATTAGTTCAAACCATTGCTCTAAAAACATTAATACCAATACTTTTTATTTANATGAATTCAAATAAAGACAACTTTTTATCNATNTCCATAAANNAATGTAGTAAAGATATATANAATGATAGTAAGCACTCACATATAGTAAATAGNTNTATTGAACANATAATAAATAAAAGACCTATCGATTACTCTTGGGAATATAAAAGATTTAAGAAAANCANANCNNATCAAAATGANCCATATTTATTTATCTGATTATTTAGCCCAAAACATTGGTGTAANAATAACAAGTAATGTAAATATNTCTANTCGCCCTAANAACATTGCAAACGCTAGTGTTCCTTTTGCGAATGTATTTATGTTTGAATAATTTTCTGAAACAACCCCGAGCCCAGGACCTAAATTATTTAAACAAGCACCAACTGCTGAGAATGCTGATTCAAAATCTAAACCAGAAATAAGAATAGCTAGCAGGAGCAGGATAAAAGATATCACATATATAGAAAAAAATCCCCAAACAGAAGTTGCAACTTGATCATCAACACTTCTGGTGCCAATTTTTAAAGTTATAACAGAACTTGGATGTATGATTTTCATTATATTGGAGTATGCATGATTTAACATAATCATCAATCGCCAAGATTTCACACCACCACCAACTGATCCGGAGCAAGCTCCAACAAATGCACCTATAAGGAGCAAAAATGATATAGAAAAGGGCCAATCTGAAGTATCTGAGATTGAGAAGCCGGTAGTAGAAATCATGGAGACGGTATGAAAAACAATCTGTCTTATATTAGGTGATTGTGTNTTATTAGAAGTTAATCCAATAATAAGTGCAATTAAGAAAACAAGAGCTAACACAAAAAGAAAAAACCTAAATTCAGGGTCATATAAATACTTAAGAGGTTTTNTTTTATACACAGCAAAATAATGCAACGTGAAACTAAATGCAGAAAGTAACATAAATATTATGCAAATTAACTCTATTGTCAGGCTATTAAAGTAACCAATACTGTCACTATGAGTAGAAAAACCTCCTATCGCTACTGTAGACATAGAATGAGCAATTGCATCAAATGCTGACATACCAGCAAAATAATATAAAATTCCACAAATTATTGTTAAGCCTAAATATATTAACCATAATGCTTGAGCAGTTTCTTTTATCCTTGGAGTTAGCCTTTGTTCGCCCATTGCACCTGGAATTTCAGTTTTATATATTTGCCCACCACCAATACCAAGTAAAGGCATTACAGCTATTGCAAGAACAATGAGACCCATTCCGCCCATCCATTGTAATAATTGCCTATAGAACAAAATTGATTCAGGTAAATTATCTATATTTGCAATTACAGTAGCACCNGTTGTTGTAATACCTGACATAGATTCAAAAAATGAATCNATGAAACTTAGCCCGCTTAAATAAAATGGAATTGAGCCTGCAATAGAAAGTATCATCCAAAACATTACAATTATCACAAACCCATCCTTTTGTGAAAGATCATTTTTAATATTTCTAGTATAAATTAACCCAATTACACCAGTTGCACTTAAGATAGCTAATGTCTTTAGAAATACATGTAGCGCACCATCATCATAAATAACCGAAACAATAACTGGAAACAAATAGGAAAAACTAAAAAATAGGACGAGAATACTAAATAGATTTATTATAGATTTAGGATTCATTATTTTCTTTTAAACAAAACCTCAACATCTGAAATCATATCCTTATTAGCTAAAAAGATAATAAGACGATCATTTAGAAAAAGTTCTGTATCTGATTCAGGCATTAGTAGTTCATTATGTCTTACTACTGCACCTATAGAAGCTCCCTCTGGTAGCGGGATTTCTTTAATTGATTTTCCAAACAAGCTAGAAGTAAATTCGTTTGCATGAACAACTCCTTCAATAGCTTCTGCTCCGGTGTCCATTTTTAACAAAACATCCTGAGTGACATCACTTTCTCTTAGGTCTTGAAGCACTGATGAGACTGTAAGCCTATAAGGCGCAATATAAGTATCTATAAATCCAGGNACTAATCCAAGATAGGATGGATTATTTAAAATTATCATNGTTTTCTTTGCCCCCATTTTTTTAGCAAGCAAAGATGACATTAAATTGGTTTCATCATCATCAGTTAAGGCACAAAAAATATCTATATTAGAAATATTTTCACTTTTAAGAAGATCTTCATCTGTAGCTGACCCATTAAGTACTATAGTTTTATCTAATTTTTTTGAAAGAGCCTTACATTTATCCTCATTTGAATCAATTAATTTGGTTTTGTAATCATTTTCTATTTCTTTTGCTAAAGAGAAACCTATTTTACCACCTCCAACAATCATAACCCTTGAATGGATATCTTCCTTATCTCTAAACTCTTTAACAATTTCATCAATATTTGAAGCAGATGAAATAAAATATATTTCGTCATTTTCTTTAATGATTGTATCTCCTGACGGAATGAATGGTTTATTTTTTCTATAAATAGCTGCAACAAAAGCTTCAGTGCTTGGAATATCTTCTTTTATACCTNTTAGCTCTCTACCTACAAGCTTTCCCTTTTTCTTTGCCTTAACACTNACTANATTTACTTTACCATCATCAAATTGTTCAATTTGTTCAGTGCCTGGATGAATAATAAGNTCTTTTAGATGATTCATTACTTCTTTTTCAGGACTAATAACAATATCTATAACGTTGNTACCAAATATATNTAAATTATCTGTATATGATTTATCAGAAAGCCTACATATTGTTTTTTTTACATTAAATTGATTTTTAGCAATCTGACATGCAATTATGTTCACCTCATCATCTGACGTNACGGCAATAACAGTTGCGCTATCATCAGCACCAGCTTTNTTAATTGATTTCGGATGAGATGCATGCCCCTCAACAGTAAGAATATCTAATTTGTCTTCTAAGGCNGCAAGAATANTTTTGTTTGTATCAACAACAGAAACGTCGTAATTATTATTTACCAAAGCCCTGGCAAGACTCCCTCCAACACGACCAGCACCTAAAATTAGTACTTTCATATTGTGTAAATTACGCCTCTTTTGTAATAAATAAAAGGATTATCTAGAAATTTTTTTTATTTAAAAAAATTTTGATAAGAGTTGTATACATCGGTNGATGAAATAATNTTTTTATTTGGGAACTGTAAGTGAGTGATCACTATCATTTTATCCTTTGTATTTANNTATATTCCATCCTTTTCAATTTTTTTTATTTTACCAGGTTTCCCCTCACTATTTTCTTTAGATAACTCAATACCATGTATTTTAATAGTGATATCATTATGATTAAATGCTAGTCCCGGCCACTCATAAAAAGCTCGAAACTTGTTAATAATATTTAGACTCTTTTCATTAAAATTTGTAAAAGAATCATTCTTGCTTATCTTTTTGCAGTAAGTAGCTTTAGAATTATCTTGAAGATATGCAAGAATCTTATGATCCTTAAAATCAGATAAAGTTTTAACTATTTTATTGATACATTTATCAGTTAACTTTTTTTCAAGAGTTAATTTATTATCATGACTGAGTATTTTGATTTTATGCAATGAAATTATATCNCCAGCATCCAAGTNGCTATTTATTTCTATAAAAGAAATACCTGTTTCAGTATCACCATTTAATAATGCAGACTGAATTGGNGATGCNCCTCTATATTTTGGCAATATAGAAAAATGCGCATTTACTGAAGCTACTCTTGGTAAGCTTANTAACCANGCAGGAACNATCTTTCCATAAGCCACAACAACAAGATAGTCTATATCANNAAATTTGCCTAAAATATNTTTTAATTCTTTATTATCAAGAGACTTAGGCTTAAAAATATCAAGTTCTAAATCTTTAGCTTGAATAGCAACAGGAGACTCGTTTAATTTCTTGCCTCTTTTGCCTCGTTTGTTTGGTTGTGTTATTACTCCTTTAACGGAGATATTTTCATGATTTGCTAAATATTTCAATATTGAAGCTGAGCTATGAGGTGTTCCTGCAAATAAAATGTTCATAATTAAGTATAAATGAAGCTAANTTCAGTTATATTCTTTTAAAAGTTTGTTTCTTACCCTATCTCTCTTCAACGCACTAATGTAGTCAACCATTAACTTACCCTCTAAATGATCAATTTCATGTTGTATGCATACCGTTAATAGACCTTCTGGTGTGTCTGTATGCACTTTTCCATTGATATCCTGCCATTTTAGTTCAATTTTATCAGGACGAGCTATCGTTTCGTTGAAACCTGGAATTGATAGACATCCTTCTTCAAATTCATACATTTTATGTCCTTTTAATATCTTAAATGATGGATTTACAAAGATTTTAGGCTGATTCCTTTCTTCCGATAGGTCCATAACAATCAATCTTATATGTTTATTTACTTGTGTAGCGGCAAGACCTATGCCGTTTGCATCATACATAGTTTCTAACATGTCATTTGCAAGAATTTGTAGACTTTTGTCGAATTTAGTAACCTTTTCAGCAACTTTTCTTAATCTGGGATCAGGAAATATTAAAATCTTTAATTTTTTAGCCATTTAGTATATTTTTCATTATAATTTCGAGATTATAATCCAGTAAACTATTTAAGAGTATAAAAAATGACAAATGAAACAATTCAAGTAGCAATAATAATGGGTTCTGACTCTGATTTACCCATTGTTGAGGTAATTTTTCCTATTTTAGACAGTTTTGGTGTCAAATATACAAAAAATGTTATGTCTGCTCATAGAACACCGCATGACGTAATGCAATTAATAAAAGATTCTGAAAATAAAGGTTGTAAAGTGTTTATTGCTGCTGCTGGAATGGCAGCTCATCTTGCAGGAGCTGTAGCAGCACACTCAACAAGGCCCGTTATAGGTATACCAATTGAATCAGGTGGAATGGGTGGTATTGATTCATTGTTATCAACTGCAATGATGCCGCCCGGCGTTCCAGTTGCAACAGTTGCGGTGGGAAAAAGTGGCGCTAAAAATAGTGCAATTCTCGCAGTACAAATATTAGCAACAGGCAATGAAGATCTTGCGCAAAAACTTGTCAAATATAAAGAAGACATGAGGTCTGAAGTTTTAGAAAAAGACAAAAAACTTAACTCTTAATTGAATAAATTTTCTTTAAACTCNNACTCGTCAATNGAGTGGTTAAAAGCTGGTAAAATNTTAGTTCANCCAACAGAATCTATTTGGGGNCTTGGTTGTGANGCATTTAANGAAAAAGCTGTAGATAAGATCTTTAAGATNAAAAAAAGNAAAAGAAATAANAANTTNATNCTNNTATCTGAATCCTTAAATTCAGTAAAACAATATGTAAAAAAAATAAATAAAGATGATGAAGATTATCTCTCAAAATACTGGCCAGGAGCTTATACTTTTTTAATTCAATATAATGAAAATTTACCNAAACATCTTCACAATNATACTAGTAAAGTTGCAGTGAGAGTAAGTAATCACTTACCTATTAAAAACCTTTTTAAAGGCTTTGAAGGATTAATTGTATCTACATCTGCAAATATTTCTGGTAAAGAAAATATTAATGATCCTGTTAAGATTTTAGATTTTTTTGAATACGAAGAAATGGCATACTATGATGAATGTTTAGGAAAAAATACTTCTCCTTCAAAGATAATTGACCTTGAAACAAAAACTATAATACGCATCTAAAATGATTAAGAACTTAGAATCAAATTTTAAAAATATTCAACTAAGAATTCGTAAGGATTTTGAGCTATGTGAAAGTTCAAAAAACTCTAATATAAGCAATGATTCTTGGAAAAGAAAAGAAGGTGGCGGTGGAAATACTTTTGTCATTGCCAATGGCAATTTTTTTGATAATTGTGCAGTAAATTTTTCATCAATTTATGGAAAAAAACTACCTAGTTCAGCACTTGCTAATACTTTAAAAATTGATGTTAAAAATGGATATCATGCTATGGGGGTATCAGTAATTTCACATCCTAAAAATCCATACATACCATCAAGCCATATGAATGTAAGATTGTTTGGAATATTAAACAAAGATGGATTAATTAATAACTGGTGGATTGGAGGCGGGTATGATTTAACACCTTTTATTCCTATAAAAGAGGATGTTATTGAATGGCATCAAGCTGCTAAAGAAGTATTATCCCCAATTAATAAAGGTTTTTATAAAAAATTCTCAAATAATTGCAATAAATACTTTGAAATACCACACAGAAATGAAAGAAGAGGTGTTGGAGGTATTTTTTTTGATAATTTGTCTAGTTTAAGCTTAGAGAACAGTATGAAAATGCTGAATTCTGTTGCTTTTGCTTACCTAAATTCATACTTGAAAATAGCAAATAAAAGAAAAAAAACAAAATATACTAAAGTAGAAAAGGAGTTTCAGTTAATTAGACGTGGCAGATATGCTGAATTTAACTTAATTTATGACAGAGGAACTGCTTTCGGCCTTCAATCAAATGGAAGAATAGAATCGATACTTGCATCATTGCCCTCTGACGTAAAATGGTCATATAAGAAAGATAAAAACTACAAATTAATGGAGAAAAAGTTGTTAAAAATGATCAATAGAGATTGGAATGTCTAAGAAATATAAATTAGGGGTAGTCGGCAATCCAATTGAACATTCATTATCACCTTTTATTCATTCAAGATTTTCTAGGAATGAAAACATTAATATTGAGTATCTACCGTATAAAATTAATGACTCAGAATTTGATAATTTCATAAATGAATTTTTTTCAGACAAATCATCAAAAGGACTGAATGTTACTTTGCCTCATAAGAAAAAAGCAGCAAATATTGATGGAAAAATTTCTGAAGAGGCTAGCTATATTAATGCGGTTAATACAATTGTTAAATCCAAAAATGAACTCTTTTTATTTTCCACAGATGGCCTTGGTTTTATTAATGATATCGATAATAAAAATTTTAATATAAGAGATAAGAATATTTTACTAATCGGGGCGGGCGCAGCAATAGAAAGTATTTTATATATGGTTATAAAAAATAAGGCTAAGCATGTAACTATAATTAACAGAACATCCGACAAGGCAGATAGGCTAATAAGAAAATTTTCAAATATGGCTTCAATAAATTCAGAAATTAATACAGATTACAAATTTGACTTAGTTATAAACGGGTCCTCTGCTGGATTAACTGGAGATTTTGAACCAATTGAAAATTTACCTCTTGACGATAAAACTTTTTTTTACGACTTAAATTACTCATTAGTTGAAACACCCTTTTGTAAGTGGGCTAGACAAATTTCAAATAATGTATTTGATGGAATTGGTATGCTTGTATTCCAAGCAGCACATTCATTTGAAAAATGGTTTAATGTTTTCCCAGAAACGTCTGGTGTTATTAAAGATCTGGAGAAAATGAGAGAATGAAAAGATTTGTTCAATTTATTGCAGGAGCCATTTGTCCTAACTGCAAAGCCCTAGATACAATTGCTTTAAATAAATATGATGACGAAATATATTGTGTTAAATGTGATTATATTGAACAAAGACCAAAAGAAAAAGAATCCCTTAAATCAAAACAAATTAATGTTATTAATTTAGAGGATTTCAAGAAAAACAAAAAATAAATAAATAGAAATTACTCTCTCAAACATATATCATAGCAAGCTGAAAAAAGTGCTATTTTACTTTGTTGTATTTATATAAATAGCTTATAATGTAATATAACNAAATTTTATTATAGACANACTTTATTATTTTAGGCGGACAATGACTAATTATTTATCTAATTTCTTTAAAAGGAAATACCTGCTTCCAATGCTTTATATTGCTTCTCCAGCAGTGTCCGCAGATTGGTTTGCATTAAATATGACAAGAGGCATTACGGATATAAGTAATGAAGTTTTTGAATTACATATGCTTATATTTTGGATTTGCGTTGCTATTGGCGTGGCCGTATTTAGTGTTATGTTTTATTCAATGTGGGCACATACTAAAAAGAAAAATCCTGTGCCAGCAAAATTTCATGAAAATCATAAGCTTGAAATAGCATGGACAATAATCCCATTTCTTATCCTAATTGCTATGGCTGTTCCGGCATCAAAAACTCTGGTTAAGATATATGATGATGAGGCTGGGGATGTAAATATACAAATTACTGGCTATCAGTGGAAATGGCAATATAACTACCTTGAAGATGATATAAGTTTCTTTTCAAACTTATCTACAGATCTTGATGAGATATATAATCTCGTACCAAAGGGTGAAAATTACTTACAAGAAGTTGACGAAATGGTTGTTATTCCAGCTGGCAAAAAAGTAAGATTTTTAATTACTGCAAACGATGTAATTCACTCATGGTGGCTACCTGCTTTTGCAATCAAGCAAGATGCTATACCAGGCTTTGTAAATACAGCATGGACTATAGTAGACGAACCAGGTATATATAGAGGCAAGTGTACAGAGCTATGTGGTAAAAATCATGGATTCATGCCAATTGTTGTAAAGGTTGTTGAGCAAGCAGAATATGACGAGTGGGTTTACGGTAAAAAACAAGAAGCAATTAAATTGGCTGAATTAACTACTAAAGATTGGACTATTGCTGAGCTTATGGAGCGGGGCGAAAATATCTATGATGTAAATTGCGTTGCGTGTCACCAAACAGCAGGACAAGGTATTGCAGGCATATTCCCAGCTTTAGCAGGAAGTGATATAGCACTTAACAATAAAGACAGACATATCGAGATTTTAATGGAAGGTGTTCAAGGAGCCGCTATGAACTCTTTTGATTATTTATCAGAAGTTGAATTAGCAGCAGTTATTACTTATACCAGACAAGCGTGGGGAAATGCTGAAAATGGAGATGGAGAGATAGTTGTTCCGAAAGATATCGTAGATTATAAAGAACCAAAAATATAGAATAGGAAGATAATATGAGTGCAGTAATAGAAAATCATCATGATGACCATCACCATGGACCTGCAAAGGGATTAACAAGGTGGTTATTTACAACTAACCATAAAGATATTGGAACACTTTATCTATGGTTTAGTTTTGCCATGTTCTTAATTGGCGGCGCAATGGCAATGATAATAAGAGCTGAACTATTTCAACCTGGAATGCAGATCGTAGAGCCCGAATTTTATAATCAAATGATTACTTTACATGGTTTAATAATGATATTTGGAGGTGTAATGCCTGCCTTTGTTGGGTTAGCTAATTGGTTGGTGCCTATGCAAATCGGAGCACCAGATATGGCTTTACCAAGAATGAATAATTTAAGTTTTTGGATTTTGCCATTCGCTTTTTTCATCTTATTATCATCACTATTTATGGAAGGTGGAGCTCCAAATTTTGGTTGGACATTTTATGCACCACTCTCAACAACCTACGCCCCACCCAGTGTGACCTTTTTTATCTTTTCTGTTCACATAATGGGTGCTTCATCAATAATGGGAGCCATTAATGTGGTAGTTACTATTATGAATATGAGAGCACCAGGTGTAGGGCTTATGAAGATGCCATTATTTGTTTGGTCGTGGTTGATTACAGCATATCTCTTAATNGCTGTAATGCCAGTTCTTGCAGGAGCGGTCACAATGATGCTCATGGATATTCATTTTGGAACAAGTTTTTTCAATGCAGCAGGTGGTGGTGACCCAGTGCTTTTTCAGCATATATTTTGGTTTTTTGGTCATCCAGAAGTATACATAATGATTTTGCCAGCTTTTGGTATTGTTTCTCATATCATTGAAACTTTTTCAAGAAAGCAACTATTTGGCTACTCATCAATGGTTTGGGCTATGTTATCAATTGCAATACTTTCTTTTGTTGTATGGGCACATCATATGTTTACAGTAGGCCTACCNTTGGCTGCTGAGATATTTTTCATGTGGGCAACTATGTTAATAGCAGTCCCTACAGGGGTTAAAGTGTTTAACTGGGTTGCAACAATGTTTAGAGGCTCCATTACATTTGAAACACCAATGTTATTTGCNATTGCATTTGTTGTATTGTTTACGATTGGNGGTCTTTCAGGTCTAATGCTTGCAATCGTACCTGCTGATTTTCAATATCACGACACATATTTTGTNGTTGCACACTTTCATTATGTTTTAGTTCCAGGAGCTATTTTTTCAATTATGGCTGCAGTTTATTACTGGATACCAAAATGGACAGGAAATATGTATGACGAAAGACTGGGTAAGTTACACTTTTGGTTATCTTTTGTAGGTGTCAATGTAACCTTCTTTCCTCAACACTTCATTGGATTAGCTGGTATGCCAAGAAGATATCCAGATTATGCCTTACAATTCGCTGATTGGAATATGGTTTCTAGTGTTGGAGCTTTCCTGTTTGGATTCTCTCAGCTTTTATTCTTATTTATTGTTCTTAAAACAGTAATGGGTGGCAAAAAAGCCACTGATCGAGTATGGGAGGGTGCAAAAGGTTTAGAATGGTCTGTTGCTTCTCCTGCTCCTTATCATACATTTTCTACACCACCAAAAGTTGATTAATGAATAAAGGTGCAAAGAGAACATTAAGAAAACTTATTATTGCAGTTCCGCTTATGTTTGCTTTTGGCTTTGCTTTAGTGCCTTTATATGATGTTTTTTGTGAAGTGACCGGTCTAAATGGTAAAGTTTTTCAGTCTGAACACTCAGACAATTTACTAACAGATGAAGGTAGATCAATCGCGCTTCAGTTTATTTCCACTAATAATGAAAATATGCCTTGGACATTTAAACCATCAAAACAAGTTATGAAAATAGAAACGGGTAAATACCATACCGCAACTTTCTATGTGAAAAACACAACAAACAAAAGAATGGTTGCACAAGCTGTTCCAAGTGTCGCTCCCTCAAATGCAGCAGCCCATTTAAAAAAACTAGAATGCTTTTGCTTTGAACAACAAGAGTTAATGCCTGGAGAAGAAGCTAATCTCCCAGTACGACTATTAGTATCTAATGATCTTCCATCTAATATAAAAAATATAATTCTATCTTATACAATTTTTGACATTACTGAATATGATGATGAGGTTCTTGCTCTGAATGAAACGAGTGTGGAGTAAAGAAATATGAGTGGAGGAAGTTATTACGTTCCGGATCAGAGTAGATTTCCTATATTTATGGCCTTCTCTCTATTTCTACTTGTAATGGGGGCATCAAGCACGATTAACAATCTGGATGATCCAACTAGTAACTCTGTCTATATTCTTTATTCAGGCCTTGGGTGTTTATTTTTGACATTGTTTTTTTGGTTTAGACAAGTTATCAAAGAACATCTTGCAGGATTAGATTCAAATCAGCTTAAACAATCTTATGTTTATGGTATGGCTTGGTTCATTTTTTCTGAAGTTATGTTTTTTGCTGCTTTTTTCGGAGCTTTATTCTATGTAAGAACCTTATCAGTTCCTTGGCTTGCTGGAGAAGGAGAAAAAGGAATAGGAATTGCTGCTATAGAACTTTGGGAGGGTTTTGAATCTACATGGCCTGTCATAGTTACTCCTGATCAAGGCGAAGGTTATGTTTTAGCGGAAAAGAGCATGGCTTGGCCTGGATGGGATCATGCACTTGAGTGGTTACCTCTTTGGAATACTATTGTTTTATTAAGCTCAAGCGTAACAGTTCATTTCGCTCACTTGGGGCTTAAGAATGGTGATAGAAAGAAATTTAATAGATTTCTTGGAATAACTGTAACCCTGGCACTTATTTTTGTAGGCCTTCAAGCGGCAGAATATTATGAGGCATATGCTCATTATGGATTAACATTAAATTCAGGCATTTATGGCTCTACATTTTTTATGCTTACAGGGTTTCATGGTTTTCATGTGATGATGGGCGGTATTATGTTAGCAATAATGTTGGCAAGATCAGTTTTTGCTGGACACTTTGAAGAGCATGATCATTTTGGGTTTGAAGCTGCCTCATGGTATTGGCATTTTGTCGATGTTGTGTGGGTTATGTTGTTTTTGTTTGTATATATACTTTAATTAGGATCACCATCCCATGGAACACTATTACCTAGCTCGCCAGTATACAGTCCAATTGCAATTAACATGATTAAAATAGCAGCAAAAAATACTCTAAGACCTAACAAATAAACTGTTCTTTTTCTCCCTGTTTCACCTTTGTCAACTAAAAGAAAGAATAGACCACCAGCAAGGGACAGAAGTAAAAGCGGCAAAACTATATAGATAAGCGTTGTAATCATAATAAAATTTTAATGCATATATACTTTAATAGATATGAAAAAAAATAGATTTAATCCAGGAATAAGAATAACAATATTTTTTATTTTTTTTGCTCTTTTATTTTTCTCTTTAGGTGTTTGGCAAATTGAGAGAGGACAGTCAAAAATGAAAATATTAAATGAGTTCGAAGAAAATCTTAAAAAGATGCCCGAATATCTTAATGAACAATCAGGAAAATGGGATAGAGTTTATGTTGAAGGCAGGTGGGATAACAGCGAACAAATTTTAATAGATAATTCTGTTAATAGAGGTGTTGCAGGTTATAAAGTTCTTACTCCATTTAGAATAAATGAAACAAATAAAATAATTCTTATTGATAGGGGTTGGATAAAGCAAAATAAATATAGAAACGAACTTCCAAACATTGAAATTACCACTTTGAATGAAACTGTAAGTGGCATACTTGAATTACCCGAACTTGGTTTAGTGTTATCAGATGATTTAGTTTCAAAAGAATGGCCAAAGATATCTCAATCGAAAAACCTTGAAGTCCTCTCAAAAGAATATGATGAATCTATTTATCCATTCATTTTATTGGCGGACCCAGTTTTAAAAAACAGTTTAGAATATATTAAAATTGTACCTACAAATATGACACCAATTAAACATTATGGATATTCTGCACAATGGTTTTTAATGTTCATAGTTCTTTGTTTTATGTATATTTGGTATGGATATAGAAGAAATGCGAAATAAAGCTTTACTTGCTGGAATTTTACTAACACCGATTTTGGTTGTTGTTATATCTTCACTTTATTTTGTTTTAGGCATGTCTCCTGATGGCACTAGGAATAATGGAGTATTTTTCAAGAGTTACTTTAACTTTAATCAATTCAAAAATAAGAATGGCAACGAAGATTTGATCAGTTTTGATGATGGTAAATGGGTATTGTCTGTATATGTTACTGATATTGAAGCTAGCAAAGAATCAATATACTTAATGAGGCAGCTGAACGTAGCTCTCAATAGAGACATAAATAAGTTAAAAAGGGTTTTATTTTATTCAAATAAACTTTTAGAGGATGATCTTGAAAAAGTCCAAATAGAATATCCGAGAGTAAATTTTATTGAAGATAAAAATGGAGTTTTGTTAAATGTTTTACAAAGAAACTCTAGTATTAATTTCAATTATGAAAATCCAATTTTTGTAATTGATCCTTACGGCAGGGCAGTTATGTATTTTGAGCCAGGAATGGATCCGAAACTAATTTTAAAAGACTTGAAGGTGTTAATTTAATGAATAGTATAAAAAATTTGTCATTTATAGGTATTTGTATGGCTTTCGTGGTCATTGCTTTGGGAGCTTGGACGCGCCTTGTTGATGCAGGCTTAGGTTGTCCAGACTGGCCCGGTTGTTATGGTTTTGTTTTTTGGCCAAATGATGAAGTTGAGATTGCTCTTGCAGAGAGTAGATTCCCCATGTTTCCATATGATATTAACAAAGCGATTCCAGAACAAGTACATAGATTATTTGCAGCAGCACTTGGACTGGTTGCAATTTTATTAGTTTATTTGTCTTTCACTAAGACAAAAAATAACTCAATAAAAAAACTGTCATTATTTCTTTTAATTTTAATTTGTTGTCAGGGATTATTTGGATATTTAACAGTCAGTCTAAATTTACTTCCAATTGTTGTAACTACACATTTGTTTGGAGGATTTGCAACCCTCACACTTTTTTATTTTATCTATTTGAAATCAAGAAACTTTGAAGTATTTAATCAAATTAATATTTCTAAAATAAGGCTTATTGCCTCAATAGCTTTTGTAGTATTAATTTTTCAAATATTTCTTGGAGTTTGGACAAGTACTAACTATGCTTCTCTAGCTTGCGCTGATTTTCCAACTTGTCAAGGTAGCTACTTTCCAGAAATGGATTTTAGGAATGGATTTAATTTAAATCAAGAAGTTGGCCCAAATTATTTGTATGGCTTATTAGATAACCCAGCGAGAGTGGCAATTCATTATTCGCACAGAGTTTCAGCTCTTTTTGTAACATTTATCTTTCTAATTCTTATGTCGAGATTATGGTTTTCAGATGCAGCTCCGCTTGCCTCAACACTTGGCATTTTATTAATAACTCAAATAACATTGGGAATTATCAATGTTGTATATGTATTGCCACTTTATGTCGCAATAGCTCACAATTTGATTGCAGCTTGCTTACTACTTGCAACGTTTACAGTTAACTATTTGGCTTGGAGAAAATGACACTCCTCAAAAGCTATTATCAGCTTTGTAAGCCCAATGTTGTTTATATGATGCTGATTTGTGCCTTTGTTGGCATGCTTTTAGCAGAGGAATCTGTGAACTCTTATGGTTATTTATTTGTAGCATTATTAGGAATTACGCTTTGTGCTGCTTCTGCTGCAGCTATTAATCAAGTTGTTGATAGAAATACAGATGCCTCAATGACAAGAACAGATCAAAGACCTTTACCACAAGGAGAAATATCTGCCTCACATGCATCAATATTTGCTTTTGTGATTGGTTTAATGGGAGCCTTAACTTTATATTTTTTTGTAAATACACTTACTATGATTTTAACCTTAGCCTCTTTGGTGGGTTACGCGTTTATTTACACAATTTATTTAAAAAGAGCGACTCCACAAAACATTGTAATTGGAGGCTTAGCTGGAGCTGCACCACCATTACTTGGATGGTCTTCAGTCTCAAACACAATTGATCCTTATGCATTGTTACTGGTCTTAATAATTTTTGTTTGGACACCACCCCATTTTTGGGCATTAGCAATTTACAGAAAAGATGAATACGCAAAAGAATCGATACCAATGCTTCCTGTTACACATGGAGTAGTTTTTACAAAACTACAAATTGTTTTATATACAATTATATTATTTATAGTTAGCATTTTGCCTTATGTTGTATTAATGTCTGGAGAAATTTATTTTTTCTCAGCTTTAACGCTGAGTACAATATTTTTGTATTACTCAGTCAATCTATATTTTAGCAAAGACAATGAAGATGCTATGAGAACTTTCAATT
>NHJW02000002.1 GCA_002169625.2 Gammaproteobacteria bacterium TMED225
GTGGGATCGAACCACCGACACAAGGATTTTCAGTCCTTTGCTCTACCAACTGAGCTATCTGGGCTTAAATTGAACTTTGGATTATAGGCAAGTTTACAATCATTGTCATTAACTCTAAATAGTTAAGCACGAACTCTTTCGTTGGTTGGATCATACAGAGATCCCTTGCCAACTATTTGAACAGTCATAGGATATAAACCATCACCACCTTCATCAAAGTATTCAATTAGAAGTGACTTTCCTTGAATAGCAATTTCTATTGGAAGATAGCCCATAACAACAAATTTCTTTAGAGAAGGACAATAAGACATACCAGTTGTATATGACCTTCTACCTTTCCTATCTATTGGCACTTCCCCAGTTGCAGGATCAATAATTGGTGAGATGCCAACAGGGTATCTTGTGTTACCAGATACATTGAGATCATCTAATGTCATCGTACATAGAATTGCACATGGATTTTCCTTTCTTTGAGAAAGATGAGCTGCTTTCCCATGAAAGTCTGCTTCTTTAACAAGAGGCCTTTGAATAGCTGCTTCAATGGCAGTATATTCTGTTTCAAGATCAGCACCTTGAAGTCTAAAACTTTTTTCTAAACGCCTACTGTTGGCATAGGTTTCAATACCAACTGGAATCACACCAACTTCAAGCAATGAATCATATAAAGCTAAACCATCTTCTTTATTATTATCAAAGTATAGTTCCCATCCACTTTCTCCAACATATGAAATTCGCGCTGCCCAAACATTAACTTTCTTTCCGCCTGATAAATTGAGAGATAAGTTCTGTGCAGTCACAAATGGAAAATTTTTAATATCGATTGCATTTGGATCTATAAAATTACTTAAAGCATTCACAGCTCTTGGTCCCCATAAACCTAAAGTCGCAATGTCATGAGTTTTAATATCTATATCTACATTTAATTCATTATCATCCCTATAATTGCGCAACGTGACCCAGTCACGATTTCCATCAGCGCCACCAGTTACAATTCTGTAGCTATTGTCCCCCAAGCGAGAAATAGTCAGATCTGCATGAACTCCACCATCTTCATCTAAGAAGTTAGTGTAAATAACCTTTCCTGTAGGAGTATTACCACCAATTTTTGCCACCGATAAATATTCCAACATACGTTCAGCATCTGGACCTTTTATATCCATGATAGGAAAGTGAGATAAATTTATCATTCCAACAGAATCACTCATAGCAAGATGTTCAGCATTAGCAACATCATATGGAACGTGACGAGTATCCCACTCATTTTTTCTTAAGGGCACTTCTTTTATATAATTTTTAAGTTTTTCTCTATTACTTGTATAGGCTAGAGCTCTTTCCCAGCCAGCAACCTCATTTTCAAAATGTCCTCCTAAATCTTTCTCTCTTTCATAAAATGGACTTACAAACATTTCTCTTTGTGTAATATATGGTTCCCTTGGATGAACAGCAGGCGTATAAATAGTTTGAGAATTTTCGTATGCTCTTGTCTTTACAAAATCCTTTTCTTTTTGATGCGGATAGAATCTGGATATATCAAAAGAATGCATATCTACTTGAGTTTTACCATTAACCATAGCTTCGGCACATAGCCTGGCACAACCCGGACCATCTTTAACCCAAACAGCTTCACATAACCAGAACCCCCTTACTTCAGGACTTTCACCAATTAAAGAACCTGCATCAGATGTTACTGATAGAAGACCATTGAATGAACTTTTCTCATCCCAACCTAACTCACTTAGAATTGGTGTCGTTTCAAAAGCCTTCTCAAGGGGTTCTGCGATTTCTTCGAGTTCTAAATACCTCATTGAATCGGACAACATTGTTTTATCTGGATTTCCAATATCCTCAGGATCGACTAGTCTAGGATTTTTGTCTTCATAAAAACCCCACTCCAGCATCCCTCCATGTAATTTTCCAGTATCTCGAACATATGCTGAGTTCCCTTGATCTCTAAGAAGAGGATAAACAAGCAATTCTTTAGTATCTTGAATATCTTCATATGGTCCAAAGAATAAAAGTGGATGTTCAAGAGGCATCAATGGAACACGAACACCAGCCATATCACCCATTAAAGGACCCCAAATTCCAGAAGCAATAACAACTTTATTAGTTTTAATAGTTCCTTTATCAGTTTTTACAGCAGTAATTTTGCCATCTTCTTTTTCAAACCCAATAGCTGGAGTATTTGTAAAAGTTTTCAGTGATCCTTTTTCTTTAGCATTTTCAACGGCAAAGTTAACAACTTCTTGTGATCTAGGCACCACAAGNCCTGCATCAGGATCCCACATAGCTCCNCGCAAAGAACTCTCNTCAAGTAAAGGAAATTTTTCAACAGCNTCAGAAGCAGATATTAATCTAACNTTNGTACCAAATGCTTTTCCAGATGCAACTTTTCGNTTAAGTTCTTCCCATCGNTCATCATCANCTTTTCTACAAATTTCTAAGCCACCTTTTTTTAGAAAGAATCCATTATCTTCATAAAATTTTCTACTAAATGCAGTTGTCCAACAACCTAATTTGTCATGTGTGGTGTTATATACAAAATCAGATGCATGTGCAGTAGATGCAATATCTGAAGGAATAATAGTTGATTTTTCTAGTCCAACAATATTTTTTTGTCCAAGCTCGGCTAACCAATAGGCCAACATAGATCCAACAATTCCTCCAACACCTACAATAACAATGTCAGCTTCAGTTGGAAATTTTGAATTTGAATTATCGTTCATAGAATTTGTCCCCAGCACTTCTTAGAAAATTAAACTCTATTTTATTTACTTTGTAAATCAAAAAATTTTATGATTTCTTTAAGTGATAATTACTAATCAAGCGCTTTGAATCCAGTTGCAGTTTCATAGTCTTCGTTGTTAAAAAATTTATCCATTTGCTCTTGCAAAAATTTTCTGTTTTCAGCATTTGACATATCTAAATGCTTTTCATTTATGAGAGTTGTCTGATGCGATTTCCACATTTCCCATGCTTCTTCTGAAATAGAGTTCATGATTTCAATACCCTTTGGACCAGGCATAGGTGGGACACTCAAACTAGGTAACTCTTTATTAAGTTTTTTACAAAATATTTTATTAGACATAATTTTCTATTATAGACTTTATTGGTTTTGGCAATCCATATTCATGAATTTCATTTTTATTAATCCATTGATGTTCAAGATTTGTTTTAATTTTAAAAGGTTTTTTATAGTCAAATATTTCAATAGTTATATCAAGATCAATATGAGAAAGAGCATGATTCAAATTTTTAACTTCACTTCTTAAAGGATATTTAAAGATGTTTGATTTTTCTTTATATTGATTATCATAAGGCACCCACAAACTTTCCCAAAAACTTTTTTCATTCCTTCTAAATAAGAGGAAAGATTGATTAGAATGCGCAAGGGTAAAATTTATTTTTTTGTGTAATTTTTGTTTTCTACTTTTTTTACTAATACCAAATTTTTTGTATGCACCTTTACAGGAAATCCTTAAAGGACATTCGGAACAACTTGGTGAACTTGTGTGGCATACCACTGCACCCAAATCCATTATTCCTTGAGTATATTCAAAAATATTTTTAGATGGAGTATATGATTCTGATAAGGACCATAATAATTTAATAGCTTTTTTGTTATCAATATTAATATTATCAAATCTTGAAATAACCCTTTTTACGTTTGCATCAAGTATTGGGTAAGATTGTTTATAAGCAATCGACATTATTGCGCCAGCAGTAGATCTACCAATACCTGGCAAAAGGATCAATTCTTCAAATTTTTTAGGAAAAATATTTTTATAATCTTCTCTAATTATTTCCTTAGTTTTAAAAATATTTTTTGCTCTTCTATAAAAGCCTAAACCTGTCCATAGAGCTAAAATGTCATCTTCAGATGCAGTAGAAAGTGATTTTAAATTTGGAAATTTGTTAATAAATCTTTTAAAAAAAGGAATTACAGTTTTAACTTGAGTTTGTTGTAGCATTATCTCAGATATCCAAACTCTGTAAGGCGATATGTTTTTTCTCCAAGGCAAATTATTTCTACCATTATTTAAATACCAATGAACTACTTTGTTGGAGAAGTTTTCTTTGCTTTGATTTAAATTATTCAATTAAGTTTTTCTTAGTTAATATTAATCCTTCATCACTGAAAAGATAATGAATTGGAGCACCAGTGGGGATTTCTAACTTAATGATTTCATCAGCTGATAATTTATCTAAATGTTTAATCAATGATCTTAAGGAATTGCCATGAGCAGAAACTATAATATTTTTGCCCTCTAATACCAATGGATATATTTTGTCTAAAAAGTAGGGCAGAACTCTTTCCCCACATTCTTTTAGAGACTCTCCGCCTGGTGGACCAACGTCATAAGATCTTCTCCATATTTGAACTTGATCCAAACCCCATTTTTTTCTACATTCATCTTTATTAAGACCCTGAAGGTCCCCATAAAATCTCTCGTTTAGTGATTTATTTTTAATTATGTTGATATTTTCTTGACCAATTTTTTCCAAGATTTTTGACCCTGTTAATTGAGCTCGAATCAAAGCAGATGTGAACAAAAAATCAAACTTGATATTCAAATTACTAATCAAGATGCCTGCATTTTTAGCTTCATCTAAACCTTTATCAGTTAAGCCCGGATTTTCCCATCCAGTAAAAAGGTTTTTTGCATTCCATTCACTTTGACCATGCCTAACTAAAATTAAATTTCTTTCTTTCATATATTTTATTATTCTTATTCATTTTAATAGATAATAGACCAATGGAACTAGTTAATTTTTTAATAGAACACTTCTACCTGTCTATGCCACTTTTGGTAGTAATAATTTTATTTCTATATTCTAGCTCTAATAAAGGTGGGAAAAAGATTTCTCCTCAAACTCTAATAGCATTATCAAATGCTGATGATGCAATGATAATTGATTTAAGAGACTCAAAAGCCTTTGAAGGAGGCCATATAACTGCATCAACAAATATACCCGAAAAAGATTTAATTAGAAGATCTAACGAGATAAGCAAATCTAATAAAACAATAATTCTAGTTTGTGAAATGGGAAATGTCTCACCAAATGCTGGAGAATCTCTAAATAAAGAAGGTATCAAAGATATTCTTATTTTAAGGGGTGGTATTAATCAATGGACAATGGATAATCTTCCATTGGTTTAAATACCATGCTCCTTCATCTTTTTCGATAAGGTATTTCGGCCCCAGCCCAATATTTGTGCAGCATCATTCTTTTTACCATTTGATCTCTCCAATGCAGTCTTAATGAGCATTTTTTCTATTTTCGTGATTGCAATCTCAGAAAGTCCAGAATCAATATTCATAGAAACATTTTTTAACCAATTTTGCATACCATCTTCCCAAGAATTTGAAGGTATATTAGTGACTTCGAATTCCTTCACTTCTGAAGGAAGATCTTGCACCTTTACGCTTTGAGATGGTGACATCAAGGTCAGCCAGTAGCAGGCATTTTCTAACTGCCTAACATTTCCAGGCCAATCATATTTCATCAATACATTCATAGCCTCATCTGAAATAACCCTTAAGTCTTCATCAAGGGAATCAGAATAATTTTTCAAGAAAAATTTAGATAAATCATTAACATCTTCTTTTCTATCTCTTAAAGGAGGGACCTCAACTTTAATAACATTGAGTCTATAAAATAAATCTTCTCTAAAGTTTTTTTGTGAGACAAGATTACTTAAATTTTGATGAGTTGCAGCAATAATCCTTACATCAACTTTTATTGGTTTATCTCCTCCAACTCTGTAGAATTCTTTGTTTGATAAAACTCTTAATAATCTTGTTTGAGAATCAAGAGGCATGTCACCTATTTCATCTAAAAATAAAGTACCTCCATTGGCTTGCTCAAATCGGCCAACTCTCTTATCCACGGCACCTGTGAAAGCTCCTTTTTCATGTCCAAATAATTCTGATTCCACAAGTTCTTTTGGAATGTCTGCCATATTTAAAGCTATAAAAGGCATATCATACCTTGGGCTGTTTTTATGAAGTGATTGAGCAATTAGCTCCTTACCTGTTCCTGATTCACCTTGAATTAAAACAGTTGCAATGGTATTAGATAATTTACCAATTGCTCTATAAACATTTTGCATTGCTTGAGATTCACCAATGATGTCTAATTTGGAATCTTTCTTTAAACCCTGTGTTTTTGGTTTTTCTTCTAAAGCTCTTTCAACAATTCTAATCGTTTCNTCAAGATCAAATGGTTTAGGAATATATTCAAATGCTCCACCACCAAATGACTCTACNGCAGACTGCATATCAGAAAAAGCTGTCATAATTATGACTGGCAATCCTTCAAAATTATTATTAATGTGTTTTAGAAGATCAAAACCCAACATTCCNGGCATTTGAACATCACTTATAATCAAGTCTGGTTGAGTATTTTCTAATTCTTTTACNAAATCATCTGCAGTTGAAAAACTGTCTGTTTTATAACCAGAATCTGTGAGACTCTCTTCTAGAATAAGCCTAATAGCTTCATCATCATCAGCAATCCAAATATTATGCAATTTTAACTTCCTTGCTTTCTATTTTCATTGGTATGAATATGGAAAAGGTTGTTTCACCAGGTTTTGATTTAAAATTTAATCCACCTCCATGAATCCTAATTATATCTTGAGCTATGGTTAGACCTAGTCCCGAACCATTTTCTTTTACCGAAACCATTGGAAAAAAAACTTGATCATGAAGATCTTTTGGAATCCCAGGACCGTTATCTGTAATATCAATACAACAAACAGTTTGATGAATTTTTCCATTTATAGGTCTTCCATGTTGTATTCTTGATTTTATTGTTATCAAAGGATTTTTGCTATTCTCCATAGCTTGTTGAGAGTTTTTTACAATGTTAAGAATTGCTTGTACAAATAAATTTTCATCACCATTAATTTCAGGAATGCTTGGATCATAATCCCTTTTAAGAGTTATTTTATTTTCTTTATCTGCTTCTGCTAGTGCATAAACTTTCTCAAGTGCAGAGTGAATGTTAAATAAGCTTAAGTTTGGTTTTGAAGGTGGTGTAAGTATTTTAGTTACAATAGAATTTAATCTGTCAGTTTCATCGATTATTATTTTAAGGAATTTTGTAGCAAATTCGTCTTTGTATTTTTTTTCTAGAATTTGAGCACTACCTCTTATTCCAGATAAAGGATTTTTGACTTCATGAGCTAAAGTTCTTGCAAGATTTGCAGCAATCTTTTGAGTAGAAAAAGTTTTTGTTGAATCTATAATTTTATTTAGATTATCCACACATAATATTTCCACTATTAAAAACTTATATGTGTTACTCCATCTAACAGTTATATCAATCTCTCTTTTTTTCATCTTCGAATCAATAAGCTCAAAATCTCTTTTTGTTTGAGAAATATTTTTACCTATTGCGCTATTAAAAAGCTTTACTAATACTATGTTAGTTTCATCAGAAAGTTGATCAGTGATTAAATTACTCTTTTTGTTACCATTATTCAGTATCCACCCCTTATTTAGAGCAGCATAGTTAAGCCAAATGATATTAAGATCGTCATCTAAAATAAGTATTTCAGACGTTAACTGATTTAAAAAGGAAAATTCTTTTTTATTTACCATGATTTAAAAATATCTGCCCAAAGTAGGGCAGATATTATTTCAAAATTACTTAGTAAGAGTACCTACTATATGAGAAAGAATCTTNTATGGATCNGCATTNGATGCAGGTCTTCTATCTTCAAGATATCCATTCCAGTTGTGCTCAACCGTATAAACTGGAATTCTTATACTAGCACCTCTGTCACTTACTCCATAAGAAAACTGATCAATGCTTTGAGTTTCATGAAGACCTGTTAGCCTCATATCATTGTCTGAACCATATGCAGCAATACCCTCTTGATGAACTTCGCCAAGCTTATCGCACATAGAGTTAAATAACTCTTCNGTTCCACTTGATCGCATAGCTTCATTTGAAAAATTTGTATGCATGCCTGAACCATTCCAATCTCCTGTTTTAGGCTTTGGATGAATATTTACACCTACACCAAATTCTTCTGCAATTTTATAAAGCATATATCTACTTACCCATAGATCATCAGCTGCTTTGATACCTTTTCCAAAGCACTGATATTCCCATTGACCAAGTGCCACTTCAGCATTNGTTCCTGTTAATTCAATGCCTAATTCTAAACATGCAAGAAGATGAGCATCAGATATTTCTCTTCCAGATACATTNCCCGCACCAACNGCACAATAGTANGGCCCTTGAGGTCCAGGTTCGCCATTTTCCCAGCCCAATGGATCNCCAGTCTCAGGATCAGTAAAGAAATATTCTTGTTCAAATCCAAACCACCACTCATCAGTGACTACTTCTGCAGCAGCAGCTCTGAAGTTTGATGGATGAGTTGTATGATCAGCAGCTTGCACTTGGGTCATAACAAGATCATGACCATTTGGATTTTCGTATGTTTGAACAGGTAAAAGTAAGCAATCTGAGCTTCCACCTTCAGCTTGTTCAGTTGAAGAGCCATCAAAAGACCAATCGGGGGGTGTTTCGTCTTTTGTAGCTTTTACCTTGCTTCTCATAGATGGTTCGGGTTTATAACCGTCAAGCCAAATATATTCGTATGTTTTCATTTATATCTCCTCAAAAAAGTAATTATTTATAATTTTGACGTAAAAATTGCGTCTGTTAAAATGNTATTATGCACACTTAATGATANTATTATGCATTAATTTTGTGCAAAATAAAGTTTTTTGTTCAANAAAAGTTCATTTTATTAGATTTTGATAAAATGTAAGATTTTTTCAAGCTTTTTATCTATTGATTCATATGAATGACTTCCACCAAAGCAAACATCGATGTGAGAACCAGAATAATAGCTAATAGTATCGTTATAATTTAAAACAACATCCCCTGATTCAAGAAGAACTAATAAATTTTTGTGATTATTAGCCTTTTTAGGCTCTAAAGATCTTAGAAACTTTATATCTTGAGGTGTAATTATAAATTTTTCTCCTGTAGAGTAATTTTCATTTTCTCCAAGATATTGCTCAAAATTTTTTAATGGCGGTATTGCGGGATTTATAACAATTGCTTTAGATTTGTAAATATCTGCATAATAAGAAGCATAATACCCTCCCAGTGAGCTACCCATAAATAAAATTGGTTTGTCACATTTATCAATAAAAGAATTTGTTTCCTTTATTGCTTTTTGAAAATTGTTGTTCAAATCTGGTATGTATATATTAGTTTTATTTAATTTTTTTGATAAATATGACTTTATGACGTTTGCCTTATTTGATTCTGAAGATGATGCAAAGCCATGAAAATAAATTAATGTTTTTATCATTAAAATTTAATTCTAGGATTTATACCAGTAAGAAAAATACTTTCTAACCACTCAGTCAGAAATCTATTTTGTTGAATTTTTTCGTCCTTTGATTGAGTTTCTATTTTTTTAATAAAATAAGGAATAGGCCTTTCTCCTTGAAAGGAAATAACCTCAGCTAGCTTTACATCAAGACAGACTTGAATTCTCATCACAAAGCTATCTAGGTTTTTAGAACCGTCAATTTGTTTGGCTTCAATTATCAAGGTATGCATTGACCTATCAATCACTTTGAACTCAATAGGATTAGACGATTGATTGGGATTAACAGTTTCAATTAAGTAACAATCTTTAGAGAAGCTCTCCAGAATTTTTTTTAGTCTTAAATAATTGGCTTCACATACTGCAAGTTGATGTTTTGTTTTCGGTAAAATTTTTAGCACTACTAAATTTTATAATCTTTATTAAAAGGTGTATATCTTTTGCAAGCTTCGATATATGAGTCAATCTCTTGTCTTTCTCTTGAACAAAAATCATTAATAGCTTTTCTAAAATCATTCTCTTTAATGTAATGAAATGATTTTGTTTTATATGGTTCAAAACCTCTTCTTATTTTGTGCTCTCCTTGAACTCCTGGATCAAATTTTTCAATATTATTTCTTATACAAAATTCTATGCCTTGATAAAAACANGTTTCAAAATGAAGAGAGTCAATATCATAAATAGATCCCCAGTGTCTTCCATAAAGAGTATTATCATTATGAAAGCACAATGAGCCTGCTATTTTTTTTTCNTTATGTATTGCAAAAAAAATCACTGGCTTTAATTTTTTTCTATTTAAGTGAATTTGTTTAAAAAATTCTAAGTTTAAGTATGGCCTTTGAAGTCTTTGCTCATATGTATTTCTATAAAACTCAAAAAAAATCTCCCAATCATTNNTAGTTAAATCATTTTTATCTTTAATTTCAAAACTTATATTAAGTTGAGAAATTTTTTTTCTTTCATTTTTGATATTTTTTCTTTGTCTAGATTTAAAAATTTTTAAAAAATCTTCAAATTCTGAATATTGTTTATTTCTCCAAATAAACTTGTATCCATTACGTTCAATAAACTCACTTTCTCTAAGCACCTCTTCATGAGCAAAATCAGGATATAAGATATGCCATGTTTCAATATTTTCTTTGCCCATAAAGGAAAGGACTTCATCTATAAAAAGTTCAGAACTTTCTTCGGTAATAAACTTTCTTGTTTCACATGGCGTAAATGGAATACAAGTAAGCAATTTAGGATAATAATTTCTTCCTGCCCTTGTTAATGCATAGGACCATGAGTGATCAAAAACAAATTCTCCATGACTATTGTCTTTTATATAAAGAGGCAAAAGACCAGATAATTTCTTTTTTTTATANGCTGCAAGATGATTTGATTTCCAACCAGTCAAACCNCCAACACAATTAGTTTTTTCTAATGTATCTAAAAATGAATATTGAATAAAAGGAGCGTCTTTTTCATGTATTAATTTACTATATTGAGATTTATCAATAGATGACAGACTATCGAGGAAAATAAAGTCAACACTCATATTAAAGAATTATTTCTAAGATAAAGAAAATAACAGCAGTCATTCCAACAAAATTATTAATTTTAAAAGCATCTATATACATTTTATTTTTGATGAGTTTACTCTGATANATAAATATTAAAATCAAAACCAATAGCCCAATTAAGAACAAATATGAAAACTTATTAATAATTCCGATAATCAATAAGCATGTATAAAACGTTATTTGTAACAGTTTGGAATATATCACTGCATTTTTTCCCCATAAAATTGCAGTAGAGTTTATGTTAATCTTAAGATCATCTTCCTTATCTTCAAGGGCATAATAAGTATCAAAACTTATAATCCATGCAACTATACCAATATATAAAATTGCTAGTGAAATTGTAAATTCATTTGACTGCAAAGAATATGCAATTAAACAACTAGAACCAAAAGTGATTCCAAGAATAAATTGAGGTGCACGAATAAATCTTTTCGACAATGGATATAAAGTAATTAGCAATGCAAAAAATATTGAAATCTTTATGGTTAAAGGATTAGTAAAAAACAGTAAAACTAAAGAAATAATTCCTAAGATAATGAATAGAATCCATGCTTCAACGATTGATATTGATTGATTTGCTAGGGGCCTATTAACGGTTCTTTTTACATGCATATCAATCCTATAATCGCTTATATCATTTATAACACATCCACAGGACCTAACAATTATTGAACCAAAAATTACTATAAAAATATTTTTAAAAGTCAATTGAGNNTTTATGCTGGATAAAATCAGTCCTAATAATGCNGGCCAAAGGAGTAAATAGATTCCAATAGGCTTGTTAAGTCTTGTTAGTTCAATGTAAGGTATGATTTTATTTTTCATCAAGTAAAAAAACTTCCATCACTGATAGGGGTAATTCTTTAACCAGATATCTTGTCTTTCTGCCCCAAAAAATATTTTCATTGTATGAAAATTCAGCATACATCACATTTGTTTTAAAAAAAATTTCTTTTTCAAATAGGATGTCGCCTAAAGGCTTCCTTCCTAATTTACCAAGTTCTGCAAATCCGTACTTTATTGTTGCGGAGGGAATTAAAGATTTTGCATAAACAAGTGGAGATCTGTCTGCTAAAAGGATTACTTCTCTCACTTTGATATCTCGACCATCATGACAAAGAAAATCTCTCTCTTCTTGGTTTATCGAAGCTATATCATCTTTTAATAGATTTAATTCAAACTCATAATTTTTAGAAATACGTTTAGTTATCGGCCCTTTTTCAAGAAGCCATGATTTAATGGTTTGGCTTTTAATCAAGCGTGACATATTTCTAGATGTCATCCATGGAGTTATTTGTTTTAGCTTCATTAATTAAACCAGTTAAATCTGATATTATAGCCTCCTTGTAATAAACGAAATAAGTATATTTTTGAAACTGTATGAAATATAAAAAATGGGAATGTATAGTTTGCGGACTCATATATGATGAGGANTTAGGATGGCCAGAAGATGGAATTGATCCAGGAACGACATGGGAAGACGTTCCAGAGGATTGGTTATGTCCAGAATGTGGTGTTGGTAAAGAAGACTTCGATATGATTGAAATAACATGATTGAGACACCAGTAAATCTAACAAGAAATATTCTTTTAGGGATGTTACTTGGATTTATTATTGGCGCATCTTTTTACTANCTTGAATTTATACCTAAGTCGGTAGAAGAATTTTTTGCTATCTACTTATTTAGTCTAGGCGGCTCAATATTTATTAATCTNTTAAAAATGCTAATAATCCCTTTGGTATTTTTCTCTCTTGTTTCTGGAATCTCCTCTTTAACAAGTATGAAAAGCCTTGGAAATATTACTTTAAAAACAATCGGCTTATATTTGTCAACAACCGCAGTTGCTGTAAGTTTATCTTTAATAGTTGGTTCAATTTTTCAACCTGGAGCAGGGTATTCTTCAGAGGTTGCACCCCCAGANAAACTTCCAGAAGGCCAAGGAATATACGAAACTGTTTTAGGAATTTTTCCCTCTAACATTATCGAAGCTATGGCGCAAAATCAGATGTTGGCTGTAGTTTTCTTTAGTATCTTATTTGGAATCGCTTTAAACAAAACCAATCATTTAACAAATAACTTTAGCAGTGCTTTTGAGAGATTAAATATTGTTTTCATGCAGCTTGTNATAATAGTTATATCTTATGCTCCGATTGGAGTGTTTTGTCTAATCGGTAAGTTTGTAATAAGCGATGGATTGGATATTTTTCAAGAAGCATTTAAATATGTCATTCTTTTGATAATAGTTCTTTTAATTCANGTATTCTTNACATATTNAATATTATTAAAGATGTTNACTAAGTTAAATGTAATTACTTTCTATAAAAAAATGAAAGAGGTAGCTATTTTTGCCTTTTCTACATCTTCAAGTGCTGCAACAATTCCTGTAACACTTAAAACAGTTCAAAATGACTTAGGTGTTAATAAAAATGTTTCTTCTTTTGTTATTCCGGTTGGAGCTACTATCAATATGGATGGCACTGCAATAATGCAAGGAATGGCAACTGTTTTTATTGCTCAAATGTCTGGAATTGATTTGACCCTCATACAATATGTTCAAGTTGTAATTTTAGCAGTTGTTACATCAATTGGAACAGCTGCAGTTCCATCTGCAGGAACTATAACTTTAGTTATTATTCTNCAACAATTTGGATTACCACTTGAGGCTATAGGGATAATATTGGCTGTTGATAGAATTCTAGATATGATTAGAACCTCAGTTAATGTAACAGGGGATGCCGCTGTNGCATGCATTGTAGCAAATTCAGAAAATTTATTAGATAAAAGCACATTTAATAAATAAATTTAAATATACGTAATCTTTTGTTTATTTGCTAGAATGCGTTATTGAAAATAAGGGAGCTTTATATGGATAATTTAATAATTCCACCAATTTTAGGTCTAGTTGGAATGCTGATGGCATTTGTGGTTTATAAGTTAGTAATGAAATATCCTGATGGNGAGGATAAGGTTAAGAAAATTGGTGATCAGATTCACGGAGGNGCTTTAGCTTTCATGAAAACAGAGTATAAATATCTATCTATTTTCATTGCTGTTATCGTTGGTCTTGCTTGGCTCGCACTTGGTCCCTATACAGCTATATCAGTTATTGTTGGAGCAATTTGCTCATCTGTAGCAGGTTTTATAGGTATGTATGCGGCAACAAAAGCTAATGTAAGAACTGCAACNGCTGCTCAAAAAGATGGCGCTGCAGCTGCTTTAACTGTTTCTTTCTATGGCGGCTCTGTTATGGGCTTATGTGTTGCCTCTCTTGGTCTGATTGGTCTGGGAGCTTTATATTATTTTTTTATACCGGCAGGAGTCGATCCTCATAAACTTGAAGGTTTTGGCATGGGTGCATCTGTNGTAGCTCTCTTCTCAAGAGTAGGAGGAGGTATTTTTACAAAGAGTGCTGATGTTGGAGCAGATCTTGTTGGAAAAATAGAAGCTGGAATACCTGAAGATGATCCAAGAAATCCTGGAGTTATTGCAGATAATGTTGGTGATAATGTTGGTGATGTGGCTGGAATGGGATCAGATATATTTGAATCATATTGTGGAGCAATGATCGCATCTATTGCAATTGCCTATACTCTAAATAACCAAGATATGATGATGCTGCCATTAGCTCTAGCTTCAACTGGATTAATTGCATCAATAATTGGCATTTTTATCGTAAAGCTTCAATCTGCTAAAGCACCTGCAAGTGCTTTAAGGTCAGGAACACTTCTTGCACCAGTTATATTTGTAGCTATGGCTTACTTTATAGTTGATTCTTTTGAAGGTGTAGAAATGAAAGTTTGGTGGTGTGTTATTGCTGGAGCAGTCGGAGGAGTTCTTATAGGATTAATCACAGAATACTACACAGGTGGAAAGCCAGTAAGAAAAATAGCTGAGTCTGGAGAAACTGGATCAGCAACTGTAATGATTTCAGGACTTTCAGTAGGTATGCAATCAGTTGTAATACCAATTGTAATATTAGCTGGAATAATATTTGTTTCAACTCAATTAGCAGATGTTTATGGTGTTGGAATTGCGGCAGTTGGTATGTTAGCTACTGTTGGGATAACTATGGCAATTGATGCTTACGGTCCTGTTGCTGATAATGCTGGTGGTATTGCTGAAATGTCAGGAATGGGTAAAGAGGTTAGAGATATTACTGATTCTTTAGATGAGCTTGGAAATACTACAGCTGCAATTGGTAAAGGTTTTGCCATTGGAGCGGCAGCTTTAGCAGCGTTGGCGATAATTTCAGCTTTTTCAACTGTTGTAACTAAGGCGAATCCAGAATTTTCATTAGCACTTACAAATCCAATAGTGCTTGTAGGAATGTTTATTGGAATTTGCATACCTTTTTTGGTTTCATCTATAACAATGACTGCAGTTGGAGACGCTGCATTCGAAATGATAAATGAAATTAGAAGACAATTCAGAGAGATTTCTGGATTGATGGAAGGAACAGCTGAACCAGATTCACAAAAATGTGTTGAAATTGCTACTACTGCTGCTTTAAAAAAGATGATGCTTCCTGGGATAATTGCTGTTTCTATGCCGGCCATAGTTGGCTTTGGNCTTGGNGCACAAGCTCTTGGAGGAATGTTAGCAGGAGGTTTATTGGGCTGNGTATCACTTGCTTTNATGATGGCTAACGCTGGTGGCGCTTGGGATAATGCAAAGAAATATGTTGAAAAAGGTAATTTAGGTGGNAAAGGTTCTGATACTCATGCTGCAGCAGTNGTTGGCGATACAGTNGGAGATCCCTTTAAAGATACATCTGGTCCCTCNATGAATATTCTTATAAATGTTATGGCGATAGTTAGTTTGGTTATAGCNCCACTTTTAAGCATTTAGCTAAAATAATTGAACAACATAAATCCAGGGTTGCATCCCTGGATTTTTTTTGACTAAATAAACTTAATGATGAAAAAAATTTTAATTATTGGATATGGAGATATAGCTGAAAGAGTTCACAATCAATTAGATAATAATCTTTTTGAAATATATGGAATATCTAGAAACAATAGCAAAAAAATAAAAAACTTTATTCAGTGGGACTGGCTTGCATCAGAATTACCAAAAATTGACAATAAAATCTTCCATAGCCTTGTTTTTATTCCTAAACCTATTGGATTAGATATTGATGGATACAATGATGGATTCATTCGCTCCTCCGAGAATATTTTTAAGTTGTCTAAAAAAATATCTTTTGAAAAATTTATTTCTATTTCATCAACTAGAGTATATGGAAATAATAAATCAAGCATACCTATAGAGAGCAAAACAAATCCCGATGACTTTAGAGGAAAAATTATTTTAGATTATGAAAAAAATCAAATAAAAAGGTATGCAGAAAAACTTGTAATTTTAAGATTCTCAGGACTCTATAAATCAGATGTAACAAAAAAACCTCTTAACTGTCTCCATAGAAATAATGCAGCAAAAGCGATTAATTATTTTATAGAGAATGATTTTAATTTTTCCTCTTACGAAATTTTTAATTGTAGTGAAAATTCTACTTCGTCTATTAATAATGATTCAAAATTAAAAAATACTGGACTCATTTTTGATTCATATGACTAGCACTTAATCTTATTGCCAAATACAATAATTGAATGATTAAAAGCATGACAGGATTTGGTTTATCAAATTTAATTGAAAAAGACTCTAAGATATATATAGAAATTAAGGGCGTTAATCATAGATTTCTAGAAATATCTATTAAATCAAATGAAACTAATAATGATTTAGATCAATACATGAGAAATGCGATCTCTAAGCAAATTAATAGAGGAAAAATAGATGTTAGATTAAAAATAAAATCTTCCTCGAAAACAGAATATTCTATAAATGGCGAACTTATAAAAAAGCTAGAAAAATCAGCNAAAAAAATTATGAATTTAACTGAATTAAAATTTAAAGACATAAAAGATATTCCTGGCATTGTAAATATAGAAGTTGGTCAACAAACAAATATCAATCAAGTTAAAAAAGAATTTAACAAAGCATTAAAACTTTTTATTGATTCTAGGAAAAAAGAAGGTTCTAAAATTAGGATTGTGTTAAACAAAAAAATTAAAGGTATTGAGTCGTTGACTGCAAAAATTTTAAAAGCTAACAAGTCTAATCTTAAATTTAGAATTAGATTATTTAAACAAAAAATAAAAAAACTTGTTGAAGATTTTGATGACTCAAAATTAAGTCAAGAAGTTGTATTACTTGCTTTAAAATTTGATGTTGCTGAAGAGCTTGATAGGATTTTTTTCCATTTAAAATCGTTAAAAGAAGAAGTTAACAAAATTAACTGCAAGGGGAAGAAGATTGACTTTCTTTTGCAGGAGCTATTCAGAGAAGCCAACACTTTGTCAGTGAAACTGGATGCACCAAAAACAAAAAACTTGGCGCTGGATATGAAATTACTTGTAGAAGAAATGAGAGAGCAAATACAAAATGTCGAATAATGCAAAAAGTGCAAAATTATTCATCTTTGCAGCTCCATCAGGAGCAGGTAAATCATCTATTATTAAAAAAATTATCAGTAAAGATAAAGATAATATTCAATTGTCAGTGTCGGTAACAACTAGACCACCTCGAGATGGAGAAATTCATACAAAGGATTATTTTTTTGTTGATGAAAAAGAATTTAGTGAGTTAAAAGAAAAAAATGCATTCATTGAATTTGCATATGTTCATGGCCACCAATATGGCACTTTAAGAAATTTTGTCAATGAAAAACTTAAGAGTGGCATAAGCATTATTTTAGATATTGATGTTCAAGGATACACTCAAATAAAAGATAGCTTACAAGACACAATATCAATATTTATTATTCCACCAAGTTTGGAAGAATTAAAAAATAGACTTATTGCAAGAGGCCTAGATTCAAAAGAAGTTATTGAGAAGAGAATGATTAATGCAAAAAAAGAACTTAATCATGCTTTTTCATTTGATTATCTTGTTTTAAATGATAATTTTAACAAAGCATTGGATGATATTTCGAATATTATATTTATAGATGACTTTGAATATGCTAATGATAAGAACTTAAATATATTAAAGGATTTATTGGATTAAAAAGCTAATTGGAATTAGAATACACAACCCAGGAGATTAGAAAATGGCAAGAATAACAGTAGAAGATTGTTTAGAAAAAATACCAAGTAGATTTGATTTAATATTAATGGCATCCAAACGTGCCAGACAGCTTTCGACAACAAGCAGAGATCCACTTGTTGAGTGGGATAATGATAAACCTACATTGGTTGCTTTAAGAGAAATTGAAGAGGGACTGTTAGACAGTGAAACTCTTGAAAAGACCCTTGAAGAAGACGTTCTTTTGGATGAGTTTTCAGCACCAAGCAATCAAGAAGATCAAAATATAGGATAAATGAATATAGGGGATTATTTTGAGTGAACATGCGCTCCCAAGCATACTAATTAAAGATTTTTCTGATCACCACCTTATAAGACTTCCACATAAATTTTATAAATCTGCGAAAAAATATCTTAATACCAAAGAGATTAAAAAAATTCAAAAAGCCTATTCAGTTGCTTTTTATGCTCACGAAAAACAAAAAAGGCATGACGGCTCTCAATATATAACACACCCAGTTGAGGTTGCTAACATCTTGTTAGATCTTAGGATGGATCCTGATTCAATTTGTGCAGCTTTGATGCACGATGTCTTAGAAGATTGTGACGTAAACAAAAACAATTTAGAAAAATTATTTGGTACAGATGTTGCTGAAATAGTAGATGGAGTTAGTAAACTGGGAAAAATCGATACCACTAGTGCTTCAGAAACAGATGCGAACAATTTACAAAAGATGATGCTGGCAATGTCAAAGGATGTTCGGGTTCTTTTAGTAAAAATTTGTGATCGCTTGCACAATATGAGGACAATTGAACACTTACCAAGACCTAAACAAATTAAAAAATCTAAAGAAACAATTGAGTTATACGGACCATTAGCATTAAGAATTGGTATGCAAGATATAAGATCTGAACTTGAAGATCTTGCATTTAGATGCATTCATCCGATAAGAGCTTCAATAATAGAGGGTGCCATAAAAAAATCTAGTGGTGGAAGGAAAAGAATTGTATCTAAGATTAGAAAGGAACTTAAAAGAAATCTCAAATCAAATGGCGTAACAGATGTTGGAGTAAAAGGGAGAGAAAAAAATATTTATAGTATTTATAAAAAAATTAAATCTAAACATAAACCCTTTTCTGAAATATTGGATGTATATGGATTTAGAATTCTTGTTGATTCCATAGATGAATGTTATAGATCTCTAGGCATTATTCATAATTATTTTTCTCCTATTGAAAATAGGTTTAAGGACTATATTGCAATTCCAAAAAGTAATGGATATCAGGCTTTACATACAAGCTTACTTGCTTTAAATGCATTTCCAATTGAAGTTCAGATTCAAACAAGAAATATGTCTGAAATAGCAAGCTTTGGAATAGCTGCTCATTGGCAGTATAAAACAAAAGAAAGAAGTAAAGGTTCTGAGCTTAGAGCAACAAAATGGTTAAGTGGTTTAATTGATCTGCAAAAAAAGACCAATAATTCGTCAGAATTTGCTCAATCAATTAAAACAGATTTGGATTCTAACGAGGTATTCTTATTTTCACCAAAAGGAGACATATATGCACTTAGAAAGGGTTCAACACCGATCGATTTTGCATATGAAGTTCATAGTGACCTTGGAGATTCCATAATAGGCTGTAAGGTAAATAGGAATGAAGTCCCATTAAATATTGAGCTTAGAACAGGACAAACAGTTGAAATAATAACTTCAAAAACAAAATCAGATGTTGATCCGGCATGGTTAAATTATGTCGTTACAAGTAAAGCAAGAAACTACATAAGATCTAGATTAAGAAAACAAAAATCTTCTGATGCTAGAAAAGCAGGAAAGATAATGCTTGAAACAGAATTAAAAAGGGCTGGGTCAAGCCTTTCAGAATATAGAGGTAGTTCGCTTAAAAAAATTCTAGATTCTATTGGAGTTGCTTCACTAAATAACTTACTTACAGAGCTTGGATTAGGCCAAAGAACAGGAAGTATAATTGCTGAGAGATTTTATTCTGGTTTGCAAATTAGAGAAGGCATAAAAGAACCAAAGCCTGTCCTTATTCTTGATAATAAAATTGAAAGTGTAACCGTTAGATTTGCTAAATGTTGCTTACCTGTTTTCGGTGATAGTGTTATAGCCCATTCAGATACTGAAAAAGGAATGGTTATCCATCACAAAAAATGCAAACAAGTATCTCGATTCACTAAAAAAGATCCTAGATACTTACCTGCGATATGGGGAGAGAATAAAAAAGATCATTTATATAAAGCAAGAATAGATATAAATACAGAGGATAAGGTTGGAGTTTTGTCAGATATTGGTTCAGTATTTGCAAGATCTGGAATTAATATTGGTTCAGTCAATACAAGAACAATTGATAAGAAATTTGCTGGCTTTGAGATTGAAATNGAAGTGAAAAATAAGGAAGAGTTGAAAAGCATCATGAACAAAATTAGGGCAATGAAGTTTACTACTAGTTGTATAAGAAATATAAATGACAAATAATATATTCTAAATTTTTCATAAGGAGTTTTTATAAATGCGAAAGGAAATCATATCAACAGAAAATGCACCTCAAGCTATTGGACCATATTCTCAAGCTGTTAAGTCGGGAAATTTAATGTTCATTTCTGGACAAATACCTCTTCATCCTAAAACTGGAGATTTGATATCAGGAACAATTCAAGAAGAAGCAAATCAAGTTTTAGATAACATAACAAGTATTTGTGAGGCAGCAGGATGCGGGCTCAAGGATATTGTAAAAATTACTATTTTCTTAACGGATTTAAATAATTTTGCTGAAGTAAATGAAGTCATGAAAAATTATTTTGTAGAACCCTACCCAGCTAGAGCAACAATTGAAGTTTCAGGACTGCCTCTTGGCGTAAACGTAGAAATTGAGGCTATAGTATCAACTGATGGNTAAAAATTTATTATCAATTAATGATTTAACAAAGCAAGAAATATTAGAATTATTAAATTTTGCAAATAATTTTATTGATGATCAAGGCANTTTTAGAAAAGAGGATTTATATCCAGACAAAACAGTTGCAAATGTATTTTGCGAACCTAGCACAAGAACTAAATCATCATTTGCCATAGCAGCTAATAATCTAGGTTGTTCAGTAATTGATTTTGATATAGATAATTCTTCTGTTCAAAAAGGAGAATCTATATATGAAACTATTGATGCATTAAATTTAATGGGTGTAGANTTATGTGTGNTGAGACATCCGGAATCTGTTATCAGAGAACTAGCTGAGTCTTTANCAAAAATGGTTTTTATTAATGCAGGNGAGGGTTCTATTTCTCACCCAACTCAAGCACTCTTAGACATGAAGACAATAATGGATCACAAAAATACTCTTGATGATCTAAAAATTGTGATTATTGGAGACTTGGATCATTCAAGGGTAACTTCTTCATTTGTTGAAGGAATGTCTAATTTTGATATTGATAAATTAACTTTTTGCGGACATCCTGAGATGTGCACTAAGTATCAAAATCCAAAATTAGGTAAATATGAATCAGACTTGAATAAAGCATTAGAAGAGGCAGATGTTGTTATGACCCTAAGAATACAGCATGAAAGATTTGAAAAAGAACTTAACCTTGATTTGGAAACATATAAATCTTTATATCAACTTTCGTCTGAAAAGATGGAATCTGCAAAGGGAGACGCAATAATAATGCATCCTGGTCCAGTAAACTATGTAGAAATTACAGAAGCAGTATATGATTCTGAAAATTCTGTTATCAGACATCAAATTGCGAACGGTGTTGCGGTTAGAATGGCAGTTTTATCTAGATTTCTTGGCAGCTAAAGTATTTTTAACAGTTTCTACAATAGCAATTGTATTTTGATCAATTTCTACATTTACTAGAGAATTTGATTTAAGATCATTCAAGTTTGTTACTGATAATGTTTCAGGGATAAGATGAATATAAAAACTATCTTTATTTACTTTNCCCAAGGTAAGACTGCAACCGTTTATGCCTATGTAACCTTTTTCAAAAATATATTCTTTAAATTTACTTGGAAATTTAATTACAATATCTTTAGTTGATTTTTTATCCAATATTTTATTTACTTTTCCAGTGAAATGAATGTGACCTGACATCAGATGGCCTCCAATTTCAGAGGAAGCGTTTATGGATCTTTCTAAATTTACGATAGAACCCTTTGAAGCTAATTTTAAGTTTGTTCTTTTAAGCGTCTCCTCAATTACATCAAATCTTAACTTTTTATCACCATTGTAAATAGATGTTAAACAAACTCCNTCAACTGAGACACTAGCACCTTTTTNTAATTTTTTATTAAAATTTTTAGGAGGAGATACCTCAATAGAAATATGATCTTTCTTTGATATTAATTTTGTAACTTTACCAGTGCCTTCAACAATTCCAGAAAACATTTATGCGCTCCAAGTTTCCCTATATTCATTTAATTTTGGGAGGTGAATACTATATAAAGATTCATTTTTAACATAGGCAATTAATGTCTCCAAGTTAATTATAGATTCAACCCTTAGGTTAAATTCGTTTTTAAGTTCTTCACTAGAAGAGATATCAGATTGTCCCTTTTCTTGTCTATCTAATCCTACAATAAAACTTGATGGTGTAGCATTTAGATTTAGTATTGATTCAATGGACTCTCTTCCAGCTGTGCCAGCTGANAGAACATCATCAATTATTAATACTTTTCCTTTAGGNNTGGCCCCAATAATATTTCCACCTTCACCATGATCTTTTTCTTCTTTTCTATTAAATGATAGAGGATAATTTTTACCTTGCTCACTATATAAAGTTGCTATTATTGAACCAAGAAAAATGCCTTTGTATGCTGGTCCATATATACAATCAAAGCTTAAATTTTTATCATCTATTGCATCGACATAACATTTCGCTAATTCATATAAACTGCAGCCATTTAGCATCTTTGCTGCATTAAAAAAATATGGACTGAGTCGTCCTGATTTAAGAGTAAATTCTCCAAACTGAAGAGCTTTGGAATCTATGGCCAGATTTAAGAATGATTTTTGATATTCCTTCACTTATTTAANACAAACTTTTTGTTTTTTAATAATTTGAGAGATTGCTGAACTTCCNATNTCTAGCATATCATTAAGCTCACTTTTTGAAAAAGGAGCATCTTCAGCNGTGCCTTGAATCTCAATTATTTCATCTTGNTCATTCATAACGATATTTAGATCAGTATCCGCAGTACTGTCCTCATCATAATCAAGATCTAATAGAATTTTATTATCTTTAATACCCATCGATACTGCTGCAACAAATGACTTTATTGCTCTTTGNTCATCATGATGATTTTTTATAGCTAAAAAAAGCGCAACGCAGCCACCAGTTATGGAAGCAGTTCTAGTTCCACCATCTGCTTGTATTACATCACAGTCCACATTAATGGTTTTTCCCTTGAGATATTTCAAATTTACAGCTTGTCGTAAGGATCTACCAATTAATCTTTGTATTTCTNGAGTTCTGCCACTTTGCTTGCCTCGTGCAGCTTCTCTACCCATTCTTTCATTAGTAGATCTTGGTAACATTCCGTATTCACCANTTACCCAACCCTCATTAGAGTTCCTCATCCATCTTGGCACATTGTTTTCAATTGAAGCGTTACAAATTACCTTTGTATTTCCNAATGAAATCAANGCTGATCCTTCAGCATGNATATTGATATCGGTTTCTATAGAAATTTCTCTTAGTTGATTATGATTGCGATCTTCGTTTCTNTCCATTTGTAATTTACTAAGAAAGTTTTTCTTTAACTACTCTACTTACCATCCCCATNTCAGCAGCACCTGCTAAAGATGATTTAAGTGAACCCATTACTTTTCCTATATCCTGCATTGAACTAGCACCAGTTTCTTCAATAGCTTCTTGAACTTTTATGGTAACTTCTTCTTCGCTAAGTTGTTGTGGTTTGTATTTAGATAATATTTGAACCTCTTGCTCTTCTTTATCCGCCAAATCCTCTCTGCCTCCATCTCTAAATTGAGAAATTGAATCATTTCTTTGCTTAATCATTTTATTAATGATTTGGAGTGCTTTGACGTCATCGACATCTTCTTTATTATCTATTTCAAATCGTTGCACTTCAGATAAAAACATCCTGATCGTATCTCTTACCAAATCGTNTTTATCAAGCATAGCTTGTCTTAAGTCTTGTTTGATATCAGATATAAGTGCCAAAACTATCTAGATCTTTGTCTTGGGAATGAGAATTTCCTATTGGTTTTTCTAGCTCTTTTAACAGCAGCTGCCATTAAACGTTTTCTTTTTTCAGTTGGCTTTTCATAANATTCTCTAGCTCTAATTTCAGGAACTATTGCTGCTTTTTCACAAGCACGCTTGAATTTTCTCAAACCAATATCAAAATGTTCTGTTTCTTTTATAATAATTGAAGGCATAATGTGTCGCGTAGTTTAGGCTTTTATTAACATTTTTGCAAAACTTTTTATGAAAACTTTAGGAATTGAAACTTCATGTGATGAAACTGCTATAGCTATTTATGATTCAAAAGACGGAATTATAGGTGAGTCTATTTACAGTCAAATTAAAATGCATTCTAAATATGGTGGAGTAGTGCCAGAACTTGCTTCAAGAGACCATTGCCTCAAAATAATTGACGTACTTAAAGATGCCTTAGGAAATCAGCAAATTGATAGCATAGATCAGATAGCTTACACATCTGGACCAGGCCTATTAGGAGCTTTATTAATAGGAGAAAATTTTGCCCAAGGGCTTTCAACAGCTCTAAATATTCCATTAATTTCAGTAAATCATCTTGAGGGACATTTAATGAGCCCAATGATGGAATTTCCTGAAATTAAAATGCCTTTCATATGTTTATTAGTTTCGGGTGGACATAGCATGATTGTGGATGTGATAGAGAAGGGCAACTATAAAATAATTGGACAGTCTCAAGATGATGCAGTTGGAGAAGCTTTTGATAAGGTAGCAAAATTACTTGATCTTCCATATCCAGGAGGACCACCATTAGAAAAATTAGCCTTAGAAGGAGATCCTAAATCATATGACTTTCCCAGACCAATGATTCATAGTGACAATCTTGATATGAGTCTTAGCGGACTAAAAACTGCAGTTTTATATACAGTTAACGAAATTAAAAATTTAGATCAAATTACAAAGGCAAATATTGCCGCGTCATTTCAAAAGGCAGTTAGTGATCTATTAATAGCTAAAATAAAAAAAGCTATTGATTCAACTAATAGAAAAGATGTGATTATCGCTGGGGGAGTTGCAGCAAATAAATTTATAAGAAGTGAATTTAAAAAACTTGAAGACACATTTGATATTAAAGTTTATTACCCTGATTTAAAATATTGTGGTGATAATGCGAGTATGATAGCTTTTGTTGGGTCTATGATGAGCCCAACTAAAAAAGAAAACTATACGTCACAAGTAAGAGCTAGATGGCCATTAGATGAGTTAAATTATTAATGAAAGATATTATTTACATAAAAGATTTAAGAGTAAAAACAATCATAGGTATTTTTGATTGGGAACGAAAAGTAAAGCAAGAAGTAAGTATTGATATGGAGTTTCCATTTGATTGCAAAAAAGCAGCTAAAACTGATTCAATTGAAGACACGGTAGATTACAAAACTATCTGTAAAGCTGTAATAAAATTTGTTGAGGAATCATCCTTTCAGCTACAAGAGTCTCTTGCTGAAGGCATTGCATCTTTAGTCAAAGATGAGTTTAAAGTTGAATCAATAAAATTAAGAGTTTCAAAGCCAGGTGCTCTAAGAGGCGCTAAAGATGTTGGATTGATTATTCAGAGATGATGACATATTTTTTATCACTTGGAAGCAATATCAATGCAATAGAGAATCTAGATTTTGCACAATCAGAACTTAATAAAATCTTAATCAATACTAAATCTTCTTCAATACACAAAACTAAAGCTGAGGGATTTGAGGGAGATGATTTCTTAAATTCAGTTATATGTGGTGAAACTAAAGATTCTTTTGATGAACTTAATTACAAACTTAAGTCCATTGAAGATGCTGCTGGACGAAATAGAAGTGCTCCTAAGTTTAGTGCAAGGACTTTAGATATCGATATAGTTCTTCAAATTGATGAAGATGAGGAAATATTATTTGAAAGTGATGAAATAGAAAAATACACTTTTGTATCTGAGCCGTTAAAAGAATTGTTGAAATGAAAGCAAAAAAATTCACAAGAAATCTTCACAGGTATTTAAGTATATTTGTATCCATTCAGCTTTTGTTATGGACTGTTTCTGGTATTTATTTTGCTTATAACAAAATTGAATTGGTTAGAGGTGAACAATATCGTTTACCTAAAGATGTTGAATTTAGAATTTTTGATAGACTCGGAACTTCTATTATTGAGACAAATGAGAATGGAGAAAAAACTTACAAAACTTATCCAGAGGGAAATATTGTTAAACCTCTTTCAAAAGAAGAGGCATTAGAAATAACAGCTCTCAAAACTACTTTAAATCCTTTAGAAGTTACTTTGGTTACAGAACTTTTTCCAGGCGGTGAATATAGAGGAAGTCTGCCAGTATATAAAGTTAAAACAGATACGAAAGATGATATAAATGTCTACGTTGGATATATGACTGGTGATATTGGTTCAATAAGATCGGATTCTTGGAGAATCTGGGACTTGATGTGGAGCCTGCATATCATGGATTATAAGGAAAGAGATAATATAAATAATATTTTACTAAAGGTCTTATCAATACTTGCATTAGTTACTTCTATATCAGGAATCACATTATTCTTTGTTAAAAGATAAGTAATTAAAAATTTTCTTTAATCGTATTCCATGCAGCTTCAGATAAAGGGTAAACCATCATACCTCTATCTTCAGCATGTTTACTTGATGCTGTTCCATCTCTAACTCGACCCAGAATACCTTGCAAGATTCCTGCAATTTTGAACATATTAAATGCCATATAGAATTCCCAATTTTTTGAGAGATCTTTACCAGTATTTTCGCAATACATATCCATATATTCTTTCTCAGAAGGAACACCAAGTTCTTTTAATTTCGCTTGATCCCAAAATGCCTCTTGGGTTCTCCATGAAAGGCAGTGATAACTAAAATCTGCAATAGGATGTCCCAAGGTTGATAGTTCCCAGTCCAAGATACCCATGACCTGATTATTTTTTAATATCATATTATCTAGTCGATAATCTCCATGAACTATTGATGTCTCATCATCATCGGGAATATTTTTTGGCAACCAATCAATTAAGTTATTCATAGCTTCAAT
>NHJW02000003.1 GCA_002169625.2 Gammaproteobacteria bacterium TMED225
AGAAAACTTAAAATAAAATTTACTTTTCTTTTATATTCTTTGGATGATTTTCTATAAAAAATATCTACTCGAACATGTTCATCTTTGTAATGGACATATCCAGCACAACCTAAAAAAACTAGTGCATGGATATACATTACTAATTCTTGAAGACCTGTTAACCCAATTCCAAAGAAATATCTAGCGACTATTATCAGTATCATTAATATTGTCATGATAGGTATCATCAATGAAATGAATTTTCCTAAAAATTTTATAGTTTTTTCCATAATTTCCATTGAATATCTATTAATGTTTTCGTTAGAATACAGCCATGATTATAATACTTTCTCCTGCAAAAACACTTGATTACGAATTTGAAGCTGATGCGAACCATTCTGTACCTGCTTTTTTAGGACAATCCTCTAAACTTATTAAACAACTGAAAGAAAAGGAACCTAAAGATATAGCATCGTTAATGGGCTTAAGCGATAAACTAGCCACGTTAAATTATGATAGATATCAATCGTGGACAGCCTCGAAAAAAGTTTCAAATGACTCTAAACCTTCTATGCTTGTTTTTAAAGGAGATGTATATCAAGGACTGCAAGCAGAGAACCTTTCAAAAAAGGATATGAACTTTGCTCAAAAACATATAAGAATTTTATCTGGATTGTATGGAATATTAAGACCTTTAGATTTAATGAAACCTTATAGATTGGAAATGGGCACTAAATTAGAGACCTCTAGTGGTAAAAATCTCTATGAATTTTGGGGTAATAAGGTTCAAAGAAATGTTTTGGACGAATTAAAGAAGCAGAAATCAGATCTTTTGATTAATCTTGCATCTAAAGAATACTTTACAGTTCTTGGAAAATTACCTGAAGATATTAATGTTGTTTCTCCAACATTTAAAGATTATAAAAATGGTAAATACAAAATTATTAGTTTTTATGCAAAAAAAGCTAGAGGCTTAATGGCTAGATGGATTATTCAAAATAAAGTTATTGACTTCGAAAAACTATCTGAATTTGATCTAGATGGATATACATTTTCAAAATCTGAATCAACGGCATCTATGCCTGTATTTTTGAGAAAATCTTAAGAATCTGATTCGTTAAACTTTTTCACTCCAACTAAATCACTAAATGATGCATCTCTTTTCTCAACATTTGCTGTAATGGCTTCAGTCATATCTTTTTGACTTAACATTGCACCACTCCACAGTGCATTGTATTCAAGACCATCAGTTACACTATGATCTCTTGAGTAATTCATAACCGCTTTAAGCCCATATATAGCAACTGGAGACTTAGAAGCAATTTCTTTTGCTAATTTGTTTGCTCCTTCTAGCATTTCTTTTTGACTTTCATACATCTCACTGATGAGACCAGTTTCTTTTGCTTCTTCGGCATACATTCTTCTTCCTGTATATGCCATTTCGCGCATTTTTGAATCAGGAATTATTTTTGGTAATCTTTGAAGTGTTCCAACATCAGCAGCCATACCGATATTAATTTCTTGTATACAAAAAAATGCACCTTTGGACGCTACTCTAATATCGCAGGCTGTCACTAAGTCTACCGCTCCTCCAATGCATCCACCATGAATGGCAACAATGACTGGAACTCTTATTTTTTCTAGGTCACTAATATATCCTTGAAGTTCTTTAGCAACTCTATAGACAGCTTCACCAATTCTTGCCGAGTCTGGCTTTTTATCATCAGGAATATTGTCTACTCCATTTGAAAAAGCACTTAAGTCCATACCTGCACAAAAATGCTTACCCGTCGATGACATTACGACCACTCTGATATCAGAATTTCTATTAATTTCTTCAAGCACTTCTCCTAGCTCAACCCAAAAGTCTCTTGACATTGTATTAAGTTCGTCGGGCCTTGAAAAAACTAAATTAGCTATGTTCTCAACAACGTTTAAATCAAAACATTTATATTTACTGTTACTCATGATTTATTTACCATTTCTATAGATTCATCAACAATTGATCTCATTTTCTCAACATGTTCAAAAGTCTTATGATGAGATAATACCACTTTCCTTTCCTCGCTAAGAAGAACTAACATTTTTTTTAACTTTTCTAAATTTTCTAAAATTTTATTATCCATAATATGCTTTTGTAACTTAATTTAATTAAGCATTATAATGCTCTTGAACAATGAAATCACTAAGACACATTTTTTTATACTGTTTAATTTTTTTTAATGATGCTTCTTTTGCAATTGAAGTTGAGAATTCCTATCAAAAACAGTCACTACTTGCAGTTTTATTTAAAAGAACATCAGCTGAGTATAAAGCTAATACTTTTCAAATTTATTCATCAGCTAAAGGTAATATTGATAAGGCATTGGCCGACAAATCCTGGACTGCTCTTTTAAATCAAAAAGAAAATTATCAAAACTTACCGCCAGCAATTATTTTAGATATTGATGAAACCGTTCTTGATAATTCAGAACATCAGGTAAGAAGTATTAAAAATGGCACTAGCTATCCAATTGGTTGGAAAGAATGGGTTTCTGAGGAATCTGCAGGAGCTTTGCCAGGTGTGAAAGAGTATCTTAGTTATGCTGATGCAAAAGGAATTAAAATTTTTTACGTTACCAATCGAACACATGACCTAGAGGAATATACTAGAAATAATATCAAGTCCTTAGAACTACCTCTTGATAATGATATAGATGTGCTTCTTATGAAAAATGAAAAAGGTTGGACATCAGATAAAACAAGCCGGAGAGATTTAATAAGTAAAGATTATAGAGTTATACAGATTTTTGGAGATCAACTAGACGATTTCATGCCATCACAAGATACTGCAACAACCATAAACAACAGAAAGATGCTTATAGATAATCATTCGAATATGTGGGGAGAAAAATGGTATATGCTAATCAATCCAATGTATGGAGAGTGGGAAGAAGCCCTGTATGAACATTGCTGGAGCTGTTTTCCAGAAGAAAGCGATAGAGTGAGTCAAAGATTAAAAGCGCTGGAATGAAACACCTATTTGTATTAATAGTATTGATTGTTTCATCTTGTGATTCTTATGACAATTCTGAAAAAATAAAAATTGGCTCAGAGAAGACAGAATTCTTAGAAATTAAAAACTTTCCAAATAACTTAAAAGCAAAAAATATTATTCTTCTTGTTGGTGACGGATTAGCACTGAATCATATTACTTTGTCTCGAATTGCTGCCGGAGGCTTAGATCATAGACTTTACATTGATCAATTACCTTACCATGGAACATCTTTAACTCATTCATTTGAAAATGTTTATACTGATTCAGCAGCTGCAGCAACAACTTGGGCAACTGGTCATAAGACAAAAACCAAATATTTATCGCTAGATCCTAAAAAAGAAAAATTAAAAACAATTATTGAAATGCTTGAGAATAAGGGCTATGTTTCAGGCATTGTAGCTACCTCGTCAGTAGTTCATGCAACTCCAGCCGCCTTTTATGCTCATTCAGATGATAGATATGATTATAAAAATATATCCAACCAACTTATTGATTCCTCTATAAATATCGCTCTTGGAGGCGGATTAAAATTTTTTGATATTAATAAAATTGAATATACCCATCATGTCATTACTAATAAAGATTCTTTAGATTACAAGCTTGATCATTCAAAGAAGATTATTGGTTTATTTGATGATGATGGCATTGAACGATCAGCTGAAAATCCTACTCAAAGACAAATGACAAATTTTGCACTAGAACATTTAGATAGTAAAAAATGTAGCGGGTTTTTTTTAATGAGTGAAGGTAGTCAAATAGATTGGGCTGGTCATGATAATGATGCAGTAGCCATGATCGAAGAGTTTAAGGATTTTGATTTGACTATCAAAGACATGATTGAATTTGTAAACAAAAATAAAGAAACACTTTTGATAATAACATCTGATCATGAAACTGGAGGTTTGCAAATCCTAAAGCAAGATGGCGAATACGTTACTATTCAGTGGGGAACTGGCAGACATACTTCAATACCAGTGGGTGTCCAAGCATATGGACCTGGAGCTGAATTATTCCAGGGTTTAATGGATAATACTGAAATTCATCATAAAATGCTCGATGTAATTGATTATAAAAGTCTTAACAACCAAACTTGTGGTAACAAAGAATAATGGTTGGTAAAAATTTTTTTGATGATAATCTCGAAAACTTGAAAGAGTGTGTAAAACTTGCTTCAAAGGAAATAATGAATATTTATAATTCAGATGATTTTGGTCAAGAAAAAAAATTGGATGGCTCTCCATTAACCCTGGCCGATAAAAGAGCAAATAAAGTTATATTAAATTCATTAAAAGAAATATCGAGTGATATTTCAATTATTTCAGAAGAAACATTTATTGAATCTGATATTAAAACTTTAAATAAAACATACTGGCTAGTAGACCCTCTTGATGGCACGAAAGAATTTATAAACAAAACAGGAGAATTTACTGTAAATATTGCTCTAATTAATAATATGCGCCCAATATTTGGAATAGTTGCTGCTCCTCTAACAGGTAAAATATGGCATGGATCCATATTTGATAAAAAAGAGCTGAGTGTCCCTAAGTCTAAGAAAGTTTTAAGTATTGTTATGAGTAAAAGTCATAAAAGTGACAATGATTTGCAATTTTTAGAATATCTTGAAAGTAAAGATGTTAATTATGAAATTTTAGAAAAGGGTAGTTCTTTAAAGATTTGTAGCTTATATGATAATAAGGCTGATATATATCCAAGATTTGGGCCAACATCTGAGTGGGATATTGCTGCTGCCCATGCCGTTCTTTCAAGTGCAGGAGGTAGTATTATAGGATTACCAAATATGGAGGAGTTAGCCTATGCTAAAAAATCCTCAATACTTAATCCTTATTTTATTGCATTTAGGAATGAAGCAATAAAAGGTGATTTTTTGCCACTTTTAGGAGATTTTATTAAAAAGTTGGTATAATTTCCTATAATACATAATTAATTGATATAATTAATTATAAACAAAATTTATAGTATGGGAACAAGCTTACAACCATCACAAATCAATAGTCCGGGTAAAGATATAGAGTCTTATCTTTCGTCTGTTCACTCTATTCCTATTCTTACAAAAGAACAGGAACAAGAACTTGCTCTTAAATTATACGAAGAAGATGATCTTGATGCTGCACGTCAGCTTGTTATTCATCATTTAAGATTTGTTGTTCATATTGCTAGATCTTATCAAGGATATGGGCTGCCTCTAGGTGACATTATTCAAGAAGGTAACGTTGGTCTTATGAAAGCTGTAGATAAATACGATCCGCATAGAGGAGTAAAAGTTGTCTCTTTTGCGGTTCATTGGATAAAAGCTGAGATTCATGAATATATTTTAAAGAATTGGAGGCTTGTTAAAATTGCTACGACTAAAGCTCAAAGGAAATTGTTTTTTAATTTAAGAAGTAAAAAGAAATCACTTGATTGGCTAACAAAAGATGAAGCCGAAAAGATTGCTTCTGATTTAAATGTTGAGGTTAAAGATGTTCTACATATGGAGAATAGGCTTTCATCAAATGATTCATCGTTTGATGCTCCGGCTCCATCAGGTGATGATGATGAGGTTATGTCTCCATCTCAGTATCTTGAAGATAAGAGGTTTGATCCTGAAGTAATTGTTGCATCCGAACAGGCAGATCAAGTTAATAAAGAAGAATTAATTTCAGCTTTAAGAATGCTAGATGATAGAAGTAAAGATATCTTACAAAGAAGATATTTAACTGACGATAAAGCAACACTTCATGAATTAGCTGATGAATATAATGTTTCTGCTGAGAGAGTAAGACAAATCGAAAATAGTGCTCTTAAAAAACTTAAGTCTCTTATGGTAGATTTCGCATAAATTAAGCATTCTCAAGTGCGCCTAAAATTTCTTCCGTCATTTGTTAAAAGACGAGGAAGAATTACAAAAAGACAAGAAAAAGGACTAAAACTTCTAAATAAGTATTCTATTTCATCTGTAAATGATATTAAAAATGAATCTATGAAATTTAAGCAATGTTGCTTAGAAATAGGTTTCGGTAATGCTGAGCACTTAATTTATCAGGCTACAGAAAATTATGAAACTTTATTTATTGGATCAGAGGTTTATATGTCTGGTATTGGATCTCTTTTGTCTTATCTAGATGAAAATAGTATTAGCAATGTAAGAGTTTTTCCAGATGATATTAGAATGCTTTTGGATCAAGATATTATTGAAATATTTGATTCAATAAAAATCTTATGTCCTGATCCATGGCCAAAAGATAAACATCATAAAAGAAGATTAATAAATGTTGGTTTTTTACAAATGTTAAATGACTTTTTAAAAAGTAATGGAAGTTTATACATATCAACAGATTGGGAGAATTATGCAGAAAGCATAAAAGATACAATTTCAAGAAGTGAATATTTCGTATCTTCAAATGAAAGTTATATGAATGAAAAACAATTAACGAAGTTTGAGAAAAGGGGCATAGATCAAGGCAGAAAAATTTTTGAATTTAATCTAAAGAAAAAGATTTAACCGTTAAATAGCTGAAGAAATTTATTTGTAGCTATTGCTCTGTGACTAATTTTATTTTTTACTTCAGAATCAATTTCTGCCATTGAGCATTGGTAACCGGAGGGATAAAAGATTTTATCGTATCCAAATCCTCCCTTCCCTTTACTATCCACAGAAACTTTCCCATGAATTTCTCCTTGGGTAATGATTGGTCTTGGATCATCATGACTTTTTAAACCCACCATCACACAAACATAGTATGCATTAAGAGTTCTTTTCTTCATCTTTTTAATCTTATTTATAAGAAAATTTCTATTTTCTTCATCTGTAGCATTTTCACGAGCATAACGAGCTGAAAATATTCCTGGTTCATACCCAAGATCAGGTACGACCAAACCAGAGTCGTCAGCAATAGTATATTTCTTAGAAAAGAAAGACCCATGTTTTGCTTTAATTAATGCATTCTCAATAAAAGATACCCCATCCTCTATGGCATCACTTATTTTAAAATCACTTAAAGAATAAATTTGATGATCTTTAAATAGTCTTTTAAATTCTTCTATTTTTCCACTATTTGAGGATGCAATTAGAATCTGACTATCATTTTTCAAGCAGATATACTCCTTCTACAGCCATTAAATTAGGATTAATTGAAACAAATCTGCTTTGATTACCATTTTTATTTAAAAACACTTTATCTTTTATTTTAATACCCTCACTTTCACAAAGACTTTCAAAATCTCTTATAGTACAAAGATGAATATTTTCTGTTTCATACCAGCTAGAAGGGAGTTCTGGAGTAACCGGCATCGCCCCAGATATTAGACTTATTCTACATCTCCAATAACCAAGATTAGGCAAAGTAACAACACATCTTTTTGATAGTTTTAACATATCATTTAATGCTAGGTTAGGATTTTTAAGGCATTGAATAGATCGTGCCATTATTGAAAGATCAAAATTAGATGATTTAAATTCATCAATACCCTTATCAATATCTTGTTTAATAACAGGCACCCCATTAGTTATACACTTTTGAATTTTTGAATCACTTATTTCAACTCCATAACCTAAGACATTTTTTGTATCCATTAACTCCTTTAACAAAGAGCCATCGCCACAACCAAAGTCAATAATTTTACTTTCATCAGTTACCCAGTCATTAATAATTTTAGAGAGTTTAATAGTCATTATGATTCAATAAATTTTTTGATTATTTTAGAGTATTTTTTAGAATCAAATAGAAAACTGTCATGACCATGATCACCTTCTAGAACGACATATGATGAATTAACATCATTGTCCATTGCAGCAAGCTGAATTTCTTTTCCCCTTTCTGGAGGATAAAGCCAGTCAGAATAAAAACCTATTATTAGTAATTGAGCTTCTACATTCTTCATTACATTATTTAGGCCTTGATCTTTACCAGCGACATAGCTATCCATAGCTTTTGTCATAAGAATGTATGAGTTAGCATCAAAAGATTCTGAAAACTTTTCACCTTTATATTGCAAATAATTTTCAACTTCAAAATTTACTTTTTGATCCACCTTAGACTCCTCATCTTGAAATCTTCTACCAAATCTCATATCCATTAGTTCCTCGGATAAATAAGTAATATGTCCAAGCATTCGTGCAGTTTTGAGACCACTTTTTGGCGAAACACCATGCTCATAATAATTACCATCAAAAAAGTTTTGATCTTTCCTAATAGATTCTCTTGCTACTTCATTTAAAGCAATATTTTGAGTGCTTGAACTTGCTGCTGCTGCAAATATTCCAGCTTTTTTAATACTCTTTGGATAAGCAATAGACCATTCTAAAGCTTGCATTCCACCTAAGCTTCCACCAGTTACTAAATGCCAATAAGGAATCTTAAGTTTATCCATCAACATTTTCTGGGTTTTAACCCAATCCACCACAGACACCTGAGGAAAATCTTTTCCATAAGGCTTATTTGAAGCTGGATTAATTTCTAATGGACCAGTTGAACCTGAACATCCACCTATATTATTGCAACAAACAACATAATATTTCTCTGTATCTATTGCTTTTTTTGGGCCAACAATTTGATCCCACCATCCTGTAACTGATTCATCATTTTTTCCAGCAGCGTGATGGTTACCAGAAAAAGCATGACATAAAAGAATTGCATTTGTTTTCGATGCATTAAGCTCACCATAAGTTTCAACAATTAGTTTAAATGAATCAAGATTTTCACCAGATTCCAAGATAAGCTCTTCTGAAAAAGTTATGATTTCTGTTTTTATTTTCATACTATAGATCTCAGAATATCTGATAAAAAGCTTTCTAATAAATTAATAATTATCAATACAAATAAAGGTGAAAAATCTAAACCACCAGCCGATGGAATATATTTTCTGATTGGAGACATGGTTTTGTATGAAATTTCAGTTACTAACTCTAGAAATGCATTAGATTTTTCAGGCGCTACCCAACTTAAAATCACACCCCCAATAACAGCAAAGAAGATTATTCTCAAAGTTACCATAATAGTCTGTATTATCGCTACACCTAAAAGGGCAACTGTTTCATATTGATTTCCAAAATATACAATTAAAGACAAGAGCTTTACAACTACAGCAATTACAAAGATATTGACAATAGGATTAATAAGCATAGGTAAAATCTTTGAAAGCGGGTTATAAACTTTAACGAATATAGCAACAATAGGATTGAAGTAATTAACTTTCAAAAGATTAAATATTAATAAAAAGACAAAGAAATAGTTTAAGAAATTTAATATCAAACCTAATATTTGAAAGTCAGTAATCATTTGAAATTTCCTTCGATCTTTTGATTGCTGAATTGATACCTTTCTCGAAATAAGAATTTAATTTATCTGACTTAAATGAGTTCAAGCCAGCCTCAGTAGTGCCTTTTTTAGACTTAACAGCAGAAATTAAATTATCTAGATCACTATTATTTTCAAAGGACACACCAACTCCTTTTACAAGATTAACAATAATTTCATTAACTATTTTTTTATCATCATTACAGATTTTCATGAGCTTTTTTTCAAAAGACTTTAATAGATAGAAAAAGTATGCAGGACCACTCCCTACAGTACCTGTGAAAATATCCATTTGAGATTCTTTATCTAATGAAATAACAGATCCTATTTTTTTAAAAAGAGTGGCTACTTTTGAAAAATTTGTTTTTTTAAACGTTGCGTTTAAAAGAGCAGTAATGCCAAGATTAAATCTTGATGATGTATTAGGCATAGCTCTTAAAAATTCAATGTTGCTATCCAGACTAGTGTATTTTTTTGATTTTATGCCAGCAACTAAACTAACTACCTTAGGATTTTTAAAATCTTTGAGTATTTGTTTATAGGCTTGAATTGCATCTTTAGGCTTTACTGCGAGAATGAATAAATCTATTTTTGTATTCATATTATTTTTAAGATTTCTAATTTTATATTTTCTTAATTTATTTTGATTCTTAATATTTCTGTCTAGAAAAAAAATATTTTTTGAATTAAAACCTGAATTAATCAGGCCATGAATAATTGCTTGAGAAATATTTCCACATCCATAAAAAGCAATATTTTTCATAATCTTTTTCCAAAAATAGATTCACCTATTCTAAGCATATTTGATCCTTGAATAATTGCATCTTCAAAATCAGAAGTTGTTCCTAGAGAAATAACACTTGCATCAGGATATTTCTTTTGCAGCTGAAAACTTAAATCTACTACTGATTTCATCATAAATTCTCTTTCTTTTTTATCATTTGTTAATTTAGGGAGAGCCATTATGCCTTTTAAATTAATATTTTCCATAGATTCTATTAATTTAGCTAATTCAAACAGCTCTTCTGGTTTACAACCACTCTTAGAGTCCTCAGAGGATATATTTATTTGAATGCATGCATTAATAATTTTATTTAGCTTTTTGCACTCAGAATTTAATCTTTTAATTATTTTCTCTCTATCAATAGTATGAATCCAATGAGCATGCCTGGCTATAATTTTGACTTTGTTTGACTGCATCGGGCCTATAAAATGCCAAACAATGTTACTTGATTTTATTGCTATAGCTTTTTCATGAAGTTCTTGAGCATAATTTTCTCCAAAGTTGTTGATCATGTTATCTAGTGCAATTTCAATCAATTCAGAACTTTTTCTCTTAGAAACAGCAACTAATGTTATTTCATCTTTATCCTTATTTATGGATGAGCAGACATCCTCAATCTTGGCATTAATATTAATAATGTTTTCTATTAATTCTCTTTGCATACAGTTCTAAGACGTGGGTCAAATCCCATTTTAGTTATTTTTTCTTTTGCGTTATTTGCGGAAGACCTATTTGAATAAGGTCCGGAAATTACACTATTTAAAAGCTTTCCTGGTAGCAGGCTACTATAAACTTCATTAATTGTTATATCTTCTATATCATCATTAATTATATTCATAGCTTCAATAGCATATTTTTTATTCCCATAAGCCCCAATTTGAACAAAATAATTACAATTCATAAGACTATTCTCTTCGTTAAATTCAATTAAAACAGAATTTTCTAGTAACGAAGATGGGAAGTCTATTGAAATCGAATTTGTCGAGCTTTCAGGTTTAAATGAAATAACATCAGTCTTGAAATAGAACATTGATGTAACTACCAAACTAAAACTTACAAAAATTAAAAATAATATTGTTGATGAAGAAATCGTTCTATTTAATGGCCTATTAGATGTGAAAACTGATTTTTTTTTGATTATCTTTCTTTTACTTTTCTTAATGTTAGCGAAATCTTTCATAAAGTTACATTTTATTTATAGGAGATATCCCTAGGATATTTAATCCATTTGATAGAACTTGTTTTACAGAAGATAAGCAAAGAATGATGGACTGAATATTTTCCTTTGATTCTGATAAAACATGATTATCATTGTAGTAACTATGAAGTAGTTGCGCTAAATCCCTTAGATAATAAATAATTATGTGCGGTTGTAAGCTGTTTGAGGCCTTATAAATAATATCAGGATATTTTGAAATCTCATGAATTAAAAAATCACATTTATCATAAGTGTTACTTTCTATACTGTTAAGATTAATATCATCATTAAAATTATTTTCTAAAACCTTTTTTTCTAAAGAAACAATTCTTGCATAAGCATATTGTATGTAATAAAAAACATTATCTTTACTATCTTTTTTTGCTAAATCTATATCAAAATCTAGATGTTGATCAGCTTGCTTTGATAAATAGTAAAATCTTGCTGCATCAGGACCAATATCGTCCATCAGATTTTTTAAGGTAAAAAATTCTCCAGACCTTGTAGACATTTTAACTTTTTTCCCATTCTTAAATAGATTGGCAAATTGGACAAGCTTAACAACCAATTTATCTTTACTAGATCCAAGAGCATCAATGGACGCTTCAATTCTTTTTATGTATCCGTGATGGTCAGCACCCCAAATATTAATTAATTTATTAAAACCTCTATCAATTTTATTTTTATGATACGCAACATCTGATGCAAAATAAGTTGCTCTTCCATCCTCTCTAATAAGAACTCTATGTTTATCATCACCACTTAAATCAGTATTTAACCAGATAGCACCATCTTTCTCATAAGCATGACCAGCATCTTTTAACTTATTAATAGATTTAGAAATTTCAGATGAGGAATCAGCTATGTCACCCATAGATGATTCATTAAACCAGTTATCAAAGTAAACTTTAAAGTTTTTGAGATCATCTTTTATAGAACTGACTATCTCCTTTAAAGAAAAGGTTTTAGCAATATTCCATGACGATTGATCTAAATTTTTTAAATTTTTTATTACTTTATCTATCTCTTCTTCAGAATCTTGAGGAATGTTCTCAATTATTTGTTCTAAATTGTATCTAACGCGTATTTCTTTTTTGAGTTTATTTGCAATTTCTTCGATGTATTTGCCCTTGTAAGCGTTCTTTGGAAAATAATTATTAATATCACTTCTTACTAGTTTCAAGATAACACTTGCAGTAAGAATGTCGATTTGTCTTCCAGCATCATTAATATAATATTCTTTCTTAACTTGATGCCCTGTTGCCTCAAGAATTCTACCTATAACATCACCATATGCAGCACCTCTTCCGTGTCCAACATGAAGAGGGCCAGTAGGATTTGCTGATACAAACTCAATTTGAATTTTGCTTCCTTTACCGGTGTTTGATTTCCCATATCCATCTTTAATTTCATTAATATGATTAATAACAGAAACAAAATCTTTCCTTTTTAGAAAAATATTTATAAAACCCGGTCCAGCTGATACAACATCCTCAAAGCACTGAAGCTGAATTAATTTTTTTTTCAACTTTTCAGCCAGTTCTTTAGGATTAGATTTAAGAATGCTTCCTGCGACCATACAAACGTTGGTAGTAATGTGACCTTTATTTAAATCCTCAGATATTGAAGTAGTATATTTATCTTTAATTGCTTGAGTATTTTCTATATCGATAGATGATAAAAACGTTATTATTTCTTTGTTAATTAAGTCAATCAAGATTTTGCTCTCCCAACATATGCCATACTTCTTGTATCAACTTTAATGATTTCATTTTCATTTACAAATAATGGAACTTGGATTTCAATATTGGTTTCAAGAACAGCACTTTTTGTTGCTCCAGAGACAGTATCTCCCTTAACTCCAGGTTCAGCCTTTGCAATTTTAAGTTCTACTATTACAGGTGGATTGACCATAATTGGNTCTNCATTCCATAGAACTATTTCACAAACTTCTTGACCAACAAGCCATTTTGCTGCGTCTCCAATCTTTGAAGAACTTACCTCNATTTGNTTATAAGTAGTTGTATCCATAAAATGCCAAGAATCATTGTCTTGATATAAAAACTCCATTTCGTTATGACTAATATCAGCAGATTCTGCACTTTCTCCAGATTTAAAAGTCTTATCATTTGTATTTCCAGTTAATAAGTTNTTATACTTAACTCTCATTACTGCCTGGCCTTTTCCAGGTTTATGGAATTCATGCTCAACTATAGAACAGGGNGCATTATCGATAATTAATTTGGTTCCGTTCTTAAACTGGTTTGTTGAAATTTTCATATAAATTTTATTTTTATGTTATTTTAATAGCGAGGTATANAAATGAAAAATTTTTTAAGCTTAATAATAATCATTATTGTAACTTCTTGTGTTCCAAGTGGCGAACAAACAAGAAATATAGAGGATCTTGAAAATTTTTTATCGACTGTTGAACAAGAAAATAAAATTGATGGCCCAATCATATACTCCGCATCTTGGATAAGTTCAAATTTCATTACCCATGATTCACAAAAAATAATTGCTGATTATGGAACGAGATATACCTTAAAATCATTAGAAAGATCGAGACAAGCGGCTAGTTTCGATAATCTAAAAACATCAAAAGAGAATAGAAGAATGCTTGATATTTTAAAAAGCTCTTTTGTTATGCCTCCTCCTTTAGATAATTCATTAGCAGCTGAACTTTCAGAAATTACAACAACTCTTGAAGCAATGTATGGAACTGGCAAACATTGTTTTGATGATGGAGATTGTTATGATTTAGAGGCATTCGAATCAATAATCGACAATTCTAGAGATTCAAAAGAATTACTAAAAGCATGGGAAGGCTGGCATGAGATTAGTAAGCCTATGAAGCCACTATATATGCGTATGGTAGAAATTGGCAATCAAGGTTCTGTTGACCTGGGTTATGAAGGTTTAAGTGATTTATGGTTCAGTAAATACGATATGCCTGCTGAGGACTTTTTAGATGATACGGATAGAGTTTGGGAAGAAGTGAAACCTTTATATGATGCACTTCATTGCCATGTAAGAGCAAAATTAAACGAACATTACGGTGAAGACATTGTTTCAGAATCAGGTCCTTTNCCAGTCCATATGCTTGGAAATATGTGGGGNCAATCTTGGTCAAATATTTATGATTTGGTTTATGAAGAAGAATCAGAATCACAATATGTAAATGTTACTAAAATAATACAAGAGAAATCATTAAGTGAAATTGAAATGGTTGAGTATGCAGAAGATTTTTTTGTATCGATGGGATTTAAACCTCTGCCAGAAACTTTTTGGGAAAGATCTTTATTTATAAAACCAAAAGATAGGTCTGTCGTTTGTCATGCTTCAGCATGGAATTTAGATCCAGCAAATAATGATTTGAGAATAAAAATGTGTATCGAAAAGAATGAAGAAGACTTTATTACTATTCATCATGAACTTGGCCATATTTTTTATTATCAAGCCTATAACCATATCCCAACAGTCTTCCANGCAGGAGCAAATGATGGCTTTCATGAAGCATTTGGAGATTTACTAACACTATCAATAACACCCGATTATCTAGTTGACATAGGTTTTATCTCAAAAGATGATGCTGAAAAAGCAAAACAGGATCCAATTGCATTGCTTATGAAGCAAGCTCTTGATGGAATTGTTATTGTTCCATGGGCATTGATGTTAGATAAATGGAGATCTGGAGTGTTCAATGGAGATATTAATCAAAGCAATCTTAATGCTTCATGGTGGAACTTAAGAGAAGAGTATCAAGGAATCAACACTAGCTACGATAGATCAGAAGAATATTTTGATCCAGGAGCAAAATACCATATACCGGGTAACACACCTTATATGAGATACTANTTAGCAAGCATAATGCAATATCAGTTTCATGAGGCCTTATGTAATCATATTAAATATGATGGATATTTGCATGAGTGTTCTATCTATGGGAACAAAGATGCAGGTGATAAAATTATTACAACAATGGCAATGGGCCAAAGTCTGCCTTGGCAAGATGCATTTGAGAACCTAACTGGTTCAAGGCAACTTAGCGGTAAATCAATTTTGAATTACTATGCGCCTTTGAAAGAATGGCTTGATAAACAAAACGAAAACAGAACATGTGGGTGGAGTGAAATATGAAATGGTTAGTTAATATATTTATATCAATTTTTGCTTTTGCAATTGCATATGGAATTGCTTTTCTTACTGGTATAAGCACAGTGCAATATGCAGTATTGATAGCATTTTTTATACATTGGATTGCATTTATTCCAGCCTATATCTTTCAGACTGAAAAATTTTATGATCTAACTGGGAGTTTAACTTATTTAAGTGTTTTATGGTTTACATATATTTCATCCCAAGATCTCTATGGAGATAATATTGGTAATTTAGTATTAGTTCTATTTATTTCTATTTGGGCTATACGGCTTGGTAGTTTTCTATTTATGAGAATCCATAAGGACGGTGAGGATAAAAGATTTAGAACAATCAAGCCTTCTGCTTCACAATTTTTTATGACTTGGACTCTTTCTGGTCTTTGGGTGTCGCTATGTTCAATGTGTGCATTAACTGCAATTTCAAGCTCAACTGGCGTAGTATTTAATTTAGCTACATATATTGGAATTGGTTTATTTGTAATTGGTTTTGGAATAGAGGTAATTGCAGATCATCAAAAAACAGTCTTTAGATCATTTGAAGAAAATAAGAACAAATTCATTACAACTGGATTATGGTCAAAATCAAGACATCCTAATTATTTTGGTGAGATACTACTATGGAGTGCAATTGCTATAATTTCTTTTTCCTCACTTCAAGGAAGTCAATATCTTACTCTCATATCACCAATATTTACTTATTTACTACTTGTATATGTAAGTGGCGTCAGGATGCTTGAAAGTATGAGTGACAAAAAATGGGGAGATATTAAAGAATATCAAGAATATAAGAAAAAAACTCCAATGCTATTTCTTAAATTTTAAATCTCATAATTTTCAAAATATGCATTAAAATCGTGTTTTTTTAAAAATATTTAAGGTTAATTATTAAGCTCATAATAATTTATTTATTTGTTTAAGACTGTTAATATATTCAAACTGAAAGGGAGTAAATAAATGATAAAACATGTAAAGAGAATTTCTTTACCGCTATTACTTTGTTTTGCGGTCATAACATCTGCTAACGAAGTTAGCGTTGAAGTAAACATGGAAAGTATTTTAGAAATTGGTAGAGAAAATCAAACTCTTTCTGCAAGTTCTCAAGATAGGATTGATAATACAGAGAGACAAACAGATAAGTTGATTAATGAATATAAAGTTGTTTCAAAACAAGTTGAAGGACTAAAACTTTATAACGCACAAAAAAGAATACAAATACAGGCACAACTTGATTTAATGGATAAACTTGACGAGCAACTCGTCCAAGTTGTTGTGATGCAAAGACAAATTCCACCATTGGCTGGAAAGATGCTTGATACATTGGAAACCTTTATTAATTTAGATACTCCTTTTAGAAGTGAAGAAAGAAAAACTAGAGTGGACTTAGTTAGATCTTCATTGTCTAAGCCAAAGGTAACCGCATCTGAACAAGTCAGACAAGTTTTAGAGGCTTATAATATTGAAGCTGAGTATGGAAGAAAAATTGATACTTATGAAGATAAATTATCCGACGGCACTGTAGTAAATATTCTTGTGATTGGAAGGATAGGAATGTTCTATCAAACCAAAGATGAACGAACAAGTGGAAGATGGGACAATGAAACTGGCTCATGGGAAGAATTGCCTGGCAGCTATAGAAAACCAATTAGAGACGGAATCAGAATGGCTAAGAAATTAGCTCCAACTGACATGCTACTTATGCCTGTTGTCAAAGGAGAAGTGTGATGAAAAGATATTTATCAGTAATTTTTATTCTCGCTTTTACTTTTAATGGCATTATTTTTGCACAAGATTCTGCAGAGGAATCAGCAGAGATTTCTACAGTTGAAGCGCTCTTAATGTTAGTTAAAGAGGGGAAGACCAAAGAACAAACAGAAAATTCAGAGCGTGAAGCTAAATTTCTAGCAAGTAAAAATAAACAGGCTGAAATTTTAGCAGCTGAAAAGAGAGAATTAGCTAGGCAAGAAAGGATAGCTGATCAACTTGAAGCAGAATACAAAAAAAATGAAGAAATTTTACGTGTCAAAGAAGAAGCTTATCAGAAAGAGCTTGGATCTCTAGTTGAACTATTTGGTCATCTTCAAAGTTCTGCAGGTGAGGCAGCTGTCCAATTTTCAGGATCATTAACAAGCGCACAATATGGTGTAGAAAGAATTGATTTCTTAAATGATCTCACTTCTAAGATGTCGGAAACTACCGAACTTCCAACCATTAGAGAAATAGAAGGTCTTTGGTTTGAACTTCAAAGAGAAATGATAGCTAGTGGACAAGTTGTATCATTTGAAACAACTGTAATTGATGTAGACGGAGAATCTTCATCATGTAATGTTACAAGAGTTGGTTTATTTAATGCAGTTTGTGATGGTAAATATTTAGAGTATGTTGCAGCAACAGGGCAATATGCTTTTCTTCCAAGGCAGCCCGTGGGTCGTTTTACAAAAACTGCAAAAAGAGTTGGAAATGCAGAAGTTGGTGAACAAGTAAAATTTGGAGTTGATCCTACCGGCCCAACTGGTGGAAGTCTTTTAGCAAACCTAATACAGACACCTTCTTTAGCAGAGAGAGCTGCGCAGGGAAGAGAAGTTGGCTACGCAATTATTTTTGTAGGTCTAATAGGTATAGGCATTGCATTCTGGAAGCTTTACAGCTTATATATACTAGGAAGATCAGTTAGAGCTCAAGCAGGTTCTAAAACACTAGATGTTAGAAATCCACTTGGAAGAGTTCTTAAAGTTGGTGAAGAAAACTTTAATAAAGATATTGATACTTTAGAACTCAAACTTGCGGAAGCAATTATGGCTGAAAGGCCATCTATTGAAAAAGGCATTGGTGCCGTAAGAATAATATCAGTTGTTGCTCCCCTTGCAGGTTTATTAGGAACAGTCACAGGTATGATCGTTACTTTCCAAATGATTACATTATATGGAACCGGGGATCCTAAACTAATGGCTGGAGGTATTTCACAAGCACTTGTAACCACAGTACTTGGATTACTTGTTGCTATACCAACAACTCTTTTACACTCTTTTACTGCATCATCAGCTAAAGGAATAATCAGCGTTCTTGAAGAACAAAGTACTGGTATTCTTGCTGAGAGAGCAGAAGGAAATAATTAATTAGTTAGATATGTTTTTTGCTATTAGTGAAGCTTTTTCCTCCATAAGAGATTTTATGGAAGCTGGTGGAAGTGTTTTATGGCTCATAGCTATTCTAGTTTTTTTTATGTGGGCAATGATTTTTGAAAGAATATGGTATTTTTCTCATGGACATGAATACTATGTATCCGATCTTGCAAGCAAATGGAATAACAGAACTGACAAGACCTCATGGCATGCACTTCAAATACGTGAAAAAATGCTTTCACAGGCAAAAGTAGCAATTAATCAGAATCTGACGATCATTCAAACATGTGTAGTTTTGGCACCATTATTCGGGCTTTTAGGAACTGTAACAGGAATGATTGAAGTCTTTCAGGTAATGGCTTTTAACGGTGGCGGTGACGCAAGAGCAATGGCTGGAGGAGTATCAAAGGCAACTCTTCCAACTATGGCTGGAATGGTTGTAGCACTATCTGGTGTATTCGCAAGCATTTATTTAAGCAGCGCGTCTGATAGGCATACAAACGACTTAAGAGAATTAATTAAAAGAGATTTATAGGAGAGGTTTATGAGAAGAAATGCAATAAGCAGTGCTGTAAAAGATGATGAAAGTGAAATAAATTTAACACCAATGCTTGATGTTGTATTCATCATGCTTATATTTTTTATTGTTACAGCAAACTTCATTAAAGAACCTGGNCTTGAAATAAATAGACCTGATTCAGATACAGCAGAAACACAAGAAAACGCAGCAATTCTAATTGCTGTTGGCGCTAATGATGAAATTTATATGGATGGAAGAAGAATTGATGTTAGACAAGTTAAAGCCAATGTGGTGAAAATGCTTGCTGATAACCCTAAAGGCTCTGTTGTTATTCAAGCTGATGAAAAAGCAGTTGCTGATACTATAATAAAAGTAATGGATGGAGCGAGGGAAGCAGGAGTGAATGCTATCTCACTTGCATCAGAACCAAAGTAAAATATGAATCAGGTCCTTGCAGCTTTAAATACTGTTACAAAACCAATACATGATATTTATATAAGAGCTTTTAATGCAAACAAGTATGCAGCTGGAATAGGTTTCTCTTCTATAATCACATTTGGTTTATTTTTCATAATGGTTATTTTAATTGCTTTGGGAGATAGTGGCTTAAAAGAAGATACATCAGTTAAATTGGCAGATGTAGTAATGCCAGAAAGACAGATAGATACTTTTATGACAGAAGTTGATAAACCTGATAAACCTGATGAACAACCAGAAGATATAGCTCAGCCAGAATTAGATCTTCAACCGTTAACAGGAATAGATGTCTCAGTTGCTAAGCCAAAAGCAAATTTTAAAGCTGGTGGATCATTTTTTAGAGATGGAGAATACATCCCTTTATTTAAGGTAGTCCCTATCTATCCTAGAAGAGCTCAGGAGAGAGGAACAATGGGTTATGCGCTTGTAAAATTTACGATAACTGAAACAGGCAGTGTTGAAAATGCAGAACCTGTTGAAGGATATTGTTCTAATTCAAATCCCAGTGATCCAGCTACTGAATTCAGACCATGCACTATGTTTAATAGTGCTTCAGCCAGAGCAGCACTAAAATTAAAATATAAACCAAAAATAGTTGATGGAAAAGCTGTTCCAGTTGATGATGTACTTCACAGATTTACATACGTGTTGGATGAGAGTTAATAAAGAATGAAGAAAAAGATATCAATTTATTTGTTTTCAAGTTTGGCAATGCTATTTGCATTCTCAACTAATTATATTGAAGCTCAATCCCAAACAGAAAACAAGAAACCAATAAAATACAAAAAAGCTAGGGCGCTTCAAACTTCAACTGCAAAGAAAATGGCGAAAGTATATGAAGCTCTTGAAATTGTAGACGAGAAAGGAGAACCAGCTCCTGATATGGAAACAGTCATAAGCGTACTCACAGAGCTTAGAAATAACAGAGAAAATTTAAAAAGTTATGATCGCTCTGTTATGTGGAATGCATGGGCCTATGTTTATTTTAGTGATGCAAAATACACTCAAGCTATGGATGCCTATACAAGACTTATTAATGAACCCGAAGTAACAATTGGATTAAGAGTTGGAGCATTATTGTCTTTAGCTCAGTTAAACATGGTTCAAGAGAATTACGATAAGGGTATTGAATTAATTCTTCAGTGGATGAGTGAAGTTGAAAAAGTTACTGCACAATCTTATTCGTTGCTTGGACAGGCATACTTTCAAACTGGTGACTATAATAAATCTTTATCAGCATTGGAAACAGCAGTTTCTATGGCTGAAGAAGAGGGGTATAAGCCTAGAGAAAATTGGTATGTANTATTAGCTGCTTGTATTGGNGAGCTAAAAAAAGATATTGGAGAAAAAGAATCACTCCTTAGACAAATTGGAATATATGAAATCTTGGTAAATCTTTATCCAAAAAAACTTTACTTTATTCAATTGGGCGGATCGTATGGTCAACTTGGAAGAGAAAAGGATTATATGATCACTTTAAAAACAGCATACCAAAAAGATTTTCTAGATAAAGAATCTGAATATCTTGNTCTTAGTCAATTACTTTTGCTAAATAAAAATCCATACTGGGCTGCGGAAGTTCTTGTCTCTGGTCGAAAAAAGATGGTGACTATTGTTGATGACAAAACTAAAGAAGAAAAAATNGTACCNGTTGTTAAAGATACTGAAAAGAACTTAAAACTTTTAGCNGATTCTTGGAGAATGGCACAAGAAANTGATAAAGCAATTCCTGTTCTTGAAAAGGCGGCAAAAATATCAAAGGATGGAAAGTCTTACGTACTTTTAGGAAATCTGTATTTGTCTGAAGATAGGGTAGACAAAGCTGTTGAAGCTATTAAAAAAGGTTTAGAAAAAGGGAAGATAACTAAGCTTTCTGAAGTATACCTTACTCTTGGACAAGCATATTTCGAACTTCAGAAATTTGATGAAGCTAAAAAGAATTTTAGAATAGCAGCAAGAGATAAAGAAAAGAAGATTAAAACACAAGCCAATAACTGGATAAAATATACTGAAAATGAAGAAATTCGTGTTAAAAATTTGGCTTTGCGAAGAGATTATATCCAGATGAATTCTAGTTCATCCTAATTTTTTTCTAATACTTTTACAGTAAAATCAAAGTCATTTTCTGAATCTTTTTTATAGCATTTAGTTTCGACCTCATTCCAGCTATTTATTTCAACCTCTGGATAAAAAACATCTCCGTCTATATTGCAATCTACTTGAGTTAAAACTAATTTATTTGCCAAGGATAAAGTCTCTCTAAACAAATAACCTCCGCCAATTATTACTATTTCTTTATATGCGTCATCTTCAAAACATTTTTGCTTTGCCGCTTCAATTGCATCCGATGTACTCTTAAATATATAAGCACCTTTAATTTCATTAATAGTGTTAGAAACAACATAATTCACTCTATTTGGAAGAGGTCTTCCAATAGATTCATAAGTTTTTCTGCCCATAATAATAATCTTGTTACTTGTATAATCTTTAAAATGTTGTAAATCTTTTTTTAGATTCCATGGAAGATTATTATCCACACCAATAACATTATTATTTGAGAGAGCTACTACGTGAGAGATTATTAACATTTATATTGCCATTTTTGCTTTAATTGATGGATGTGGATTATATTTATCTAAAATAAAGTCATCAATACTATAATTTTTTAAATCTTTAATACACTCTATATTAGGAATAATTAATTTTGGTAGTGGTCTTGGAGACCTAGATATTTGTTCTTTTACTTGATCAATAGAATTTTTATAGATGTGAGCATCACCAAAAGAGTGAATAAACCTTTTTGGCTTAAGATTTAATATTTTTCCAAAAATAGATAAAAGAAGGGCATAGCTAGCAATATTAAATGGAACACCAAGAAACATATCAGCACTTCTTTGATACATATGACAGCTTATTGTGCTTTTACTTACATAGAATTGCGACATCACATGACAAGGTGGTAATGCCATTTTTTCTAATTCTCCTACATTCCAAGCAGATAAAATATGTCTTCTCCCATTTGGATTATTTTTAAGATTTTTTAATAGATCACTTACTTGATCTTTACCACTCCAATTTCTCCATTGAGCTCCATAAACAGGACCAAGAATTTTTTTAATTTCTGAATTTTCATATCCTAATTCTTTACCTTGGTTGTCTGCATTATCTGTCCAAATAGTTGAATATTTTTCTAAATTAGTTAACTCAGACCTATCTTTACCAAATCTAATTTCAGCCAATCTTCTTTCATCATCTGATCCTTCTAGAAACCACAAAAGTTCAGAAACAACACCTTTCCAAGCAAGAGATTTAGTTGTTACAGCCGGAAAACCTTTTTCTAGATCAAACTCTAATTGATGTCCAAATGATGACAATGTTCCTGTGTTAGTTCTATCATCTCTCTCTTCTCCATTTTCAATAATATAACTCAAGAGGTCTAAATAAGCTTTCATCTATATTTCCATGAATAAATTAATATTAAAAATCCTACAATAATCATAGGTATACATAATAATTGCCCCATACTAAGAGAATCAAAAGCTATATAACCCATATGAGCGTCAGGCTGTCTAAACAATTCAATTATAAATCTTATTGATCCATAAAAAATAAGAAATGAAGAAGAAACTATACCTTTTATATTTGTCTTAGTGCTTATCAAAAATAGGATTACAAAAAGAACCAATCCCTCACCAAAACTTTCATAAAGCTGAGATGGATGACGAAGTATTCCAAATGGATCTGTAGGAAAAATAAATCCCCATTCTCCATTTGTTGCTTTTCCATATAACTCCCCATTTAAAAAATTTCCAATTCTTACCAGTCCTAGTCCAATTGGCATTGCNAATGCAACTCCGTCCATTAATCTTAAAAATTCTATTTTCTTTTTTTGACAGAAAATAATTAAGCTAATGATCACACCTATTAATCCACCATGAAAGCTCAAACCACCTTGCCAAATATAAAATAAAGAAAGAGGATTATCTAAAAGCTGATCAATNCCATAAAAAAGCATATATCCAACTCTNCCTCCACACATTGCACCAAAGAATAATCCATATAAGAAAACCATNTCATTNATCTCATCTATGCTTAAACCAATTTNAGAAATAACATTATTTTTTTTGAGAAACATGTAAATTAAAACAGCAGATAACAACCAGGTAATTGCATAGTATTGAATTTTAAGAGGNCCTAGCTCAATTAGTGTTGGATTATTAAAAAAATCTGATAATTCAATAATCATATTACGAACATATATATTGAAACTGTTATAAACCAAATAGCCATTAATTTTCTAAGTGTATCNTGAGATAAATAATGAGCAATATCAGCCCCATACTTTGCAGAAAAAATNCTTGTAATTGAAACGCCAACAAGGGCTGGCAAATAAATGTATCCGAGACTTAAATTTGGCAGTGAACTAACATTCAATCCAGCAATAATATAGCCAAGGGTTCCAAAAATTGCTATTGGCACTCCGCATGCAGCAGAAGTTCCCACTGCAGTTCTTAAGTTTAATCCTGTTGCTTTAAAATATGGCACTGAAAATGTGCCGCCACCTATCCCTAAAACAGAAGAAAGAAATCCAATTGAAGTGCCTGCAAATATCGATTTAGGTTTAGTTATACCAAAATTTTTGTTTGTTAAGCTGATATCAAATAAGGTTTGAAGGCCAACAAGAATTAAAAATGNTGCAATAGAAATTTTAAGAATTATTCCATTAATTTGACCTGCAAATATTGCTCCAAAAAAAGCGCCTATGATAATACCNATTGAAACAAATTTAAATTGATTAAAATCTATAGATCTTTTTTTCCTATGCGCATTTGAAGAAGATAAGCTAGTAAAAATAATACAAGAAATNGAAGAACCAATCGCAAGATGAATAATGACTTCGNTACTGAATTCAAGNNTTACAAANGTNCCNATTAATACAGGNACAATTATAAGTCCACCACCAATACCAAACATACCNGCCAAAAGACCTGCCAATACNCCAACTGCTGCAAAAACTATNATTTCCTCAAACATTGTTAAACTCATTACAAAAAGCATATCTTAATTTACTTAATGCCTCGCAATATACTTTTTCTTTGAAAGAAACAATCACATTTAATGGATACCAGTATGACACCCATTTAAAATCATCAAATTCGTTATCTGGATCATTCTCGAATGTAATTTCCACATCTTCTGTTATCTTAAATAGAAACCATTTTTGTTTTTGGCCTTTAAAATTACTATTAATAAGTTTTCTCCTTCGACTTTTTTTTGGAATGTCATATTTAAGCCAGTGATCCAAGTATTCTATTAATTTTACAGATTTTGAAGTTATTCCAACTTCCTCCTTTAATTCTCTTATAGCAGCTTTTAATGGNTTTTCTCCATAATCTATACCGCCTTGTGGAAACTGCCAACTATTCATTCCCTTACGCTTACATAGTAATAATTTGCCATGTTTGTTAGCAACAATGATCCCAACATTTGATCTATAGCCTTTATCTACCATAGTTTATTTACTTCCATTTAAATCAATATTTTTATTAAGCACATAAACAAATATCAGGCTTAATAAAACCAATAACAAACTTGGTCCTGCAGCCATTTCCCATTGCCCTTCACTGGTATAGTTATAAATTTTTGTTGAAAGGGTATCAAAACCAACAGGGCGCAATAATAATGTTGCAGGCTGTTCTTTTATTGATTCAATAAATACAATCATCAGGCTTAAGACTATTGCTGATTTAATCTGTGGATAATAAAAATAATTAAATGCTTTTACTGAATTTTTTGGTTTAAGCGATAAAGCATTTTCTGATGAAGATGAAATATTTTTTAAAGCTGAAGATATGTAGTTAAAGGCTGGAGTCATAAATCTTAATGAGAGACATAGTATGAGTCCATAGATTCCATAGACCGTTATAGATGTTTGGAAAAGGACATCAAAACCTATTAAAAGTCCTGCAGATAAGACTGATCCGGGAATTGCATATCCTGAAGTTGAGATTGATATTAAGAATTTTGATTTTTGAGAAATTCTGTAACTAAATGACAAAGCTATTGCAAAAAATATTGTTAGAATCGCAGCTAAAATACCTAATATTGCAGAATTGAGAAATAAGAATTTATTATCTAAAAGATTATTACTTAAATCAGATAGTTGCCATATAACTAATTGAACCAAAGGTAAACAAAAAGAAATTATAAATATTGATAAACAAATAAAAGAGATAATAACTTGCCTAACCCTACTTAATTCAATCTTGTCATGTTTTTCAGCTGTTTTTGAAGCTATCGCATCCTTATCTCTACCAAAGTAATTTGAGAGAAACACAATTAAAAAGACAAATATTAGAAGATATCCTGCAAGCCTAGCACCAGAAAAGTAACTTTGATAACCAAACCATGCATTATAAATACCAACAGTAAATGTATCTATTCTTAAGGTAGATACCCCTCCAAAATCAGCGATTGTCTCAAATATAACTAAAGCCATGCCACCAATAATTGCTGGTTTTATTGATGGAAGGATTACTTTTCTAATTGCACTAAAGTCATTATCGCCTAAAGATTTTGCTGCTTTAAATATTCCAACACCTAATGATGAAAGTTGTACTTTGGTAATCAAAAATATATATGGGAATAAAGCCATTGACATTATTATTGAAGCCCCAAATATGTTTTTTATAGAAGGTAGCATTATATTCAAACTCCTAAAGTATTCAGATATTGGACTTGAATATTCAAAAATACCAACAAAAATAAAAGCATAAACATATGCAGGAAAGGCTATTGAAAGACTCAGCGCCCAACTAAAAAAGCTACATCCCGGGAATTTATAAAAAGTAACTACTATTGCCAAAGGAACTGCTATTAATGCAGAAAGAAAAGCTGAAGTAAACGAAAGAAGAATAGTATTAAAAAATAAGCCAGTTAAATATTTTTTTGATAAAAAATCTTCATCAATCTCATTAAAAAAAGCTAAATAAAAGAAAATAATAAAAAAAATACTTGTGAATAATAGCCATGGTAATGAAAAATAATTCCATATTTTTAAATTTTGCATTATCTTTCTTCTTCTAAACTTTCAGCGCCTTTTTCAAGCTTATTACCTAAAACATTTACTCTAGTTTGAAGTTGTTGCACATCTTTCATGGCACCGTCTAACCTCTTTATTACTGAATCAGTGCTTAAGTCAAAATTTGAAAACTCTTTTTGTATTCCTCTTACAACTTTTGCAACCTCAGCAGCTGTTTCATTTAACTTTAGGTAATGATGTCCAACTCTTATAGTNTCTAGNAATGCNGCAAGCGTATTTGGACCTAATATTAAAGTTCTTTTATCTGTGAGACATTCTTGCCTTAAATCATCTATTTTATCTATCAGATCAATTATTTTTTCAGATGCAATATAAAGAATTGCATAATTTGAGGTTATATTTTTAGTAATATATTTCTTTGATATATCTTCAGCATCTCTCAATACAGATGTTCGCAGATCTCTTAAAACCTTTTTTCTATCAGAATCATTATTAGAAGATTGATAAGTTTGATATTGACCCGCATAAAATTTTGAATCAATAGGCACAAGAAAACCTTCAGCAGTAGTAATGGAGCAATCTACTCTATCTAACGATTCCGGATTTATTTGAGCTTGGAATTCAAAACTCTCATTTGGCATTATATCTTGAACGATTGATTCCAAACTCCATTCACCGAGTCTTCCAGTTGTAACATTTCCTCCAAGAAACCTATTTAATTCATTTATTGGAGTAGTAACTGATGCCAAATCTATCTCAATCTTATTAATATCACTTGAAACTTTATTTANTTTGTTTTCAAGACTCTCAGNTCCTCCTTTATCTGAAGTTTGCTTACTTTTTATACTTAGCAGTAAATAAACTAAAATTCCTAAAATAAGAATTAAAGATATAAATATTAAATAATTAATCATAATGTTAGTATAAAATGTCATTTATATTATGCACCAAGAAATCATAGCAAGGTTTAATTCTCTTAAAGAAAAGCAATTATCTATAGACATTACAAGAGGAAAACCTGACAAGAATCAATTAGANTTATCAGANGGTCTNTTTGACCTCTCTATTTCAAAATCTTCAGAAGATGGACTAGATTTAAGAAATTATGGAGAGCCTTTTGGCATAAAAGAAGCTAGAAGACTTGGTTCTGAGTTATTAAATACGCCAATCGAAAATGTTATAGCAGGTGAGCAGTCAAGCTTACTACTTACATATCAAACAATTTTATCTAATTATCTCTTTGCAGAACCGATGCCATGGAAAGATATAGAAAAACCAAAATTCATATGTCCAGTTCCTGGATTTGATAGACATTTTATGATGCTTGAAGACTTTGGAATTGAGGCAGTTCCAGTTCCTCTTAATGAGGATGGAATAGATATTAACGTATTTAAAGATGTTTTAAATAGAGATGAAAACTTTGTTGGAATTCTTTGTGTTCCAAGACATTCAAATCCATCAGGTGAAACCTACTCGGATGAGAATATCAGACAGNTGTTTGAAGNAGGCTCTAACTATTCTGATAANTTTTTATTTCTTTTTGATCATGCTTATTTAGTGCATGATTTTTTACCTACNCGTAAACAAACACCTCTTTGGGAAATTGCTANGGAATCTAATGTGCAAAACCAAACAGTAATAACAACTTCATTCTCAAAAGTTACNTTTGGAGGNGGAGGTATTTCATTCTTAGCATCCTCNGGTTATTCCCTAGATTTAATCAAAAGAGTAAGAACAACNATGATTATATGNCCTGATAAAATTAATCAAAAAAGACATGTAGAATTTTTTAAAGACATAAAAACTATTAAATTGCATATGGAAAAGCATGCTGAATTAATTAGACCAAAGTTTGAGATGGTTTATTCTTGCCTGGATAAGTTAGATAAAGATTGTGGAACTTTTTCAAGACCTACTGGAGGATACTTCATNACATACTCAACATCAAAACCTATTGCGTCAAAAGTAGTTGAGTTATGTAAAAAACTNGGAGTATTTATTACNCCTGCAGGTGCAACACATCCAAATAAATATGACCCTGAAGANAGTGTTATAAGAATAGCACCAACTTATGTATCAATCGATGAACTTAAAAATGCCATGGATGTTTTTNGGACTTCAGTAGAGATAATACATTTTGAAGTAGATATTNAATTTGTTGATACTTCATGAGGGACATAACTTTTACCATTAAAGTGTGAAAAAATTTTCTTAATGTCAGGATGATTTGCTGGACCTGATTTTANGTCATCTAATAAGTTTTGTTCAGACACGTATGCAATGTAGAATATTTCATCGTTTTCAGCAAAGACGTGATAGAAAGGTTGGTCTTTTCGGGGTCTAAATTTCTCGGGAATAGAGTTATACCATTCTTCAGTGTTATTAAAAAAAGGATCAAGATCAAAGATAACACCTCTAAAGTTAAGGAATTTATGTTTTACAATATTTCCAATTGAAAACTTTGCTTCTATCAGTTCTTGCATTATATTTATAAGTTATATCATTTTAAGGAAAAAGTCATGAACGAGAATTTTATAGTTGTTACTACATACGACATAGCTGGATTAGAAATTGAGGAACACATAGGCCTAGTTCAAGGAAGCACAGTAAGATCAAGAAATATTGGTTCTGATATTTTTGCTTCTCTTAAAAATGTAATCGGTGGTGAGTTAGTTGGGTATTCAAAACTTTTAAAGACCTCCAGAGAACAGGCTTATTCAAGAATGATTGAAGATGCAAAATTAAAAGGAGCAAATGCAATATTAGGCTTTAGATTTCAAACTTCAACAGTAGCTCAAGGAGCTGCAGAAATACTTGCATATGGAACAGCAGTAAAAATTAAATAGGAAAAAATGAATAAAACAGAAAAAATTGCATTAAGAGAAGCTGTAATAATAGTACTTATGGGAGCAGTAATTAATTTTCCACTTCAAACATTTTTATTGTGGCTGACAATTGATAACTGGCAATGGTCTGATCCCTTAACAATCTCAATATTTATTCAGTTGATAATTACCGTCATCGCATTTGTTAGGGTTTACATAATTAGGATGAGATTTCAAAGAGGTAAATTTTAGTTATCTTTCTTTTCTTTTTTATCTTTTTTCTTGTCCTTATCTTTCATACCTGCCATTTTCCTCATTTTGAGTCGATGATTGACCATATCTTTGC
>NHJW02000004.1 GCA_002169625.2 Gammaproteobacteria bacterium TMED225
ATAAATAAAGTTAATATAACAATACCTAGTGGTATAAATTTATCGATATTTTCTATTATTTCTTTTTTATTTGGAGTTTTTAATGAAAAAATTGCAAATTTATTATTTTTTGTTTTTGAATTACTCTCTAAAATGTCATTCTCAAGTGTATTTATAGACTCTTTTTTAATGGGTACATTGTTAATTTCGCTAGAATAATGTATATTTTTTTGATTTAGTGAAGAATTTTGGGCTATTTGCTCCAGTTCTTCAATAATTTTATCTCTTTTTTGCCTTGCAATATGGATATCTGTTGTTTCAAGGGATTTTTTTATAAATTCTTTACCCATAATCTTAGAAACATCCTTAGATAAGCGCTTTTGTATAAAGTATATATCTTTATTTTTTCCTTTTAAAACAAGGTATTTATCGTCATTTGTACCCATAATGTACCCATATTCTCTCATTATTCAAAATTTTTATCAACATTTTTTTATAAATATATTCATATTTTACCATTGTACCCATGATTTTTATCAATTATTTGTAATTTTACTAAATTATTGTCACATTTACCTCAGAAATAAGTGGATGATTTTATTTAAATTAATTGTTGTGTTTAATTTATTTTGTTTTAACATTAGCGTTGTTAATTATATTTGGGGAAAAAAATGAAAATATTATGCGTGCTNTATGATGATCCTAAAAATGGGATNCCTGANAAATATGCAAGGGATGATCTTCCAAAANTAGATAAATATCCAGATGGAATGTCNCTTCCAACACCAAGTTCTGTTGANTTCACACCTGGTGAGCTATTGGGATGTGTGTCTGGTGAATTAGGCTTAAGAAAATTTTTAGAGGATGCCGGGCATACCCTTGTTGTTACTTCAGATAAAGATGGTGATGGATGNGAAGCNGACNAGGAACTGGTTGATGCTGACATTGTAATTTCNCAACCATTTTTCCCATACTACTTAACAAGAGAAAANATGGANTCAGCGCCNAATCTAAAAATGGCAATTACTGCAGGTATCGGTTCAGATCATGTAGATTTACAAGCTGCTATGGATAATAAAGTTGATGTTGTTGAAGTAACTTATTGCAATTCAAGATCTGTAGCTGAACATATAGTAATGATGATTCTGTCTATGGTAAGAGATTATCATAATCAACATAGAATAGTGAAAGAAGGTGGCTGGAACATTGCTGATGCTGTTCAGAGATCTTATGACGTCGAAGGCATGCATGTTGGAACTGTTGCTGCTGGAAGAATCGGNATCGATATGTTGAGAAAAATGAAACCTTTTGATGTGCATTTGCATTACTTTGATATTCATAGACTTTCTGAAGAAGTTGAGACTGAATTAAATCTTACATATCACGACTCTGTCGAGTCTTTAGTTGCAGTTTGCGACGTGGTAAATATTAGCTGCCCCCTTCANCCTAAAACTGAACATCTATTTAATGATGAAATGATAAGCAAAATGAAACGTGGAGCATACATAGTTAATACAGCTAGAGGAAAAATTTGTGATAAAGATGCCATAGTTAGAGGTTTAGAGTCAGGGCAGTTAAGTGGATATGCCGGAGATGTTTGGTTTCCTCAGCCTGCTCCAAATGATCATGTTTGGAGAACAATGCCCAATCATGGAATGACTCCACATACCTCAGGAACTTCATTATCTGCTCAAGCAAGATATGCAGCAGGTGTAAGAGAGATATTGGAATGTTTCTTTGATGACAAACCAATAAGAGAGCCATATTTGATTGTTCAAAATGGTGATTTGGCTGGAATGGGAGCTCATTCTTATACAAAAGGAACTGCCACAGACGGTTCTGAAGAAGCAGCAAAATATAAGAAATAGCTTATTAATTTTATTATTAGAGATAGGGGCGTAACCTTATCTCTAACTCTTCTTTTATTTTTAATTGCCCATATATATACAACATGATTAAAAATGTAGCAGTAATTGGATCATCAGGGGCAATAGGAAATTCCATATCTAAATTATTAAAAAGTGAAATTTCAGTTGAGTCTGTTTACAATTTCTCGAGATCAGCTATTTCTGAATCTTCAGAGAAAGAAAAAAATATTTATATAGATATAGAGAACGAAGATTCAATAATAGAATCAATAAAAAAGATTCCAAAAGATATAAAGTTTGATTTAATTTTTGTTGCTACAGGTATTTTGCATAATGANGAAGATATATATCCAGAAAAAAGCATAAAAGATATATCTGGAAATAAACTTAAGAAAGTTTTAATGGTTAATACAATTGGCCCAGCATTGATCGGCAAATACTTCATACCTTTTTTAAATAAAAATAATAAAAATGTTTTTGCATTTTTAAGTGCGAGAGTTGGTAGTATTTCAAATAATAAGATAGGTGGCTGGTATTCNTATCGTGCCAGCAAATCAGCACTCAATCAGATAATTAAAAACTTCAGCATTGAAATTAAACGATCAAATCCAAATTCAATTTTTGTTGGCCTACAACCAGGAACCGTTAAAAGTAATTTAAGTAAACCATTTCAAAAAAATGTTAACTCTAAGAATCTATTTTCTCCAGATTACAGTGCTAAAAAACTTATCGATGTAATAAATAATTTGTCTATTGAAGATACCGGGAAGCTTTTTGCTTGGGATGGTGAGGAAATTCACCCATAAAAAAACCCAGCGAATTGCTGGGTTTTTAGAATAAATAAATATTACTCTGAGTCGCTAACAGCAGCTACATAAATAGCTAAACCAAACGCGATTTTATTAATAAAATCAGCATAGTTGTAAATTAAGTTAGCATTACCCATATCAGCATTTGCTCCAACACCTACCCAATAACCTATTGGATAAATAGCCCAACCGACAGTAACAATTAATCTAATTGTACTAAAGGCACTTTGAGCAGCAGCATTACCACTAGAAGCATTTAGTTTTCCAGCTTCACCCATGAAAATCTCATAGATAATGTAAAACCATGCTAATAGAGCAATAATACCTGCAATATTTGCATTCATTGAACCAGTCTCTCCCATGAAACCAAAGATAAGCATAACTAAAGATGCTCCTAAAAGTTTCCAGAATAGACCAGAACTTACATTTGTACATACTTTAAGAATCAAGTAAAACTCAATTATTTGAAGTGGCACAGTAATTAACCAGTCAATATATCTATATACAGTTGGAGATGTTCCAGTTTCAACCCAAACGCCTCTCATATACATATAATGCCAAAACGCCACACCAGTAACTAAACCAGCAACTGATAGTGATGTTTTCCATTTGCCATGAACTCTGTCTCTTTCTACAAAGAAGAACACAGTAGCGGCAAGCATAGCAGCTGTTACAATCCAAAATGACACTCCTGTCATATCGCCTGTGCTGAGATCTGCAGCAAAAGCTGGAAGCGCAACAACGCCTGCAAGTGTTAATAAAAATTTCATATATAACTCCTTATATAAGTAGTGGAGCATTAATTCACTCCCCCCATTTCATATGAACTTCTTATGATACAAAAATCTTAAAAATGTATCAAATTTTAGCTTTTGCATGAAATTACCCTTATTAGAATTATTTTGATTAAACTGTAATGTTTAGTATTATAAAAAGCATATGAAGGTAGCGATATATCCAGGTTCATTTGATCCAATAACATATGGTCATATGGATATCATTGATAGAGCATGTGGACTTTTTGATAAGGTTGTTATTGCTATTGCAAAAAACGATGCCAAGAATCCTTTGTTTAGCCTTGAGGATAGAATTAAACTTTCAAAAAATATTTACCAAGNCAATGATCAAGTTGAAGTGGTTGGATTTCCAAGGCAACTTACGGTAGATGTTGCAAAAGAACAAAATGCATGTGCAATAATAAGAGGTTTGAGAGCAGTATCTGATTTTGAATATGAATTTCAACTTGCCACCATGAATAGATCACTAGCTCCAAATATTGAAAGTATTTTTTTAACTCCAAAAGAAAGCCTTATATACGTATCTTCAAGCTTGATAAAGGAAATTTGCGACCTTAAAGGAGATATTACAAAATTTGTTCATCCATCTGTAGAAAAAGCTCTTATGGCAAAATTAGCTTCTTAAGTCTGACAGTTCTGACAAAAAAACGTGGCCCTTTGACCAATAACTGTTTTAATAATTTTTGAACCACATATTTTACAATTCTTATCATTTCTACCATATACATTTAACTCAAGATTAAAATATCCTTCGCTACCATCTGCTGAGTAAAAATCTTTTAGAGTAGTGCCTCCCATCTTAATTGCATACNTAAGAACTTTCTTTATGGATTTCACAATTTCCTCACATTCATCGATGGTTATTNTTTTTGATAATTTATTTGGATCAACTTTTGCAAGAAAAAGACTTTCAGATGCGTATATATTTCCAACACCAACTATTTTCTTTTGATCCATAATTAATTTTTTAATATTTAGATTACTTTTCTCACAAATATTTAAAAGATAATTTTTGTTAAATACACTTGATAAAGGCTCAATACCTAGCCCCTTTATTAAAAAATGATTTTTATAATCTTTTGTAAGATGAATAGAACCAAATCTTCTTACATCATTAAATATTATTTTTTCGTCATTAAATATCAATTCAGCATGGTCATGTTTTCTAAAAAAATTATTTTTATTGTTTTGAATTCTTAACTTACCCGACATACCAAGATGAATCATTAAGTTAAAATTTGTTAGATGCAAAATAATATATTTAGCTCTTCTCGTTATGTCTATTACTTTTTTATTTTTAGTTTTTGTCTCAACTTTTTTTTCAACTTTCCATCTTAAGTTTTTATTATGAATGACGATTTCTTTTAGGGTTTTATTTTTAAATTTATTAATCGCTCTTACGGTTGTTTCAACCTCTGGCAATTCTGGCATTATCTAATTTAGTAGATCATTTATTTCAACTATATCACTTGGACTGATAGTCCCAGCAGCCAAAGCTAATCTTAGATTAGCAAGAATATAATCATATTTTGCATTAGCAAGATTCTTTTCAGCACTATATAGATTTTTTTCAGCCTGCAGAAGATCAACAATATTTCTTGTTCCAACGTTGTAGCCAACTCTTGTTGCTTCTAGAGCACTCGTTGCAGATATAACTGCTTGTTCTTGAGCATTTACATTGGCAACTAATGTTACAACATTTGAAAATTGTGATCTTACTTCTTGGATAATTCTTCTTTCAGCAAAAAGTGTATTTTCATCCGCTTCATTGTATTGAGAATATGCTTGCTTTCTTCTTGAGCTAACAGCCCCTCCTTGAAAAATAGGAATACTCATTTGAATTGCATAATTTCTTCTACCAGTTACAGCAGGAACAGGAATTCCCTGTCCGTTAACCTCAAATCCTTCATAGTTGAATTGATTAGTTTCTGATTCTGAAGCAGAGCCTACTATATCTATTTTAGGTAGATGATTTGATGCAACACTTCTTGCATTACTTTTTGCAGCATCTTTTCTTAAGTATGAGGCTTTGAGTTGATAATTATTCTCTAATGCAGTTTTAACCCACTCTTCCTTTGAGTTAGGGAATGGAGAAGAAACTTTTAAACCTTCTCCCAGTTCATCAATTGAAAATATTTCTCTTCCAATCAAGGCATTAAGCGCCTCTCTTGCTGAAAACAAATTACCTTCGTTATTTATTCTTGCAGCCTTACTTAAATCAAAAGCAAGTTGTGCTTCTTGCACTCCAGTGATCGCAGATAAACCAACTTCATATCTTTGCTTTGCTTGATCCAATTGCTTTTTAATTGCTTTTTCTTCGGAAATAGAAGCATTTAAGTTATCTATTGCCCTCAAAACACCAAAATATAACTCAGCAGTTCTTAATAGTAAGCTCTGTTGTTGATAACCAAAATCTGCTTCAGATGCATTAGTTAATGATTTAGATCTTTTGAAATTAAACCAAGAATCTAATCTAAATAAAGGTTGAGATAATCTTGCAGATTTAGAGAATGAGTTATATTCCTGTTGAAGTTCATCATTTTGATAATATTCATTCCAGTTAGTAGCTCCATTTAGAGTTAAGCTTGGAAGAAGTGCAGCTCTTCCTTGAACAACAAGTTGTTTGTCTGCAAGATATGAGTATTCAGCAGCTCTGTAAGTAGGATCATTTTCAAGAGCTTCATTATAGATTTCAAGAATATCTTCAGAATATAAAAAGGCCCCAAAAAAATAAACTATTACTAGTTGAATATAAATTTTATTTTGCATTTGTCTATTCTAACCTATCTTTTGATCTATTAAATGTATGCAGTGTATACATTATAGTGCTTTCTTAAATATTTGATACTAATAAAAGAACATTAATAGTTTAAAATTTAAATTAAACGTATTTTTTATTTGATTAGAGTAGAATAAAGACTTAAAAGATCAATATGAAAAACTACAACTGCAAAGTTTTTTTAAAATTAATTCAGAAGGCAATATAAGTTGGCCAAGAACACATACGACTCAAAAGCAATAGAAGTATTATCGGGATTAGATCCGGTCAGAAAAAGACCAGGAATGTATACCGATACATCTTGTCCAAATCATTTAATACAAGAAGTTTTGGATAACTCAGTTGATGAAGCAATTGCTGGGCACTGCTCAAATATTAAAATTAAAATTCAAAAAGATGGGCATATTCAGATTAGTGATGATGGTCGAGGCATGCCTGTAGATATTCATCCAGAACATAAAGTCAGTGGAGTAGAGTTAATTTTATGTAAGTTACATGCAGGAGCTAAATTTTCTGGTGAAGAATATAATTTTTCTGGAGGCTTGCATGGTGTTGGTGTTTCTGTTGTAAATGCTTTGTCAGACTCACTTCAAGTTAATATCAAAAGAGATTCAAAAGAACATGAAATGCATTTTGATAATGGACATAAAAAGAGTGAATTGAAAATTATTGGCGATGTTGGCACAAGAAATAACGGAACAACTATAAAATTTAGGCCTAATTCTAAATATTTTGAATCCGATCAAATCAACTTGAAAGATCTTAAACATCTTTTAAAGGCTAAAGCTGTTCTGTGCCCAGGGTTAACAATAGATTTTTACTATGAAAAAAAGAAAGAAAGAATTAAATGGTTTTTTGAAGACGGCTTAAAAAGCTATTTGGAAGATTCTTCTGAAGATATTGATTTAATTCTTGAAGAGTCAATAGTATCTTCAAAAGAATCTAAAACACAGGAAGTAGAATTTGTAATTAATTGGTCAAATAAACCATCAAAAAACAAACTTGAAGAAACATATGTAAACTTAATTCCAACGTCACAAGGCGGATCACACCTCAACGGGTTTAAGTCAGGTTTGCTTGATGCATTAAAAGAATTTTGTGAATACAGAAGTCTTTTACCCAAAGGACTTAAGTTGAATACTGAAGATGTTATTACAAATGCTATATTTGTTGTATCTTCAAAGATGCAAAATCCGCAATTTGCAGGACAAACAAAAGAGAGACTTGATTCTAAAGACCATATGTCTTTTGTAAGCAGCTCAACAAAAGATGTTTTAAGTATTTGGTTCAATAAACACACAGAAGAAGGAGAGAAGATTGCAGAACTTGCAATAATTTCAGCACAATCAAGAGCAAAAGCTTCAAATACTGTTGAAAGAAAAAAAACTTTCAAAGGTCCAGCATTGCCTGGAAAACTGTCAGATTGCAACAGTGAGGATTTAAATGAGACAGAGCTATTTTTGGTTGAAGGAGATTCCGCTGGTGGTTCTGCAAAACAAGCTAGAGAAAGATCATTTCAAGCAATAATGCCATTAAGAGGAAAAATTCTTAATACATGGGATTTAGAAAGTGATGAAATTATTAAATCACAAGAAATTAAAAATCTATCTACCGCAATAGGAGTTCTGCCAGGTGATTCTAATATTGCCTCATTAAGATATGGAAAAATTTGTATTCTTGCTGATGCAGATTCAGATGGGCTTCACATAGCAACTTTACTTTGCGCTCTCTTTTTAAGACATTTCAAAAGTCTTGTTCAAGAAGGAAGAATCTTTATTGCTATGCCTCCTTTGTTTAGAATAGATTGTGGAAAAGATGTAATTTATGCACTTGATGAAATTCAAAAAGAGAAGGCAACAAAAGAGTTCAAAGCTAAAAAAGGCAAACCAAAAATTAATATACAAAGATTTAAAGGGTTGGGAGAAATGAATCCCTCACAATTAAGAGAGACTGTGATGGATCCAAAAACAAGGCAACTTGTAAGGCTTTCAATATCAGCAACAGATAATGCAAATGCAATGATGGATCTCTTGCTTTCTAAAAAAAATGCTCCTGCAAGAAAAGAGTGGCTAGAAAAAAAAGGTTCGTTAGTGAGGGTATGAAAGATGGCAAATGATCAGTTTAATTCAATTAGCTTAAAGAAATATGCTGAAGAGTCATATCTTAATTATGCAATGTATGTGATTCTTGATAGAGCACTCCCAAACATTGGGGATGGTTTAAAACCAGTTCAAAGAAGAATTTTATATGCAATGTCAGAATTAGGCTTAGATGCAACATCCAAATACAAAAAATCTGCTAGAACAGTTGGTGATGTTATTGGAAAATTTCATCCTCACGGTGATAGTGCTGCCTATGAGGCCATGGTATTGATGGCTCAAAACTTTTCTTTTAAATATCCTCTTGTAGATGGACAAGGGAATTGGGGTTCACAAGANGATCCTAAGTCTTTCGCNGCAATGAGATACACCGAATCCAAACTTACAAGTTTTGCAAACCTTCTTATTTCTGAACTAAAGTCAGGAACTGTAGACTGGCAGCCTAACTTTGATGGGTCACTTCTTGAACCANTAATTTTCCCATCAAAAATTCCAACGATTTTACTTAATGGGACTTCAGGAATTGCAGTTGGGATGGCTACAGATATTCCTTCACATAATATCAATGAAGTTATCGATGCAACAATACATGTTCTTGAGAAGCCAAAAACAGAGTTAAAAGACATTATGAAGATAATCAAAGGGCCAGACTTTTCAAATGAATCACTAATTATTGCCAGCAAAGATGAATTAGAGGAAATGTATATTTCTGGCAGAGGAGGTTTTAAAATTCAAGCAAATTGGAAAACTGAAAAAAATCAGATAATAATAAATGCACTTCCTTATCAAGCATCCGGGTCAAAAATCTTAGAACAAATTTCTGAACAAATGCTAAACAAAAAACTTCCAATGGTTGTTGATTTGGCTGATGAGGGTGATCATGAATTTCCCGTTAGGCTTGTTANTACTCTCAAATCTAATAGGGTAAATGCTGAAGATTTAATGAATCACTTGTTTGCATCTACCGATCTTCAAAAAACTTATAGAATGAATATGAACCTTATTTCTTTAAAGGGCGGCCCAAAAGTATTTTCACTCTTAGAGTTATTAAAAGAGTGGATCCTTTTTCGCAAAAACACCGTTAAAAGAAAACTTGAACATAGACTTGACCAAGTCAATGATAGATTACATATCCTTAAAGGACTTTTAACAATATTTGTTGATATAGATAAAGTTATAAAGATTATTAGAAAATCAGATGAGCCTAAGAAAGAACTTATAAAAGCATTTAAGTTATCTGAGATTCAAGCAAATGCTATATTAGAAATAAGACTAAGACAACTAGCAAAACTTGAACAATTAAAGCTTCAAAAAGAAAGTGATAAATTAGTTAGTGAACAAGATGAAATTGAAAAAATTCTTAAATCAAAAACTAGATTAAAGACTTTGATTAAAAATGAATTAATTGAAATAAAAGAAAATTTTGGAGAGGAAAGAAAATCCCCCTTAATAGAATCATCAAATGCAAAGGTATTTTCAGAAGAAGAAACAATCATTACTGAATCAATAACGGTTGTTCTATCAAAAGCCGGTTGGATTAGGAGTGCAAAAGGCCATGAAATCGATCCGTTGTCTTTATCATATAGAGGAGATGATACTCTTCAAGATTTTGCAAGAGGTAAAAGCAATCAACTCGCAGTATTCTTAGATTCAAATGGAAAAGCATACTCAATACCAAGCCATTCACTGCCTTCAGCAAGAGGCATGGGAGAGCCAATAACAGGAAGACTTAATGCTGATTCTGGTGTTCAGTTTATTTCTTCAATAATAGGAAAGGATGATGACAAATTTTTAATAATGAACTCTGGTGGATATGGATACATCTCGTCATATCAAAACATGATTTCTAACAAAAAATCTGGGAGAGCATTTATGAAATTACCTGAAAATTCAAAAATGTTAAAAGCTATNCCTGTCAGAGAAGATCACACACATATTGCAGCAGTTTCTAATATCGGAAAGCTATTGATATTTGAAATTGCAGAATTACCTATCCTTGGTAAGGGTAAAGGTAACAAGATTATTAATATACCAAAAGATAAACTAGCAAGTGGTGAAGAGTTCATGGCACATGCCCAACTTTTATCAATTAATAGCTCTTTAAAAATTGAGGTGGGTAAAAGATTTGTTACTCTAAAACCTCAAGATTGGAATACATATATTCTCTCAAGAGCTAAAAGAGGAAAAAAAGTTGGCAAACTAGTTAATATTGAAAGATTGACTGAAGAATTAAATATATCTAAAGATAATTAATAGCAATATAAGGATTATTTTAAATTGGTAACAGTTGAGAAAATAGATGAATCTGATTATTTAATATCTCTCAGTCCTAATAGCTCATTGGTTGGAATATATAGAATTATTTTTTTATCAAGNATTACTCTTATATGTGGTGGAATTGCAATTATATTTTATTTAATGGGAGCCTCTCTAATACTCCCCTTTGCTGGTCTTGAACTTACAATACTATTTATAGCTTTTTATTTAAGTTTTAAATGGAGCAGCAAAGTTGAAAAGATTTATATATCTCAAGAAATTGTTAAAGTAGAGAAGGGAGCTAAAAGCGCAGAATATACATGGAGAGAATTTAGAACTTTTACATACTTTAATGTAAAAAAAGAAAGAGATAAAACTATCAGATTAAGCTTTAGATCAAAGGGTAATGATATTTACATTGGNGAATTTTTGAATGAAGATGATAAAAAAATCTTAAAAGATGAAATAAAAAATATCATAGAGCGTCTTAATTTAAAAAACTTTTAAGGCTTCCATTTTGAAAGTCTTTTCTTCACCTTGACCAGTTTTAATTCTTCTATTTTTGGAATACCATTTTGAAAGTCTGGAAAAGTCTCACCAGATATTAATGGCATAAGGTAATCAATGGCTTTTTTATTTACGTTAAGCCCATCCTTTGTAATGAAAGATTTAGGCAGTTTTTTCTCTAAATTAGCTATTTTTGATAANGGAGCTGGCTCAATTTTCCACGTATATTTTTTACCTTTGCCTCTTACTATTATTGGCATCACACCGTTCATACCACTAATTGCATATCTTATTGCATGAGCACCGACTGCTTCAGCATGCAATAAATCTGTATTTGATGCTATATGTCGAGCACTTCTTTGAAGATAATCTGAAACNGCCCAATGATTTTTAAGTTTTAATTTTTTGCTCACTAATGAAGATAAATATGGAGCAACTCCTCCTAGTTGAGCATGACCAAAGGCATCTTTAGTATCCGATTCAGATAAAAAATTTCCTTTATTATTCTTTATACCTTCTGAAGCAACAATTACACAGTATCCTTTTTTTGCAATCACATCTTTTACTTTTAATAAAAATTTTTTTTGATTAAAAATAATTTCAGGTAGAAGAATTATATGAGGAGCATCTCTTTTTNGAGTTTTNGCTAATGCGGACGAGGCAGCCATCCATCCTGCATGCCTACCCATTACCTCTAGAATAAAAACTTTTGTAGAAGTTTCGAACATCGACTCAACGTCAAGTGATGCCTCCAATATCGAAGTTGCAATATATTTTGCTGCAGATCCAAACCCTGGACAGCAGTCTGTTAGCGCGAGATCATTATCAACAGTTTTTGGTATAGCTATGCATTTAATAGNNTAGTTTAATTTTTTACTAATTTGAGAAACTTTAAATGCTGTATCTGCAGAGTCATTGCCTCCGTTNTAGAAAAAATATCCTATATTATGAGCTTTAAACACATCAACAAGTCTTTCATACTCTCGAGTATTTTCATCAAGATTTTTTAGTTTTAATCTGCAAGATCCAAATGCTCCACCCGGTCGAGTTTTTAACGATTTAATAGCTTTTAAACTCTCTTTTGAAGTGTCTATAAGATCCTCTCTTAACGCACCAAGAATACCATTTTTTCCTGCATAAACTTTTCCAATATGAGATGGATGCTTTTTTGCTTCTAATATTAATGCTGAGGCTGTGGCATTTATTACTGAGGTAACTCCTCCTGATTGAGCATAAAATGCATTTTTTTTCATTATTTATCCGCCTATGCTTTGAATAAAATTCAAGTATCGTATTATAACTAATATGAGAATACATATTCTAGGCATTTGCGGAACCTTTATGGCAGGTCTTGCGAATATACTTAAAGAGTTAGGCAATGATGTGTCAGGTTCAGATAGTCAATTTTATCCACCAATGTCAGATTATCTAGAAAAAATTGGCATAAAAACTATATCAGGATTTAAAGAAGATACACTTCCTGACGCTGATTTATATGTAATTGGAAATGCAATGTCTAGAGGAAACGAATGTATAGAAAAAATCTTAGAAAAAAAATTCCCCTTTGTATCAGGGCCTGAGCTGTTAGGAAAAGAGCTAAAANAAAGAAAAGTATTTGCAGTTTCAGGGACACACGGCAAAACAACTACCGCATATATGCTAGCTCACATTTTTACTGAACANGGAAGGGATATTGGCTATTTAATAGGAGGTATATCGAAAAATTTTAAAAATNCAGCCAAACTTGGATCCGATCCAACATTTGTCATTGAGGCAGACGAGTATGATTCAGCTTTTTTTGATAAACGTTCAAAGTTTATTCATTATTTTCCTTCGAATCTTATTATAAATAATATTGAATTNGATCATGCCGATATTTTTGATGATATCAATGATATTAAGAAACAGTTTCAGCACCTTCTTAAAATAATACCCAGTGATGGAAATATAATTTCCTTTGATGATGATACAAATACAAATGATATTTTCAAACAAGGTATATGGTGCAATCAGATATGCATAAATAAAGATGAAGTTTTTGCAGACTATAAAAAAANGGAATTAAAGGTAGATAACGTGAAATTCTCACTTAATGATTTACCTCTTATTGGTGAACACAACTTTAAGAATTATNTTTGCGCGATTATGGCAGCAAAACTTGATGGAATTCAAATAAGCGACTCAATTAAATGTTTAAAAAATTTTAATGGAGTCAAAAGAAGAATGGATTTTGTCAGAGAAATAGAAAACGTAAAAATATTTGATGACTTTGCTCATCATCCAACAGCTATTAATCAAACTTCTCAAGCACTTAGAGAAGAATATCCAGATAAAAAAATAATGGGTATTATTGAGCTTGGATCAAATACGATGTCATCAGGTCATCATAAAGAAAACTTGTTAGATTCTTTTGAAAAGCTCGATGAAATATTTCTTCTTGATAAAAAAAATATATACGATCATACAAATGCCTATGAATNTAGTGAAGATTTACTTAAAAATTCTAAAAAAGTGATTAATGAATATGATATTATTTTAATAATGACTAACAAAGATAGTCAAAAATTTATTCAACCAATTATCAACTATCTTGAAAAAAAATAACTTACCTGTTTTTCCCTTAGGATTAGTTGCTTTACCAGGAACTATTCAAAATCTTCAAATATTTGAGCCTAGATATATAAACATGGTAAAAAATTGTATGGAAAACAATCATGGTTTTGTAATAGTTTTTCAAAAACAAGTTCTTAATAAAAATGAGTATGAAATATCAAAAAAAGGTTCCTATGTTGAAATAATTGACTTTAATAATCTTCCAAATGGACTNTTAGGAATTTCAGTAAAATCTCTCCATAAAGTATCTTTTAAAGATTTAACTCAATTAGAAGATGGCTTACATATGGCAGAAATCAATCCTGAGGTGGATCCTGAAGTCGATGATCAAGCATTGTTAGCTGAATTTCCTGAGATTACTAATATCTTAAATCAGCTTGTGAAACATCCAAGAATTGTTGATATGCCTATTAATATTAATTTTAATTCGGCTGATTCTGTTGCTTATCATTTAGCTGGACTAATCCCTATTCCATGGTCGCATAAACAAAGTCTTTTAGAGGCGTTTGATGCATCTCAAAGACTAGCAATTTTATCTAAATTAATTGAAGANATATCTTCTAGTTAATTTTTAAATCTCTATAGGCGGAGAATTTGATTTTTTTCTTAACCAATTTATTGTTCTTAAAATACTAGGTATAGCAATAAATTTTCTCTCAATGAAATATTTCCCTGGATAGTTACTAAGCATTAAGCCTATTAGAATTGTAAATAAACCTTGACCAGGAAGTACGAGCATCAATATGCCTCCAATTATTAAGGTATAACCAATAATATTTTTCACAACGATTGTGATTATCCATATTAATGGATAGGTAGATTTAAATGAAGAGTTTGTCTTATTTAAGAAATAATCTGATGGAATTAATGCAACCAACCATTTAATACTTAGAAGACTAAATATAAAAATAATAAAAGATATTGTTCCAAGCCATAGAATAAAAGTTTTATAGTTATATATAGTTTTGGCTAATTGATTAATAAGTTCGGTTTCCAAAAATTACTTACCCTTTTTATAATTTTGTTTTAGTATATCAATTACTACATTTAAATAAAAAATTACTAATTAATTCAAAGTACTCTAACCTTGCCTAATAAAAATCTTTCTAAAATTTGTAATGCCAGCCTGGAAGAAAGTAAAGCAAAAAACTTACTTCTTTTAGATGTTCGAAATATCTCTTCGTTTGCTGACGAAATAATTTTAGCAACAGCAAATTCTAACCGTCACGCAATGTCTGTATCAGATAAATTAGTAGACTGCCTCAAAGAAAATAATATAAATATTATTGGAGTAGAAGGCTCACTTGATTCTGGATGGATTCTTGTTGATTGCGGCGATGTTGTAATAAATATTATGAGACAGGAGCAAAGAGAATTTTATGATCTCGAAGGCCTTTGGGGAGAAAATACGCTACTTAAAAAAAATAGCTAATGAATATCAAAATAATAAGTATTGCTAATAAATTAAACTCATGGGAATCTGAAAGCATTAACTTTTATATCAAACAACTTCCTCATAATTTTAATGTTGAATTTATTAATCTAAAGGGTCAGCAAAATCCAAAAATATCAAAAGACGAAGCTCTTAAAAAGGAATCAGAATTAATACTTTCAAAAATATCTAAGCATGATTATGTAGTTTCTTGGGACCAAAATGGTGATCAATTAAATAGTGAAGATTTAAGTCGTTTCATATTAAACTGCCAACAAAATGACAGAAAAATTATTTTTCTTATAGGTGGCTCATTCGGTTTGTCTGATGTTATAAAAAACAGATCAAATAAAATTTTTTCTGCTTCTTTATTAACATTTCCTCATAGATTATTTAGATTAATATTAATGGAACAGATATATAGAGCTCATTCAATAATAACTAATATGCCGTATCATAAATGATTGATTTAAATGATAGATTCTCAGAGAAGAAAAATTTTTTTAACAGATTAATTCTTATATATATACTTTTTGGATGTCTTTTTTTATACATCTTAATCAAAACATTTTCTTTGCAAATTTCTAGCTATTCAGACTATGAGTTGGCATCTTTAAAAAACAAAACACGAGAAATTTTACTTCAACCCTCAAGGGGAATTATTTATGATCGAAATGGTCAAATTATTGTAAATAATACACCAAGCTATAATTTAATTATTAATCCATCTGAAATTACTAATCTAGATAGCCTGCTGGACCAAATTAATACAATAATATCTTTAAGAGATAGTGATATTTTATATGCCAAAGAAAATTTTAAAACTAAATCAAAATTAAATAGAGAGCTCGTAATAAAAAGAAACTTATCAAAAGAAGAAATAGCAAAGTTTGAAGTCAGGAAGTATCAGTTTCCTAGCACATTTATTGATGAGAGATATTCGCGAGAAAGTTTATATCCATATTTATTTTCTCATTCGATAGGCTATGTTGGTAATTTAAGTGATGATAATCTAAAAGATATTTTATCTAAACAAAATTTAAGCCCTAGAGAAACAATTTTTAAATATTCAAATGGTTTTCTATCCGGCAAAACTGGCCTAGAAAATATTTATGACAAAGAGCTGAGAGGCTCTTTTGGAAAAAAAATATATGAAGTTGATGCATCTGGAAGATTATTGAACGAAAGAGAAACTATAAATCCTATTGATGGTAAAGACCTTTACACATCTTTAGATATTGAGAGTCAAAAAGTTGCTTTTAAAGAGTTAAATAACAGAAGAGGAGCAGTTGTTGCTATAGATATATCAGATGGTTCAATTGTAACTTATATAAGTTCGCCATCATTTTCAGTGAATCAAATATCAAATGGACTTTCTCAAAGTGATTTTGATAATTTAATCTATGACAACAATAAACCTTTCTTTGATAGAGCTTCTCAAGGCAGATATTCGCCAGCATCTACAATTAAACCAGCAATAGGGCTCTTTGGGTTAGAAAATGAGATTATTGATTGGGACTTTACAATTGATGATAAAGGTTTTTTTACATTACCTGAGGATGGAAGAATTTATAGAGGCTGGAAAAAAGGAGGACATGGCATAATCAATTTAAAAGATGCAATTATTGAAAGCTCTAATACTTTCTTTTTTTCATTGGCTTATAAGTCTGAGATAAATCAGCTTACTAATTATTTATCTAACTTTGGTTTTGGAAGAAGTGTTTGCTTAGACTGCTTTCTTCAAGATGAAGGCCTTCTTCCAGATCCAACATGGAAAATGAATAACTTGAATTTTGGTTGGTTTAAAGGTGACACTGTAAATTTAGGTGTTGGTCAGGGCTATATGAGTGCAACTCCAATACAACTTGCATATTATTCAGCAGTTATAGCTAATAAAGGCATCTTAAATAAATTTTCTTTTGTACAAAATGAAAACTCTGAATCAAAAGAAATTTTTTACAGTGAAAATATTGATGATGATGATTGGGATAAAATTCATCAGAGTATGATTGGCGTTATTGAAAATCCTAAGGGAACAGCAGGTAGACTAAGAGATTTAAAAGACTATGTTATTGCAGCTAAATCTGGAACTGTTGAACTAGTTAGTACAGAAACAAAAGAAGATTATAAAATAATCAGAGAAGTTGAGGGTAAAAGAGATCATGCAATTATTATTGCTTTTGGTCCAATGCCAAATCCGAAATATGCTATTAGCGTTGTTATTGAAAACGGCGAAAGTGGTGGGTCAGTTGCTGGACCTGTTGCAATAGAAGTATTGAATACCCTAATAAAAAATGATTGAAATGAAAGATATATTAAAAACTAAAATATATTTCGACCCATATTTATTTATATCAATATCTTTGCTTTCAATAATGGGACTTGTCTTTTTGTATAGTGCGTCTGATGGGAATGTTCAAGTTATTGTTAAACAGTCTTTATTTGTGCTATTTGGTCTAATTTTAATGTTTATTGTCAGCCAACCAGATCCTGATTTTTACAAGAGTAATTCTTTGGCTTTTATAACAATTTCTTTTATTTTAATCTTGCTTACGTTATTCTTTGGAAAAGAAGTAAATGGCGCCAAAAGATGGCTTGATTTAGGTTTTTTTTCACTTCAATCATCAGAAATAATTAAGATTGCATTACCTATATTTTTGTCAGCCTATCTTTATGATAAGGCATTACCAATTAGAATTTTTAATACTTTCATAACTATTCTTATCATACTTATTATTGTGAATTTTGTTCGAATTCAACCAGATTTAGGAACCAGTCTTGTAATACTTATTGCTGGATTATATATATTATTTTTAGCTGGTCTGAGTTGGAGNTTTATTGGCATTTCTTCAGGGATATTTATCCTATCACTTCCATTTATTTGGAAAAATTTTCTAGAACCCTTTCAAAGACAAAGAATTTTAACTTTATTAGATCCAAATAGTGATCCTTTTGGCTCAGGTTGGAATATTACACAATCTAAGATAGCCATTGGCTCTGGCGGCCTACAAGGCAAAGGTTATCAAATGGGTTCTCAATCGCATCTAGACTTTTTACCTGAAACTGAAACTGATTTTATTTTTTCTGTTATTGCTGAAGAATTTGGCTTCATAGGAGTATGTATTCTTCTTTTAGTATTTTTTTTTATAATTTTAAGATGTTTATATTTAGCTTTAAATGCAAGAGATAGATTTTGTAGGTTAACTATTGGAGGTTTAAGCTTAATTTTTGTTTCAACAATTTTTATTAATCTTGCAATGGTTATAGGAATNATTCCTATTGTAGGNATGCCCTTACCATTTATAAGCAAAGGAGGCTCATCTTTGTTATCATTTTACATAGCCTTTGGGATTATAATTTCTATGGCTANCCATAAAAAATTAATGCAAAAATGAAACAAATTTTTTTAATATATTTTCTTTTAATTCCACTTGCTTACTCAGATTATTTCTCTCACCCAGGCTCAAAAGAAATAATAGATGAGCTTATTGAAACTTATAATTTTGATGAGGAATATGTTAACCAAGTTTTTAAGAACGCGTCAAAACAGCAAAAGATAATAGATTCTATTTCNACACCAGCTGAATTTACTTGGACATGGGATAGATATAAAAAATTATTTATAGAAGATAAAAGAATTAAAAATGGTAAGAAATTCATTCAAGANAATTTAAATTCACTTGAGAGAGCTGAAGAAGAATTTGGAGTCCCTAAAGAGATAATAGTTTCAATATTAGGAATTGAAACTAGGTATGGCAAAATTATGGGAAATTACAGAGTTATTGATAGCCTAATGACCTTAGGTTTTGATTATCCAAGAAGAGCTGATTTTTTTAAAGATGAGCTAATTAAATTTTTTCTATTAACTAGAGAAAATGATTTAAATATATATGAAATTAAAGGTTCATATGCAGGAGCAATGGGCTATGGTCAATTCATATCATCGAGTTACAGAGCTTATGCAGTAGATTTTGATGGAGACAACAGTATAGATTTATTTAATTCAGTTGATGATGCCATTGGAAGCATTGCAAATTATTTAAAAGTACATGGTTGGAAGAAAAATGGAACTATTGTTTATAAATCTAAACCTAATAATGTTAGAAATATATATAAACCACATAATTCTCTTTCCAAATTCATTCCTTTAAGCTTTAATGAGAATGGTAAAGACGTTTATTTTATTGGTGATGACAACTTTGTAGCAATAACTAAATACAATAGAAGTCATTTTTATGCTATGGCAGTATATTATTTATCGGAAGAATTTAAAAAATGAAAAAATTTTTATTAATAACATTATGTCTTGCATCAAATATTGCTATAGCTCAAAGCTTTGTGCCTAATGCTCCAGACTTAAATTTAAAAAGCTATATCTTAATTGAACCTAATACCAATACCGTTATAGCAGAATCCAATTCAAATGGATTGATTGAACCTGCCAGTATGACAAAAGTGATGACGGCTTACGTTGTTGCTGATCAGATAGAAAATGAGTTAATTAATCTTGATGATAAGGTATTAATTAGTGAAAAGGCATGGAGGATGGGTGGCTCAAAAATGTTTATTGAAGTAGGTAAGAGAGTCTCTATTTTAGATTTACTAAAAGGTATTATTATTCAATCTGGTAACGATGCTGCAGTTGCAATTGCTGAGTATGTAGGAGGTACAGAGGACGGTTTTGTAGATTTAATGAATTCATATGCAGGATCGTTAGGTATGAACGATACATATTTTAGAAATTCAACAGGTTTACCTGACGATGACCATTTAACATCATCAAAAGATTTAGCAATTTTAGCAACAAAGTTTATGACAAATTTCCCTGATATTTATGCTTTATTTAAAGAGAAAGAGTTTGAGTATGGAGGAATTACTGCTAATAAATATAACAGAAACAAATTGTTATGGAGAGATGAAACTTCAGATGGAGTAAAAACAGGCTACACATCTTCTGCGGGTTACTGTTTAATTGGATCTGCTAAAAGAGGAAACATGAGACTTATAACAGTTGTGGCAGGAAGTGATACAGCTAATGATAGCTTTTCAGATACACAAAGATTACTTGAATATGGATTTAGATTTTATGCATCCCAGAAATATTTTGAAATCAATAAAGAGTATGCGACTGTAAAAGTTTGGGGCGGTAAAATTGATAACTTGGCCCTTGGCGTTCAAGAGGACATATCTATTACACTTCCAAGAACTAATTTTAAAAACGTAAAGGTGAACTTCAATTTAACAAATAATGTTCAAGCACCCATTAAAAAAGGAGATGCTTTAGGAACATTCGATATTGTAAGTAATGATGAGGTTATATTGACATCCAAGTTAGTAGCTCTTACAGATGTTGAATCAAAAGGATTTTTTGGAAGATTATGGTCAAGATTCATTCTTTGGTTAATGAGTCTATTTGGAATATCTTAGATGGAAAATACTCATGCCGTTCACAATGGCATATTCAATTATTTAAATGAAATAAAAATTTCACCTCTTAGCAGGGCTTATACATTTTCAGATAGTGTGTACGAAGTGATACCTTTTTATAATTTTAATATTATTGCATTTGATGAGCATATAACTAGATTGGATAAAAGCTGTAATTCCCTTTCATTCAAAGCTGACATTGAAAAAATTGCTATGGAGATAAAACAGCTTATCAAAAAGAGTAATCTTAAAAATGGATATGTGTATTATCAGATTTCCAGAGGAATTGATCCTATAAGGTCGCATATGTTTGATGCAAACATCCAAATAGAAACCTTTGGTTATGTTGTTGAGCATGCATTTAAGTCAAAGACCTTAAAGGTTATGCTTTGTGAAGATTTAAGATGGCAAAGATGTGATATCAAATCAACTTCACTTCTTGGAAATGTAATGAGTATGAACGATGCAAAAGATAAAGGATGCGAAGAGGTAATAATGCATAAAAATAATTTTATTACAGAAGGTGGGGCATCTAATATTTTTTTTGTGAAGGATAATTTAGTTATGACTCCAGCCCTAACTAATAATATTCTGCCCGGTATTACAAGAGAACTTCTCATAAAAGCTATCAAGAACGAAGGTATAGATGTTCAAGAAGGTAAATATACACTTGAAGATTTAATTGATTCAGAATCAATTTGGTTAACAAGCTCTACAAAAGGGCTTGCAGAGGTAGGAGAGGTNATAAATACAAAAACTAAACTTATTCAAGGTCATGAACTTTTCAAGAAATGTAAAGATGTNTTTACAAAAAAGTTTTTTAGTTAGAAGTCAGCTTTATTATTAAATTATCAAGCTCTTGCCAGAATTGTTCTTTGGTAATGTTACCAATGCCTTTAGAAGAAAGATCGAGTTCAAATACTTTTCTTTGAAGTGGCATCATCTTAGCTAAGGAATTTTGTTTGATAAAGTTTTTATAAGTTTGTATTTTGTTTCTCCATATACCAAAGCTCTCTAANCTATTTTTTCTTTGGTGTTCGCCTATTGATACATTAATAATTTTTCCAATAATCCATACCAANAATGGCGCATAGTGTTCATCATTTTTCTTAATTGATTTAGCAATTCTTAGAGCATAATTAGTATCTAATTCAATTATTTTGTCTTCTAGTTCATAGGGCAGGAATTCGGCTTCATCTTNTTCAACTGATACCTCTTCTTGAGNATCTGAATNAATTAATTTTAAAATTTTTATTTCATTCTGCTGGGCAACTAAATTTCCTGAAAAAATATCTGTGATTCTCTTTGTATATTTTTTTGCATCTGCTTCTTTCATAAAATCTAGCTGATTTTTTACCCATATTTTTTCTTCAAACTGTTTTAATTTGTTACATTGTACTAACAAAGCAAGCGCATTCATTTCTTTTACCCATTTTGAAGATTTATTAATCTTTTCAAGAGACGACCTTATTATTAAGATAATATTACTCATTTGATTTATGTTTTTAATTTCAAAAATATTTGAAATCTCTTTGGGGATTTTCCCACCTTTATGAAGGATTTCTATAATAGTTTTAGTTCCAAATAATGAACCTCCAGCATTCTCCAATATAACTTTTTGAATATCCTTATAGTCATTTTCTGTAATTATCTTTTTCTCAGTAAAACCCTTCTCTTTAAAAAATTTATTAATTTGATCAGATGAATTATTTCTTAAAACTATTTCAGGCCCAAATATAAAAAAGATATTTGATAACTTCTCAATATACTTATTCAAAGATGAAGCTTCACAAATCAAGTAGCTTGACCTCTATAATTAATTGAGCCATTAAATCATTTATAATTTCTCTTTCCATAAATTCTAAAATTTGATTTTCAGCGAGCGGATTTAATTCTACTGATGAAAATCTTTTAATAGAATTAAATGTCTTATTTATTATCTTATCCTCTTTTTTTATTGAAATATTTAATGAGCCTTTCACTTCAGTCTCTAGCGCTCTGAGAGTGGAACCAGAATAAATATCATATTTTTTAAGATCAAAGTTACTAATATTTATGTCATGAATATTTTCTTTATCTCCACCATGATTAATATTTTGAATTTTTTTCTTTAAATATGAAGGAATTTCATCGTTGTAAGTAAATGAATAATATTTTAAGTTTGTGTCAACTTTTTCAAATTGACCTATGCTGCATGAAGAAATGAAGAGGACTGTAAAAGTTAAAAAGATTTTTTTTTGATAATTCATATCGCTTTATTTATATTATATTAAATATATAAAAAGTTAAGGAATGTAGCTAAATTACAAAATTAATTAATTTATTTTTTACAAAAATGACTTTTTTTATTTCTTTATTTTCCAAATAGCTTTTTACGTTATCCACTTTTGATGCAAGATCCTCTATAGAATCTTCATCAATTTTTTTATTAACTTTTATTTTACCTCTAACTTTTCCATTAATTTGAATGATTAATTCAAATTCTTCTGATTCAATAAGGGATTCATCATAAGCTGGCCAAGAGGATTCAATACACATTTCATTGCCAAAGAAATCTTTCCAAAGATATTCACAAATATGTGGAGATATTGGGGACAACATTTTTAAAATAAAAACAATTGCTTCATTTAAACAAAATATTTCTGAATCTTTTGCATTCTTATCTTTAAAATCATCAGGAATTGAGTTTAATAANTCCATAATAGCTGCAATTGCTGTGTTGAAAGAAAATCTTGATTCATAATCATATTGAACTTTTTTTAATGTTGCATGAGACTTTCTTCTTAACTCAAGTTCATTTTTTGTGAAATCAAATTTTTTTTCAAAGTAGGAATTCTTACGTCCTTGAATTANATTCCATATTCTATTTAGAAATCTTGAAGCTCCCTCTACTGATGATTCACTCCATTCAAGACTTTGTTCTGGTGGAGATGTAAACATCATATAAAGTCTAACCGTGTCAGCGCCATATTTATCAATGTAAGATTGGGGATCAACAGTATTCCCTTTAGATTTTGACATTTTTGCACCATCTTTAAGAACCATACCTTGTGTAAGTAACTTCTTAAAAGGTTCATCGCCATCCACCAAGCCTATATCTCTCATTGCTTTATGAAAAAACCTTGAATAAAGTAAATGAAGAATTGCATGTTCAATACCACCTATATATAAATCTACTGGTAGCCAGTATTTTGTATTATTATCAAAAATCTCTTTGTTATTATCTGCAGAAGTAAATCTTGCGTAATACCANGAAGAATCCATAAAGGTGTCAAAAGTATCACTTTCTCTTGATAGATTTTTACCAATATTTATAAAATCTTGGTTNTGACTTAGTGGATTTGGTGTTGAGTTTTCTTCTAACCTTGGAAGTTCTACTGGCATCTGCTTTTCACTCACCACCNTAGCATTGCCTTCATCATAAACTACTGGAATTGGACATCCCCAATATCTCTGCCTGCTTACACCCCAGTCCCTTAATCTAAACTGTATTAATTTTTTACCAACATTAAGTTTTATTAATTCATCTACAATATCTTTTGAAGCNTGTTCAGAAGTAAAGCCATTGAACTTCTCTGAATTCATTAGAATCCCTTTTTCTAAAACTGGCATCTCATCAGAATCGGTTTTNATAACCTGTTGAATATCTAAGTTATATTTTGAGGCAAATTCATTATCTCTTGCATCATGAGCTGGCACTCCCATAACAACGCCAGTTCCATAATCAAGTAAAACAAAATTACCAATCCATACAGGAATTTTTTTTCCAGTTAATGGATGAATTACTTTAATACCNGTATCTATTCCAAGCTTTTCTGCTTTAGCTATATCCGCTTCAGCCGCCTTAGCTTCTTTACATTTTTCTAGAAAATTTAAGATATTCTCATCATTTTTGGATAATTTATCTGCTATATGGTGATTGGGAGAAATTGCTAAAAATGATACGCCATAGATAGTATCTGGCCTTGTTGAAAAAGTTTTAAGAAATTTATCTTCTCCATCAATTTTATAAAATATTTCAGCACCTTCAGACTTGCCTATCCAATTTTTTTGCATTAACTTAACATTTTCTGGCCAGTCAAGTTTATCTAAAGAGCTTAATAACTCATCTGCATAATTAGTTATTTTTATAAACCATTGATCAATTTCTTTCATTTCTACCTGAGCACCAGATCGCCAACCTTTTCCATCAATAACTTGTTCGTTCGCTAATACTGTCTGATCAATAGGATCCCAATTAACTAATGATTTTTTCTTATATACCAAACCAGCATCAAAGAATTTTTTAAAGATTAACTGTTCCCATTTATAGTAATTTGAATCGCAGGTTCTTAATTCTTTTGACCAATCGTAACTAAAGCCCAAAGATTTTAGTTGTGTTTTCATATTGCTAATATTTTCATTTGTCCATTTTTGAGGGCTAACTTTGTTTTCTATGGCAGCATTTTCAGCAGGTAATCCAAACGCATCCCATCCCATAGGTTGGAAAACATTAAGATTTTGCATTCTTTTATATCTCGAAATAACGTCTCCAATTGTATANTTTCTTACATGCCCCATATGCAGTTTTCCNGAAGGATAAGGAAACATTGAAAGGCAATAATATTTTTCTCTTTTATCTATTTTAGAAACGTATCGATTTTCATCATCCCACTTTTTTTGGATAATTTCTTCGATTAATTTATGGNTATATGTGGAACTCATTTTTAATTAAAATTTTTNAGATCNATCACATATCTCATTCTTCATTGACGCTATTATTTATTTGATCCTTATTAGTTTCTTNAACATTAATNATCCTATTACTTTTNGAAATGCGCACAGATTCATCTCCCTGACTGACCTCAATTTCATTTAAATTAGAATTCTCCAACATTTCTATTAATGTTTTAATTTTTCTTATGTCCATTTAACTTTGCACCTTAATAGCATCCTCTAATGCAAGAACATAACCATGGGTCCCATTGCCACTAATGACTTTTTCAGCAATATCACTAAAGTAAGATCTCTTTCTAAAGTCTTCCCTTGAATCAATGTCAGAAATATGAACTTCATAAAAAGGTATTTTAACTGCAAGAATAGCATCTCGAAGTGCAATACTTGTATGCGTATAACCAGCTGGGTTAAAAATAATTGAATTCACATTATCTTTAAATGCTTTGTGAATAGCATCAATAAGTTCATGCTCAGCATTACTTTGATAAAAGCTGATTTCACATTTCGATTTTTCTGCAATTTTTGAAAGTTTAGTCTCAATATCATTTAAAGTTTCAGAGCCATAAATATTCTTCTCACGTAAACCAAGCATGTTTAAGTTAGGACCATTTAAAACTAATATTTTCATTTAACAGATTTTAACAGAATTTATTTCAAGTCTTTAACTTGAACAGGATAACAAAAACCTTTATCTGCGCATCCTTGATACATAATCCTTAAGTCTGAAGAATTTTGTTCATCGTCAAAAGAAATTTCTAATGAATTTCTAATAATTTTAGTTTTGCCAAAAAATTCGTCAGAATATTCTATGATATTTGCAGTAATAATTTTGAAATCTATATAATTTTCATTTTTTTTAACTTTCACAGAATCCAGATACAAATAATAATTTTCTTTAATTTCCCAATTTAAATTAAGTTTTTTTTCATCTTTGACGTATGAAAATACAAATACTTCATCGGCAGGCTTAATTTGATTATCTTTTGAAGGATTTGTAAATATAAAATCTTGATCGTTACCAAATGAATAAAAAGATAGGATTGAAAGTATAAATAATGTATTTTTCATTAATAAGTAAGATAAACTTCACAAATTATTAAGTTGAGTTTTATTTATAATAATTATGACATGATAAGAAACTTTTTTATAAATCTATTTTTTTCAATCCCGATTTGGATTATTGACATATTTTATAATCTAAAGAAAGATATAAAAAGAGAAAATATTTTTGATTCTCAATCAAAATTTCTTTTTGCTTTGATGCCAAAGTTTGATTTACATAAAGTTGAGGATAATGAAATTCAAGAGGTTAGGGATTTAATTAACTCTAAAAGAAAAGATCTCCGTCTTGCAACTAAGACCAAAAAAAAGCTTGAAACTAAGGATCATCTAATCGGAGTTAAAAATAATTTACTTTTAAGAGAATACATTCCGTACAAAACGGACAATGAAAATATAATTTTATTCTTTCACGGAGGAGGTTATGTATTGAACTCAGTTGATACACATGATCCAACGGTGTCATATTTTTCAGAAAAATTAAGAACAAAAATATTTTCACTTGAATACAGCTTGTCGCCCGAAAAAAAATTTCCTTATGCTACAAATGAAGCCTTAACTGCTATCAATTGGCTTTGTGAAAGAGGAGTTAACATAAATAATATTAGTTTATGTGGTGATAGTGCCGGTGCACATTTGGCAGCTTCGGTAACACACACTATTGCAAATGAGAATAGACAAAATGTTCATAGTCAATTTTTGATCTATCCAATGTGTGATCCTCATTGCAAATCTAATTCTATTGAACTATTCAAAGAAGGATATTTACTTACTAAAAAAGCTATGGAATGGTTTTGGGATAAATTTAGAAACTCGTTAGCTGATAATGATGTGAATACTTTTAATTTATTACTTCTTGAGCCTGAAAAAAAAATTCCCAAAACTATAATAGTTACTGCTGGATTTGACCCCCTTTTAGATGAAGCTGAAAAATATGCTTTTTTACTTCATAAAAATGGCACTTATGTGAAACAATTGCATTATCCGTCTTTGTTTCATGGCTTTGCAAACATGACAAGGTTAAAATCTGCAAAAAAAGCTGTAGATGACTTTTTGTTAGAATACAAAGAAATTTTATGAATAATATTGTAGAAATCAAAAATTTAAGCATTGATTTTAGGATCAGAGATGGAGTGTTTCGTGCTGTAGATGATATTAGTTTCAATATCAGAAATAATAGAACATTAGCTCTAGTCGGTGAATCGGGTTCTGGCAAATCTGTAACCGCTATGTCAATAATGCAGTTATTGCCATTGCCACAATCATCCTATTCTGACGAGTCATCAATTAAGTTTGATGGTAAAGAAATAATAAACTCNTCTAAAAAAGAATTATTATCATTAAGAGGTAATATTATTTCGATGGTTTTTCAAGAACCAATGACTTCATTAAACCCCTTTCATAAAGTAGGAAATCAGATTACAGAATCTGTGCTTCTTCATTCTAACTTAACAAAAAAGTCTGCAAAAAGTGAGGCAATCGAATTAATGAAATTAGTTGAAATCGATGATGTTGAAAGAAGATTCAATTCATATCCNCATGAATTATCTGGCGGACAAAGACAAAGAATAATGATTGCTATGGCCTTAGTAAATAAACCAAAATTATTGATTGCTGATGAACCAACCACCGCTCTTGATGTAACAATTCAAGCTCAAATATTAGACTTGATGTCTAAATTAAAAAAAGAACTAGGCATGTCNATNCTTTTTATCACACATGACTTAGGTCTTGTGAAAGAATTTTCAGATGATGTGTGTGTTATGCAAAATGGAAATATTGTTGAAAGTGGAAATACTAGTGAGGTTTTTAATAGCCCAAAGCATCAATATACTCAAAAACTACTTAGTGCTGAACCTCAACCAAAAATCAACATTAAACTCAAAGAAGATCCCTTGATTGAAATAAAGAATTTAGATGTTTTCTATGAAATGCCAAGTATTAATTTTTTCAAAAAAAATAGATTTCACGCTGTAAAAGATACATCTTTAAATATTTATAAAAATACAACAATTGGATTGGTTGGAGAATCAGGATCTGGTAAATCAACTTTAGGAAAAGCAATAGCAAACTTAACAAAATATGAAGGAAATATTTTTTTTGATGGTCTTGAAATATCCAGTTCTTCTAAGCAAATAAAGAAACATATTCAAATAGTATTTCAAGATCCATACGGATCATTGTCACCAAGAATGACGATTGATGAAATTGTTGGAGAAGGTTTATCAGTTCACTTCAAACTTTCAAAAAAAGAATCACAATTTAAAATAGATAAGGTATTAAGTGATGTTGGAATTGAACTTTCGGCAAAAAANAAATATCCACATGAATTTTCTGGNGGTCAACGCCAAAGAATAGCCATTGCAAGATCCTTAATTATTAGTCCAGCATTCATGATTCTTGATGAACCAACCTCAGCCTTAGATAGATCTATACAAATCCAAGTTATTAATTTGTTAAAAAATATTCAAGATGAATATAAATTAACATATCTCTTTATAAGTCATGATTTGAAAGTAATTCGCTCTATGTCCGATTACATTTTTGTTATGAAGGATGGAAAAATTGTAGAGTCAGGCNTTGCAAATAATGTTTTTGAATATCCAAAAGAAAAATATACTAAAAAATTACTCTCAGCTGCGTTAAGATACGCATCCGAATGAGAAAATATTTGTGAAATGAGTATGCGTAAGTATTCTAAAAAACTTGTTGATGGACCTAATCAGGCTGCATCACGTTCTATGTTGCGTGGTGTTGGGTTTACAACTGAAGATTTTTCAAAGCCATTTATAGGNATTGCATCTACTGGAGCAAAAGTAACACCTTGTAATATGCANATCAATGATTTATCTGAAGTCGTGGAGAGCTCTATAAATTTATCTGGTGGAAAAGGAATTTTATTTAATACCATTACTGTTTCTGACGGAATATCTATGGGAACTCAAGGAATGAAATATTCTCTTGTTTCAAGAGAAGTAATTGCCGACTCAATTGAAACAGTTGTTGGTTGCCTTGGTTATGATGGCCTTATAACAATAGGTGGATGTGATAAAAATATGCCTGGATGCTTAATCGGCATGGCTAGGCTCAACAGACCATCTATCTTTATTTATGGTGGTTCAATAAAACCAAGTAAAGAAAACACAGATTATGTGACTGTTTCAGAAAAAGTTGGAGAATTTTCTAAAGGATCAATAAATGAAAATGAACTTATTCATTATGAAAAAATTTCTGTTGAAGGTCCTGGTTCATGTGGGGGCATGTATACAGCAAACACTATGGCATCTGCCATAGAAGCTCTTGGAATGAGTTTGCCAGGAAGTAGTAGTCAAGACGCTATTTCAGACTTCAAAAATAATGACTGTAAAAATGCAGGAGTTGCAATAATGAACTTACTAGATAAAGACATTAAGCCTTCAGACATTATGACAAAAGAAGCATTTGAGAATGCTATTACTATAGTAATAGCTCTTGGAGGATCAACAAATGCTGTTCTTCACTTATTAGCGATGGCACACTCAATTGGAGTAAACCTTTGTTTAGATGACTTTACAAAAATTGGGAAAAAAACTCCTGTTTTGGCTGATCTAAAGCCATTTGGAAAACATTATATGTCTGAACTTAATGCTAAGGGGGGAATTCAACCACTAATGAAAAGCCTTCTTGATAAAGGATTACTTCATGGAAAATGTTTGACTGTTACAGGAAATACAATAGAAGAAAATTTGCAAAATATAAAACCATATGAAGATAATAAAATCATTAGATCAATTGAGGAGCCTATTAAAAAAGACAGCCATTTAAGAATTCTCTATGGCAATCTAGCTAAAGATGGAGCTGTTGCAAAGATTACAGGAAAAGAAGGTACCTCCTTTGAAGGAAAAGCAAAAGTTTTTAACTCTGAGGAAGATGGAGTTAAAGCAATCCTCTCTAAGAAAATTTTTGAAGGCGACGTTGTTGTCATTAGATATGAGGGTCCTAAAGGTGGTCCTGGAATGAGAGAAATGTTAAAACCAACCTCTGCTATTATGGGTTTAGGATTAGGAGATAAGATTGCATTTATAACAGATGGCAGATTTTCAGGTGGCACTCATGGATTTGTTGTTGGTCACATTTCACCTGAAGCTGCAGATGGCGGACTTATAGCTTTAATTGAAGATGGAGATACTATATTGATAGATGCTAAAAATGATAAATTAGTATTAAAAGTAGATGAAGAAGAAATAGTTAAAAGATCTGCAAAATGGAAAAATCCAATTAAAACTCCAAAAAAAGGTGTTCTTTCAAAATATGCAGCTAGCGTAAAATCAGCCAGTTTAGGAGCTATTACAGATTAAAATGTTAAAAGGTAGAAAATATCCAAACACTCGTTTAAGAAGATTGAGACAAAACTCAAACATTATTGATCTTGTCTCAGAAAATAAGCTTACATCTAGTGATTTAATACAACCAATATTTTTAAAGGAAAATTTAAAGGGCCAAGAATTAATTGAATCAATGCCTGATATTTATAGATATGATGATGAGTGCGCTCTAAAAGAAATAGAAAATATTATTAATTCAGGCATCAATACTATTGCTGTCTTTCCAATTATAGATCCATCAAAAAAAGATAAAGCAGGAAAAGAAGCTGTAAATAAAAATAACTATATTTCTAATTCTATTAAAAAAATAAAAAATAATTTTCCTGAAATTACTCTTATTGCAGATATTGCTCTAGATCCATATACAGATCATGGACATGACGGAATTGTTATAAACCAAGAGGTTGAAAATGATGAAACAATCAAAATCTTATCAGATCAATCATTGTTGTTGGCTCAGGCAGGAGCAGATATTCTTGCTCCGTCAGACATGATGGATGGCAGAATAGGATCAATTAGAAATACTCTTGAAAAAGAGGGATTCAAAAATACTATTATAATGTCTTACGCAGCAAAATATAATTCTAAATTTTATGGTCCTTTTAGAGATGCCATTCAATCTTCTTCAAACTTGGGAAATGCATCAAAAGCATCATATCAAATGAATTCTTCCAACATTGATGAAGCTTTACATGAAGTTGCTCTTGATATAAATGAAGGCGCTGATATTGTTATGATCAAACCAGCTATGCCTTATTTAGATGTAATTCACTTGATTAAAGATAACTTTAAAATTCCTACATTTGCATATCAAGTAAGTGGGGAATTTAGCATGTTAAAACTTGCCATAGAACAAGGATGGCTCGACAAAGATGTTATGTTAGAATCACTAATATGCATAAAAAGAGCCGGAGCAGACGCTATACTCACATATGCTGCCAAAGATGTGTCTAAGGAGATAAATAATAAATGAATAATGTTATTGAAGTTAATAATAATGATGAATTTGTTGCCAAGGTTATAAATTCAACCAAACCTGTGCTGGTAGACTTTTGGGCAGAGTGGTGCGGGCCATGCAAACAACTTGCTCCCCTGGTTGAAGAAGCTTCTGAAGAATTTAAAGATTCTTTGACGGTTTGTAAGATGGATGTAGATAATAATAGAGAAACTGCTGCCAAATATGGAATTCGATCGATACCAACCCTAATGATTTTTGAAAATGGTGAACTTGTTGGCACCGAAATCGGAGCTTTGACTAAGCAACAACTCGATGAATTCATTAGATCTAAAATTTAGTTTTTATATATAATTTTGCATCTTTATTAAAAAATAGTTATCATTTTGACATCCAGAGTTAATAGAACACCCTTTACTACCTTTTCGAATTAAAAATATTGGAATAATTAATGAATCTTAGCGAAGTTAAAGATAAGCCTGTAAGTGAATTAGTAACAATTGCTACTGAGCTTGGCATGGATGATCTTGGCCGTCTTAAAAAACAAGAAATTATTTTTAGAATATTTAAACTAAAGGCTTCGGAAGGTATTGATATATTTGGCGGAGGNGTCTTAGAAATACTTAATGANGGTTTTGGNTTTCTAAGATCACCACAGGGCTCATATTGCGCAGGTGAAGATGATATTTATGTCTCTCCAAGTCAAATAAGAAAATTTGGACTTAGAAAAGGCGATTCTGTTGCTGGAAAGATTAGAACACCNAAAGANAAGGAAAGATATTTTGCTTTAATTCAAGTTGATACAATCAATGGTGAGGAGCCATCTAGAACAAAAAATAAAATTCTTTTTGAGAATCTGACTCCATTATTCCCAACAGAAAGATTNATGCTTGAACAAGGAAGTGGTTCTAACGAAGATCTGTCATCGAGAATTATTGATTTAATAGCGCCAGTTGGTAAAGGTCAAAGAGGATTAATAGTTTCTCCACCTAAAGCAGGTAAAACACTAATGCTTCAAAGTATTGCTCACTCAATAAAGAGTAATAATCCTGAAGTAGAATTAATAGTTTTGCTTATTGATGAGAGGCCTGAAGAAGTTACAGATATGTCAAGAACTGTTAAAGGAGAAGTTGTAGCAAGTACTTTTGACGAGCCGCCAACCAGACATGTTCAGGTTGCAAATATGGTTATTGAAAAAGCTAAAAGATTAGTTGAGCATAAAAAGGATGTTGTTATTCTTCTAGATTCAATAACACGTTTAGGTAGAGCTTATAACTCTGTTCAGCCAGCGTCAGGGAAAATATTAAGCGGTGGTGTAGATTCTAACGCACTTGAGAGACCAAAAAGATTTTTCGGAGCAGCTAGAAACTTAGAAGAAGGTGGAAGCTTAACAATAATTGCAACAGCACTTGTAGAAACAGGCTCTAAAATGGATGAAGTCATTTATGAAGAATTTAAAGGCACAGGCAATATGGAGATTCATCTTGAGAGAAAAATTGCTGAAAAAAGAATTTATCCAGCTATTAATATAAGAAGATCCGGAACTAGAAGAGAAGATCTTTTAACTTCCGGTGAAGAACTTCAAAGAATGTGGGTTCTTAGAAAAATTCTTGATGAAATGGAAGATGCTCAAGCCATTCAATTTTTAATAGATAGAATTAAAACTCATAAAACAAATGATGAATTTTTCTCATCAATGAAAAATGGTAATGGTAAAAAAACTAAATAGCTTTCTTTATCTCTAAATGTAAATCATTTGAAAAATAATCAATAGTTTTACTTTCAAAGCCCATTGCTGAAATTTCTTTTTTGATCCTATCTGAAATGCTCAGGAAAATTGTTTTATTTTTGAGGTCATAGAGATTATTAAAAAATATTTTTGCACCATAAACACTTGTAAAAATAATAGCATCCGCAGTATCAAATTTATTTTTAATATTATCAAAACCATCAATACTTTTTCTTTCATAACAAATTATGTTTTCAGAATATGATCCCTGCTCATTAATAAAATTCTCAATATCATTCAAACCATTTTCACCTTTGACGATTAAAAATTTTTGATTTTGTATTTTATTTTTTAATATTTTTTTTAGTCCTATTGAGCCAGGAATATCAGGAACTTCTGATTTAATACCCTTATATAAAAGAGCTTTTTGGGTAGATTTTCCAATAGATATAATATTTTTGTTGTTACATATTTCAAAATGTTTGAAATTTTCAACAGATGCCATACTTTGAAATATTACATTCGTGAATTCGAATGAAGGAAGATTATAATTCATAGGTTTTATTTTAAATAAGGGAATATTTTCTATAAAACTGTTTGAATCCGAAATTTTACTTTTAGAACTTATATCAATTATGTTCATGTAATAATTTCAATCCTCCTTTTTGGTCTATATCTTTCAATATTTGTTCAATATTTGTTCCACTAAAAGAAATAAAGTTCTCTAAACCATATATTTCACCTTTAATTATTCTGTTTGAAGCATGCAAAGAAATAGCAGAGTTGCAATCGGCATCCAACTTTCTTAATAATTCTTTTTCAAGCTCTATTTGATTATTTAATTCAACTATTGACTTGTTAACTATAGATGAATTAATTAATTCCCCAATTTTACTTCCTTTTTTCCATTGCACTGCCAAAACTCCTTGGCCAGAACATGTAATATGATTAAGTTTAAAATAATTGTTACTTTTAAGAAGATAATCTAACCTGTATAAGCCTGCTTCTGCCAAAACAATGCAATCATACATACCATCATTTAACTTTCTGAGCCTAGTATCAATATTTCCATTTAAAGAAATAACATTCTCTGCATTTAAATGAAACTTAGCTTGCATTTTTCTTCTAAGACTTGAAGTACCAAGTATCATATCTGTTTTAAATTTTTCATTATTTTTAAAAATTATTAAATCAGACAGTCTTCTTTCAGAACTTTCTATAAAAAAGAGATGTTCTAATCCTTCGGTATCTTTAGCAGGCATATCCTTTGCAGAATGGACAGCAAGATCTGCTGTGTCGTTCAAAAGATTTATCTCAATATCAGTTACAAAATTCGCTTTATCAAACAAAATTGACCCCTCAGAGCTTAATTTGTCACCCTCCGTTGTAATGTTTAAAAGCTCATAGTCTGAAATATTTGATATTTTTACAAATTCTTGAACTTGTTTTAAAGCTAATTTCGATGATCTTGATGCGATTTTAATTTTCATATTTAAGAAATAATGCTTTTACATCACCTAAATTTTTTTCTTTTAGTATCTTAAATGAAATAGGCAATTCAATTTTTGAAAATTTGCTAAATTCTAAGTAGATTTTACACGATGGTTTTAAACTTTTGTTATTTGACAATATTTCAAGTGTTTTCATTTCTAAATTATTGTTAAAAGGAGGATCTAAGAATATTAGGTCAAACTTTGACAGATCATTCAATTTAATCCAATTCATACAGTCTTTAAAAAGGACCATAGATTTGTTATCAATGCCAAGTTCTTTGATTAAAGATTTAATTTGCAAATAATTTTTTTTATTGAGCTCAATAAATACTGTCTTATTTGCACCTCTTGATATAGCTTCTATCCCAAGGGCACCTGTGCCAGCAAAAAGATCAAGACACTCATAATCGTAAATATCAAATTGCACCCAATTAAACAAAATTTCCCTAAGTTTACTTGATGTTGGCCTCAACGTTTTTCTATGATCAAAAGGAATCATTTTCCCTTTGAGAATTCCACCAGTTATTCTAATACTATTTTTCATATAAAATAATTTTCTTTAAGTATAATTCATACTATGAGCATTCAAGACAATTTTAGATTAGCCATGAGAAGATATATCTACTCTGTAAGTATAATGTCAAATAAGGATTCTAACGATAATCCAAATGCAATAACTGTTTCATCTGTGACATCTATATCAATGGAGCCTCCAAGCTTATTAATCTGTATAAATAAATCTGCAAAAATTCATGATTCAATTCTTTTAGGTTCTCATTTTTGTATAAATCTTTTGACTAAAGATCAAAATGAATTATCAAATATTTGTTCTGATGACCAAAGACATGATCAAAGATTTTTAGATGAAAATTGGGATTTAGATAGTGTGCCTTTTCTAACTAATGCTCAGGCAAACATATTTTGTTCTGTAGATAAACTTACTGATTATCACACTCATACAATTATTGTTGGCTTAGTGGAGAAAGCAAATTTTAAGAAATCAATATCAACTTTGACCTATGTTGATGGAAAATATAGATAGATCGCTCATATATTTTTTATAAATTTTTCTAAATAGGCATCTAGATTATTATTGATAGCGTTTATTGGCATAATGGGTGTATCAGGCATCTCTAATAATTGCTTTGGAACTACTTGAAGTTTTCTCAAAAGACCAACCAATCCATGAATTTTTGCCCATATATCTATACATTTCTCTTCTATAGAAGACAAATCTTTATCTTTTGAATATGCAGTTACCTCTGTTCTTAAATGAAGATAAGTTTTATTAGCTGATATAAAAAGATTAGGATATTTTGTGAAATCAGGAACTGCGGTTCCAAACATCAAGTCATAAGTATTAGAGTTTTTTAATCCAAAACTAATGTACTCTCGGCCAGCAGATATTAAATTCTTTTTTGGGCTTTTATATTTTGATTTTGACATAGCTTTATAAAGTCTATTAAAACCTTCGGCAGCAACTTCTGCGTATAAATCTTCTTTTGTTTTAAAGTGTCTATACGGAGCTGTTTGCGAAACATTGCTTTCTTTAGCAAGCGATCTAATACTTAACTTAGTATAACCATCTCTTTCACACATTTTATAGGCACATGACAGTAGCTCCGTTTTTAAATTGCCATGATGATAAGAACTCATATATTTTTATAATGTTGACAGTGCATACATAATACATTAATGTTTACACTGCTTACATTAAATTTTTTATGTATGAATGTCAAATATGAGAAAAATTAAAAATTATTTATATTCAATTAGTCTTATTTTTATCTCTGTAACTTCCTATGCTGTTGAAGTGTTAGAGGTAAAAATGCTTGATTCCTATTTAATCACAAAAGAATTTCCTGGTAGATTGCTTCCTGTTGAACAGTCAAAATTATCTTTTGAAATTGCTGGAAAGATTAGTAATATCTTTGTTGATGTTGGTGATAAAGTTTTAAAAGGTGATACATTAGCTGAATTAGACAATAGAGAGGCATCAGCTCGTCTAAATCAAGCTAAAGCAAGTTATGACCTTTCGAAACAAGTTCTAAAACGATTTGAAAATCTCAGGCAGCAGGGCCATATTTCTATTCAAGATCTTGATAAGGCAAGGTCAGAGTTTATTATTGCTAAATCTCAGTATGAATTTTTTGAACTCAAACTAGAACAAACCAATCTTGTATCACCTTTTAATGGAATTATTCAAAATAGATTTTTGGATACGGGAACTGTAATAAATCAAGGAGCACCTATCTTAGAAATTATAGACTCCAATAATGTAGAAGCTCATATTTCACTTCCTGTAATTTATATTAATGATATGGAAATTGGTAAAAAATATGATTTTAAAATTGATGGAAGAAACATTAAGGCAACGTTTTCAAAATTAGCTCCTATGTCTCCAGGTGGCTCTGACAGTAGACTAGCAATTTTTATTTTTGATGGTTTTTTTAATCCTGGCTCAATCGCTAAGCTAAATTTAAAGACAAAAAAAATTTCACGAGGAACATGGGTCCCACTTAAATCTCTTTCGCAATCAGATCAAGGACTTTGGGCAATATATACGATCAATGATGATAATACCGTTATAAGAGATTTAGTTGAAATCATTTATTTTGAGGATGAGTATGCATTCATTAATGGGACTATTAATGATGGAGATTTAGTAATCCTAGGAGGAGCTTCAAAAATTATTCCAGGTAAAAAACTAAGTAACTAAAATGAAATTTATAAGCATTTTTTTAGATCGACCTAGAATACTATTCCTCACACTTGCATTTATTCTTTTATCAGGAATTTCATCCCTCTTTACAGTCCCAATTCAAGAAAATCCAGAACTAGCAGAAAGATGGGGAAATGTTGGAGTTTTTTATCCTGGAGCAACACCAGAAAGAATTGAAACTCAAATTNTAAATGATCTTGAAATTAAGCTAAGAGAAATTGTTGAAATTAAAGATCTAGATTCGATCATTTCTCAAGGATACTCTAAATCACATATCGAACTCGAAGATAGTGTGTCTAGAGATAAAATTGAAGAAACTTGGTCAAGAATTCAAGGAAAATTNGATCAATTAATATTGCCTGCAGAAGTTGAGATTTCTCTTAATAGAACAGCTGGCCCTCCTATTACATTGGAATATATTATNNATTGGAAGGGTTCTGGAGAGTCTCCCATGATTATGATGTCACGACTGGCTCATCAATTAAAAAGAAAATTTAGTTCTATTCCTCTAACAAAAGAAACTGCAATTTATGGTGCAACAGAGGAAGAAATTATTGTTGAGGTTAATTCAGCAAAAATGTCATCCTTGAATCTGAGCTATCAAGACATTGCTAATGCAATTAAATCNTTTGATAGCAAAAAGCCNGTNGGTGTAATTTCTGACGAAGANTCAGAGTTCCTTATTAGATTAAAAGATAATATTAATACNCCACAAAAAGTTAGTGAGATACCAGTAAAAGTTATTAATCAGTCTGAAATAATAAGNCTTCAAGATATNGCAAATGTTTCTATACAACCNGCTTCTCCAGTTGAAGATATATTTTTGTATAACGGCAAACAAGTTATATCAATCTCAACAACAGGGATGATGTCGCAAAGAATTGATGACTATGTTAGTAGAGTCCATGCTGTTGTTGAAGAAATGCGAGAGGTAATGCCTGAAGAAATTTCTATTGAAGAGATTTACGATGAATCTAAGTATGTCTCATCAAAGTTTANCGAGCTTATTAANAGTTTTTCTTTAGCTGCTTTTTTTGTTTTAAGTTTAAGTTTCTTTTTGCTTGGAGTTAGACCAGGCCTGATAGTGACNGCGATTTTGCCATTCTCAGTNTCTCTTGTGTTNCTTGGATGTAGATTAATTGGATTACCTCTTCATATGACTTCAATAACTGGAATAATTATTGCTTTAGGNTTATTGATAGATAATGGAATTATTGTGGTTGAAGACTACAAGTTTAGAAGATCGCAAGGCCTATCTATNAAAGAATCTATAAATGAAACCTTAGTTCAACTTACCACACCTTTGGCAGCTGCAACTGGAACTACTGTGTTTGCATTTTTACCGATTGTAACAGGCGAGGGCTCAAGCGTTGAATTTGTTGGAGGGCTTGCTATTACAGTTATTATGTCAATTGTATCTTCATTAATGCTCGCACTAATAATGGTGCCAGTTTTAATGAGTTATATGGAAAAAATTCCNTACTTTGCCAAAATTAAGGTCCATGAAGAGGGATATAGTAATAAAAAACTTTATCAAAAATATAAGGATTTTTTATCATGGGCATTTGCAGTTCCAAGAAGAGCAATCTTAATTTCAGTTTCATTGCCATTACTTGGCTTTTTATCATTTAACTTTATTGATAAAGATTTTTTTCCGTCAAGTGACAGAGACATGTTTAGAGTTCACATTGATTTACCAGAAAATTCTTCTTCTATTAAGACAGCAGAAAGGGCTAAAGAAATAAGGCAACAGATATACGATAGTAATCTTTTTGAGATAGACAGAGATTTTTGGTTTGCTGGAAGATGGATGCCAAGAGTATTAATGAATATTGTTGGTGGAAAAGAAAAAACTGGTTCTAATAATTCGGCCCAAGGTGTCTTCTTTGCAAAAGATTACTACGAAATGATAGAGAATCTTCCCNAGCTTTCAAAATTAATAGTATCAAGTAATCCTGATATAACCATCTATATTGATAGTTTTTATTCCGGTCCTCCATTTTTTTCAGATATTAGATACGACATTTTTGGAGACGATGAAACCATTCTTCTAGAACTTGGCTCCAAACTCGAGTTAATAATTAACAATGCTCCCGATATTAGTCACACCAGGTCNGAAGCAACAAATTCTAGTACAAATATTGAATTTGAGTTTGATAGCTCAAACGTATCTTTATCAGGAAAGAATACAGAAATTTTGGTTAATGAATTATTTGCAGCTAATAACGGCATGGTCATTAGNTCAATGTTAGATTCAAATATCGAGATACCAATAAGAGTAAAGGGCATTGTGAATTCTTCAAACATAACAGGTGACAGCGAATCATTATCAATGTCTTCTTCGGGTGGTATCGATCTAATCGGCAACTATTCGAAAACCTCACTTAATAAAAAATCTTCTCAGATAACAAGGATTAGTAGCCAAAGAGTAAATATTGTTGAAGGTTGGGTTTGGACCGGAACTTTGGCATCTGATACCGAAAATTTTATAAACGATGATGTAGAAGAATTTATTCAAAATCTTCCACCTGGATATTCAATAAAGCAAAGTGGAGAAGCTGAAGTAAGAGGTGACTCGCAATCACAAATTTGGTCATCAGCAATCATATACATATTTTTAATAACGATAGGTCTTGTTTTTGCACTAAATTCTTTTAGGGAAACATTTCTTATTCTCTCTGTGGCAATATTATCAATAGGTTTATCATTTATTGGCTTGATACTNGGACAACAAAACTATGGATTTATTGCAACAATTGGAGCAATTGGTTTAATAGGACTTTCTATTAATGATTCAATTATAGTCTTATCACATATCAAAGAGAGAGCCACTAAAACGCTTATGAAAAAAGCTGATCTTATTGAAGTTGTTATTAGGTCAACAAGACACATAATCACTACGTCATTAACTACCTTGGCTGGCTTTATTCCACTTATTTTTGCAAGTGTATTTTTTAAACCACTTGCTTGGGCAATGAGTATTGGTGTTCTTGGAGCAACACTTACTGCTTTATTGTATATACCTGCGACCTATATTTGGATGAAAAAAATTACTGATTAGAGCAATGTCTAGAACAATAGCTTCTTCCAAATTTTTTATATAACAAATCTTCATGAATAAAAGTACCACAAGAATAGCAAGCAATCATTTCAGATGTTTTATTAGTTTTTTTTGAAAACAAAGTNGAANGAAAATGAGACTTCACAAGNCGAATAATTATAAAAATTAAAAATGGCGATAATATCGGNAGTAATTTAATTATCATCAATTATTTTGAGAAGTTTCTGGTTTAGATCTTTTTAAAAAGTTCCATGACCAAGAACTATCAAGAGATGATTCATTTAATTCTTCGTTTTGATAATTAGCTTTAATTAATAACCTTACATCATCAAGGAGGTCTGAATAACCAAGTTTGCTATAACTAACTTCTAATATTTTAAGAGCTCTGTAGTTTTCACTTGAATTAGGTATATTTTCTATTACGTAATTAGCTCTTCTTATNGCTCCAATATATGCATCTATTGAAACATAATAATCTGCAACAGCTAATTCATTTTTNGCGATCATATTTCTGAGATAAATATTTCTTTGTTGAGCATATGGAATATATTGGCTATCAGGAAATCTTGTAATAAATTCTGATAATTCTGCAAAAGACTCTTTTGCTCCAGATACATCTCTATTTGATACATCAGTATTACTAAANCTTACTATAAACTCTCTATCCCTTGTNTAACTTGATAGGCCTTTCATAAAATATGCATAGTCAATATTTGGATGTCTTGGATGCAATCTTATGAACTTTTCAGCTGCAGTATGAGCCGCTTCTGTTTCTGAATTCATAAAATGTGCATATATCAACTCAACCTGGGCCTGTTCAGCATATTTACCAAAAGGATATCTGTTATCTATTGCCTCTAATACCTCAATTGCTCCAAAGTAATTTCCTGAGGCCATTCTTGCTTGAGCTTGATCATAATAAATTTTTTCAGGTTGTTCTATTTCTTCTCCATCAGATTTACAACCTACGATGATACAAGCCACTAAAAAAACAGNGAGGCTCAATTTAAATTTTTTTTCTTTATTTTTCATTATTAGATTACTGATTTTACCTGCATAATTACAATTTGTTCCTTAAAATCATAAAATTAGAACAATTTTTTTTTAATAAGTTCATATGGAAATATCAAAAAAAGTTACAAAAGATCTATCAAAGTTAAGATTTGATAAGGCAGCTTCTGAAATATTTAAAGATTATTCAAGATCTCAACTTAAAAAATGGATCATCAATGGAAGAGTGCTTTTAAATAATGAAATGGCNTCCCCAAAAGATGAAGTTCATATGGACGATGAAATCTCGNTCTGTCCACTGTCTGAAAGTANGGTTGAGTGGNAACCTGAAGACATTAAGATNGATCTTATTAACGAAAATCAAAACTATTTGATTATAAATAAGCCTCCAAATTTAATTATGCATCCTGGNGCTGGCTGTAATAGTGGAACTCTTGCAAATGGATTGCTTCATAGATTTCCTGAGCTTGNGCTAATTCCAAGAGCTGGGATTGTTCATAGATTAGATAAAGATACTTCAGGAATTTTATTAGTTGCAAGAACAGAAAAATTTAGAAATTACTTCGTTAAATTACTTCAAGAAAGAAAAGTTAAAAAAATTTATAAAGCTATTGTTGTTGGAAAAATTCTCGGCAGTTTTGAAATAAATGAACCAATAGGTAGAGATAAAAAAAATAGAACTAAAATGTCAGTAAGAAGTGACGGTAAAGAGGCATCAACATTTTTTAAACTCGAAGAAGATTTAGGAAATTATTCCTTATTAAACATNTTACTTAAAACTGGCAGAACTCATCAAATTAGAGTTCATTTAAGTTGGAAAAAACTTCCTATAATTGGTGATAAAACTTATAACCCTTCAAATAATATTGCTAAAGGAACAAACATGGATTTAGCAAAGACTATAAAAGAGTTTTCAAGGCAAGCTTTGCATTCATATCATTTATCTTTTAGAGATATAGATACAGATAAAATAGTCTCATATAATGCGCCAATACATCAGGATATTGGAAATTTAGTTAATATTCTAAAAAAACATATTTAAAAATGCCTAAAAAACTTGTTTTTACAAGTAAGATTAATGTATAAACCCCTTTCATTAAGCAAAAAATTATGAAATTAGCAGGAAATGATATGTTAGTTCAATCTCTCATCGATGAGGGTGTTGAATATCTTTTTGGTTATCCGGGAGGGGCAGCTCTTCATATTTATGATGCAATTTTTAATCAAAAGGAATTGCAACATATTCTTGTTAGACATGAGCAGGGAGCAACCCATGCTGCCGATGGTTACGCTAGAGCCACAGGAAAACCAGGCGTGGTTTTAGTTACATCAGGNCCTGGAGCAACCAATGCAATAACAGGGATTGCGACTGCCTTTATGGACTCGATTCCAATGGTCATTTTATCTGGACAAGTTGCTTCACATTTAATAGGAACAGATGCCTTTCAAGAAACAGATATGATTGGAATATCTAGACCAATCGTTAAGCATAGTTTTAGTATTGAACATGCTAGTGATATTCCTAAAGTAGTAAAAGAAGCATTTTATATAGCTACTTCAGGAAGACCAGGCCCAGTTGTAATTGATATTCCAAAAGATACAACTGCACCTGATAAACTTTTTGATTACAATCCTCCAAAATCAGTAAAAATTAGATCATATAATCCGCCAGTTGAACCTGACTCAAAACAGATTGAAAGAGCAGTAACTGAAATTTTGAAAGCAAAAAAACCTGTTATATATGCAGGTGGCGGTGCAATAAACAGTAATGCAGCTGAAGAGTTATTCGAGTTAAATGAGTTTTTAAATTTTCCAGTGACTAATACACTTATGGGTTTAGGAATTTATCCTGCAACAAATAAAAGATTTATGGGGATGTTAGGAATGCATGGCACCTACCAATCAAATATGGCAATGCACAATGCAGATCTAATTATCGCTATTGGAGCAAGATTTGATGACAGAATAACAAACACTCCAGATCTTTTTGCACCAAATGCAAAGATAATTCATTTTGATGTTGATCAATCTTCTGTATCAAAAATTATTGAAGCTAATATTGCAGTATTTGGCCAAGTAAAAAATTCTTTGAATGAGCTAAACAAACAATTAAAAGAAAAGATACATTTAATAAATAAAAACTCAATAAAGCCTTGGCTTGATCAAATTGAAGAATGGACTGCACTTCATGGACTTAATCATAAAATGCATGAAGATAACTCTGATCAAAATATGATTATGCCTCAGTCAGTAGTGCAACATGTTTATCAGATAACTAAAGGTAACGCATATGTTACATCAGATGTAGGGCAACACCAGATGTTTGCTGCACAATATTATCATTTTAATGAACCCAGGAAATGGATTAATTCTGGTGGTCTGGGAACCATGGGATTTGGGCTGCCAGCAGCAATGGGAGTTAAGCTAGCCTTTCCAAATGAAGAAGTTGTTTGTATAACTGGTGAAGGAAGTATTCAAATGTGTATTCAAGAACTTTCAACATGCACACAATATAATTTGCCAATAAAAATTATTAATATCAACAACGAAGCTTTAGGCATGGTCAAACAATGGCAGGATATGAGTTATGGTGGACGACATTCTGAAAGCACATATCAAAGCTCTCTGCCAAACTTTATAGATTTAGTTAAATCATATGGACATGTCGGAATTAAAATTGAAAAAAACTCTAATCTAAAAGATTCTTTAAAAGAAGCTTTTTCAATAAAAGATAAACTTGTATTTGTTGATGTTTATGTTGATCCAGGAGAGCATGTATATCCAATGTTAGTTGCACCTAATGGAAGTTTAAAAGATATGTGGATTAGTAAAGACAAAAAAGTATGATGCAAAGAAAAATATTAGTTATCTTAGAAAATAAACCTGGTGCACTTGCTAGGGTTGTGGGTCTTTTTCATCAAAGAGGATACAATATTGAAAGTTTACATGTTGACCCCGTGAAAGATGTTGAAAACTATAAAGACATTGAAAAATCTCTTGACTTGCAATTACAAGAAAATGAAGTATCTAGATTATTAATTGCAACAACAGTAAGTGACAATTTATTAAGGCAAATATTAAGACAAATTAATAAATTGATAGATGTATTAATGGCAAAAGAGGAAATTCAATGAAGATATACTATGACGATGATGCACAAATAGAAATCATCAAAAATATGAAAGTTTCTATAATTGGTTATGGTTCTCAAGGCCATGCTCATGCAAATAATCTTAATGATTCAGGAGTTAATGTTACTGTTGGCCTAAGAGATGGCTCTGATTCTTGGAAAAAAGCTCTTGATGCAGGACTAAATGTAAAATCAGTATCTGATTCTGTCGTTGATGCGGATATGGTTATGATCTTGGCTCCTGATGAATTTCAAAAAGGAATTTATGAAAATGAAATCAAACCAAATTTAAAATCTAATGCAATCTTAGGATTTGCACATGGTTTTAATATTCATTTTAAAAAAATCATACCCGAAAAAGGAAATAGCGTAATTATGATTGCACCTAAGGGCCCGGGCCATACTGTTAGAAGCACTTATGTTAATGGTGGCGGAGTGCCATCGTTAATTGCTATTTTTGAAGATGTAACATCTGGTGAATATTCTGCAAAAGATATTGCGCTTTCTTATGCAAAAGCAAATGGAGGAACTAGAGCTGGCGTCCTTGAAACTTCATTTAAAGAAGAAACAGAAACAGATTTATTTGGTGAGCAAGCAGTACTTTGTGGAGGAATTACTGCTCTTATCAAAGCTGGATATGAGACTTTAGTTGAAGCTGGATATAGTCCTGAAATGGCTTATTTTGAATGTTTGCATGAAACAAAACTAATTACAGACCTAATACAGGAGGGCGGTATTGCAAATATGCACTATTCAATATCTAACACTGCTGAATATGGAGATTATCTTAGTGGACCCAAAGTAATAACTGAAAATACAAAAAATGCAATGAAAGGAATTCTCGAAAATATTCAATCTGGTAATTTTGCAGATGATTTTCTAAATGATTGTCGGCAAAGTAATGATGGCAGTGGTGGCCCATTTATGAAGTCAAACAGAAAATCTACTGAAGAACATCCCATAGAAAAGGTTGGGAAAGAACTGAGATCAAAAATGAAATTTCTCAACTCAACCAAGCTTGTTGACAAAGATAAAAATTAGTAAAGAAAAAGCTTTCTTCTTATAAATAAGTCCGTTAGAATACGTTTCCCGACCATCGAGTCGGTTAGTTCTTTAACATATTTGGTTACTCGTGTGGGTGTTCAAAATACGAGATAAAATTTAGATTTTTTATTTAAAAATCAACAAACATGATATTAATTGAAGAGTTTGATCATGGCTCAGATTGA
>NHJW02000005.1 GCA_002169625.2 Gammaproteobacteria bacterium TMED225
ATATAATATATTTTTTTGATTGTCATACATCGTGTAACTATTATGTTTATATCCAAACTCACATCTATATCTAAATGAGCTTGATGGACTTAAATTTATATGAATAATATCTAGATATCTCTTAGATATTTCTTCATAAAATAAATCAAATTTATTCATAGGTCATTAATAAAAATTTTAGTTATTAATAAGACAATTGTTACAAATATTAAATTTATAGATATGAATAAGATAACAATTTTTTTAAATGTGATGTTTTTTAAATCTTTAGATAATTCAGTTTCTTTTCTTATTCCTAAAAAAGAATTTATAATTCTATAAAACCACATATTTAAATGAGTAAATTAATTAATATCACAAAGTCTGCTGAGGAATATCTCGCGAAGCTTATCAATGATAAGAATGAAACTGATCTATCTATAAGAATCTTTATTTCAGATCCAGGCACTCCTAAAGCAGAGACTTGTCTTGCTTATTGTAAACCAGATGAAGCAATGCCTGATGATTTGATTATTAATCTTGAATTAATCAATGTAAATCTTGAAAAACGTAGTATTCCATTTTTAAAAGATTGCGAAGTAAATTTTGATACTGATTCATTTGGAGGTCAACTTACTATTAAAGCTCCAAATGCAAGAGTTCCAAATATATCTCCAGAAAGTCCAATTGAAGATAGAATTAATTATGTAATCTACAATGAAATTAACCCAATGCTTGAGTCTCATGGAGGTGAGGTTAGCCTTATAGAATTTAATGATAAAAAGGAAGCTGTTCTTCAATTTGGTGGTGGATGTCAAGGGTGTGGCATGGTAGACGTTACACTCAAAGATGGAATTGAAAAAACATTAATTGAACAAATACCAGAAGTTAAATCAGTGAAAGATTTAACTGATCATTCAATTGATGATAACGCTTATTATAAATAATTAAACTTCATTTATAGAGATCAAAATTGCAAAATTCGGATGGTCAAACATATGAATTTCCTCATTAAATAATCGCCTTTCTATGTCAATAAATTTATTTATGTTCGACATTTTTCTATCAGATTTACCAATATATGTTTTTAATTCTAAATGTAAGAATCTTTTTTGATAAAATTTTATAAAAAATCCATAATTTTTTAATTTATCTTCATAAAAAAGATATTTACTTGATTCTAAACTTGGAATTGTTTGAATCCATGATTTTGAATCAATAAATTGATATTTATCATTATCAATAATTTTTTCTTTTAATTTATTAAGTATTTTCAAGTTACTAGTATCATTCCTGAATAATATCGAAGGAAATGGTATTTTTTTATTTATAGAATTTTTTTCTACATGATGTGAAATATATTCTGAAATATTAGAAAAATTACTATAATTGGATTCCTCACTTATATTATAAAAATTTACTAAATCANCTTTTGGGATGTTTAAAGTTGATGAGAACACTTCNTCATTATTAGACTGCTTTATTTCAAANATCAATAATTCGATTTTATATTCTTTTAAAGAATTATCAGAATAGACAAATACTGAAAATATAAATAAGAAAGCTAATATATGTTTAGAGTATTTCATCNAATAAAAGATTAACATTTATTCTTCTGTTTTGAGAATTTATTTCATCATNTNTATAAACAAATTTATTATCTTTTGTTATCGAAAATGTATCAGGTTTAGAAGAGGCTAAATTAATGATTTTATCAANAATATCTTTTTTTANATTCTTACTTAATAAGAAATTAGTCCTATTTTTATTTGATTTAATTGACTTGATGCCCGTTCCTTGAATTCTTAAATTTATGATTTTATTTTCCATTAAATTCAATATTTCAATCGTCATTTTTCCACATCTATCTTCTAAATTATTGCTAACAACTTTAAGTTCTTTGATTGTTTTTGATTTATTGATTTGTGAATAAATTTTTAATCTTTCAGTAGGTGAGGGAAGATACTTATTGTCTATAAATGCTGAGTCATTAAAGTTAACTTCTATTTCTTCTTGTTCAATAGATACATTCTCTTTATTATTTTTTATAGCAGTTTTTAACATTGATAAATATAGTGTTATACCAATGTTATCTATATGACCACTTTGTTTATCTCCTAACATTTCACCACCTCCTCTTATCTCAAGATCTTCTTGCGCAATTAANAATCCCTCACCAAGTTTTGAATGTTTTATTACAGCATCNAGTCTATTTCTTGATATTTTAGGTAATTCCATTGTGGGAATTAAAAAATAACAATACCCTTGTTTATCTGATCTACCAACTCTGCCTCTTAATTGATGTAACTGAGATAAACCAAACTTATGTGAATTTATAATTATGATTGTATTTGCATTTGGTATATCTAAACCCATTTCAATTATTGTTGTGCAAATCAACCCATCAATGTCACCATTTTTAAAATCATTCATAACTTGTTTTATTTGATTTTTTGGAAGCTTTCCATGTATAAATTCAACTTTATAATCTGGCAGAATTTTTTGTATTTCATTTCGAATACTTTCAAGCTTAGTGATATCGTTTTGAACAATAAAACATTGTCCACCTCGACTTTTTTCCCTAGAAAGTGCTTCCTTTAAGATNTGTGAAGTATTTAACTTTAAAAAAGACTTAATACTAATTCTATTTGATGGCGCAGTTTGTAAAAATGAAAAGTCTTTAAGACCAGAATAAACTAAATTCATAGTTCTTGGTATTGGGGTAGCAGATAAATAAAGAATATGAATATNACTTTGTTTATCTTTTATAAAGTTTTTGTGTTTTATTCCAAATTTATGCTCCTCATCAATTATAAGCAGTCCCGTGTTTTTAAATTCAATATTATTATTAAAAACAATATGAGTAGTTATCAATATATCAATTTTTCTATTATTAAAGTCCTCTATTATTATTTGTTTTTCTTTGTTACTTACAAATCTATTAAGTTTTTTAATTGTTACAGGATGATTAAAAAATCTTTTTATAAAAGAATTAAAGTGCTGATCACATAAAATTGTACTAGGTGTAACGATAACAACTTGCTTGTTTGAAAATACAGATATAAATGANGCCCTCATAGCAACTTCAGTCTTTCCAAAGCCAACATCACCACANAGAACCCGATTCATAGGTTTAATGAGTGATAAATCTTTTTTTATATCTTGAATTGCATTAATTTGATCAGGAGTCTCTATGNAAGGAAAATCANTTTCAAAATTATNTAGAGTTTCTTTATCAACTTTCAAAGATGACGAATTAGCATTATTTCTTTTTGATTCTATTTCTAAAATTTCTGCAGCATGNTCNGTGGCTCTCTTTTTCGCTTTATTTTTTTTACTTGCCCATTTAGAAGATGACAATGAATCTATTTGAAATTCAGATACAAGATTGCTTTTATGATAATTTGATATCTTGTTGATGTCCTTTAGTGGTATATATAAGTTTTCATCATTAGCATATGTAATTTTCATATATTCATTTGTTGTTTCATTGGCATTTATCACCTCAAGTCCCTTATATATACCAAGTCCATATTGTTCATGAATTACGTAATCTTCTTTTTTAAACACTTCATTTAATGACTTATCTTTGGCGATTTGATTTTTTACAATTTCAAAATTATGNGAGACTTTATCTAAGTTTTCTTTATGAAAAATATATAAGTTATTTTTTAAATCATGAATTGGTCTTACAACATCACCATACATAACAGATAAATCATTTTTAGCTTCATTTAAATTTTTAATTAATTGTGCTTCATCAGAATATTTATTCTTCAAGAGTTCAACATCTTCAGGAATGGAAGTAATTACTATAACTTTTGAATTTTTAAAGCCTTTATTATTGATTGATTCTTCAAGTTCATTAAAAGAATCAAATTGTTTTGTTATGTNACNAGTCTTTAAAATCTCAATAGAATTATTAAATCTTTTAATATCATTTGNTTTTGNAAANAAATGATTTGGTCTAATTAATGGTCTACTNTTATCAATTTTTTCGTCTTGATACCTTTCATTAATAAAATTTTTGTATCTATTTATCTCAATAGACAAATCATCAAATTTTAAATATTTATATTTCTTAAATAAATCAAAAAAGTTNATAGTTTCTTTAAAAAAAAATGGAAAGTAAATTTCAATACCTTCACAATAGATATTGTTCTTTATTTTTTGAAACATAGGACAAAATCGTTCATCATAATTATGAAAGTAGTTTCGCCAATTTGATATAAATCTTTCTTTATTGGCTGAATTTAATNAAATGTTATTTCCATTAGAAATTGAAAACTCAGAAATTTTTTCAATCGATAATTGTGAGTCAACATCAAAAAATCTTATTGAATCAATATTGTCATCAAANATTTCTACTCTTAACGGATTTGAATAAATTGGTGAATAAATATCAACTATTCCACCTCTTACTGAAAACTGATTTATACCATCGACATTTGTTTTTTTTTCATAATTAAGACTTTCAACTATTTTTATAAGCTNTTCCAATGAAATTNAAGTATTTATTTTAAAACTATCTAGGGATTTAAAGTATTCTTTATTAGGATATCTTTCATAGAGGTTTGCAATAGATGAAATTAATATATGTTTTTTGTCATTATTATTGTTAATGATTTTAAATCTTTCTTTTGTGATTTTTTCAGGAACAGAGAAATGATCATATGGCAGGATATCATTCTCATTAAAATGAAAGATTTCGTTATCACTTAAAAAATACTTTAGCTCATTTACTAAAAGTTGNGCTTCATTGTTATCTTTTGTAATAACACATAATGATTCCTTATTTTTAGTAAAATATTCCACTAAACAATAGGAATAATTTTGATAACGAATATGTTTATTTTTAGCCATTTAGTTGTGTATAATGAGGNCCTTATTTTATCAATCAAATTAAATATTAAAAGAAAATTATGGATATAAACTTTAGTAAAGAAGATGCTGCTTTTCGTGATGAAGTTAGAGATTGGTTGGCTAACGATTACCCTAAGCATGTNAAAGAAAAAACTGATAAAGAAATAACAATTAGTAAGCAAGACTTAATTGATTTTCATAAAGCTTTATCGAAAAAAGGATGGATGGGTTATAACTGGCCAAAAGAATATGGTGGAACAGGTTGGTCTGCTTCTAAGCTATACATTTTTAATAAAGAGCTNGGTTTAGCAGGTTGNCCACCAATATTACCTTTTGGTGTGGGGATGGTTGGACCTGTTATTTATACATTTGGAAATGATGAACAAAAGGAAAGATTTCTTCCTGATATTCTTGATTTTAATACCTGGTGGTGTCAAGGATACTCTGAACCTGGATCTGGCTCTGATCTAGCATCATTGAAAACAAAGGCGATAAAAAGAAATGATCTTGATGAAGATTATTATATTGTAAATGGTTCTAAAACATGGACAACTTTAGCTCAAAATGCCGANTGGATTTTTTGTTTAGTAAGAACTGATAACAGTGGGATAAAGCAAGAAGGTATATCATTTTTATTAATTGATATGAAATCTCCTGGAATTGAGGTGAAACCTATTATTACTATTGATGGTGATCATGAAGTTAATTCTGTTTTCTTTACAGATGTAAAAGTTCCTGCAAAAAATCTTATTGGCGAAGAGGGTAAAGGCTGGACTTACGCAAAATTTTTATTAGCACATGAAAGATTTGGAATTGCTGCTGTTGGTTCATCAATGCGACAGCTTGATAGACTTAAAAAAATAGTTAATGAGATAGATAATGATGATTTAAAGAAAAAAGTTAGTGAATTGGAAGTATCTTTATCTGCTCTTGAAATAACAGAATTAAGACTTCTTTCAGAACTTGAGAATGGTGGACATCCTGGTGCTGAATCATCTATCTTGAAAATAAAAGGTACGGAAATGCAACAAAAAATATCAGAACTATTTGTTGAGGCTTCTGGAGANTATGCATTAATGTATCCTGGACCTAACGGATATGAAAGTAATGATAAACCTGCTGGCCCAGATTATGCAGCTAATGGCTTATCCGCATTTCTTAATTTACGAAAAACTTCTATTTATGGTGGAAGTAACGAAATTCAAAAAAATATACTATCAAAATTTGTTCTAGGAGTTTAATGTGAATCTTAATTATAACGAAGAACAGAATATGCTTCGTGAACAGATTCAAAAGTTTTGCGAATCTGAATATGATTTCTATAAACGTGAAGAAATAGTTAAATCAGATAATGATTTTGATGCAAATGTATGGAANTTATTTGCTGAACAGGGTTGGCTATCTATGCCATTTTCAGAAGATGCAGGTGGTTTAGGATTTGGTCCAATNGAACTATCGATATTATTTGAAGAATTTGGAAAAGCATTGGTTATAGANCCATATTTATCAACTGTAGTTTTATCTGGAATGTTACTAGATAAATCTAATTATTCAGAAAAAAATAATCTTATTGAAAAAATATGTATGGGTGATATGCAAGTTTCTCTTGCCTATGCAGAAGCAAATAAAAGTTATGATTATATGGAACCTAATTCAACTTTAGAAAATAACTTGTTAAATGGCACTAAAACACTTGTCTTAAATGGTGCAAATGCAGATAAAATTATCACCACCTGTATGAGCGATAAGGAATTAAAAATAATAATTTTAGATTCAAATACCTCGGGACTATCTATCAATTCATTTTCAACTGTTGATGGACAATCATGTGCTGAAATATCATTTGAAAACNTAAATGTAGATGANTCTAATATAATTTCTGTTGGNGATGAATCTAAGGAACTTTTAAAAGAAACAATAAACATTGCTACGCTATGTATATGTGCTGAAGCTGTTGGTTGTATGGAGTCTTGTTACTCTAAGACCTTGGCATACACAAAAGAAAGAGATCAATTTGGACAACCAATTTCTAGTTTTCAAGTTCTACAACACAGAATGGTTGATATGTTTATTGAATCAGAATTAGCAAAATCTTTACTAATTAAAGCCATGCTAGAAGTTAATAATAATTCAGATGATAAGTTTAAACATGTATCAGCATTGAAATCATATGTCGGAAAATCTGGTAAATTTTCAGCCCAAGAGGCTGTTCAATTACACGGTGGAATGGGTGTGAGTGAAGAAATGATGATTGGACATTATCTAAAAAAAATGATTTCTATAGATGCATTATTTGGTAATGCTGACCACCATATCAAAAATTTTTCAGCCTAGTTTTATTTGGGTATCTGATTAAACCATTTATAATCTATTAATGACTAACAATANAGATATAAATCTTCAATCNACTGAAAGACAAAAAAGAATCTTACCAGAAGANTCGTTTGGTGATTGGAAATGGAGAGAAGGTCTTAGCAGAATNNATGNTTCCNTTAATTGGANNTCTNTATNGNAAGGGTATNAANATACTTAATNTATGGNAAATCNTTGGTNAATGAATCNCCNGTTGGNATNATGAAANNNCANAGNTTTGCNAGGCAANCTGATAATAATGAATTAAGTGANCTNGAAACNNNTCCNATTTTANATCANATNANNTCTNTAAACCTNAANGATTGTGAAATNGATATNGGTGAGATTANCANTNANATGTCCNTTTTTNNATNANATNAAANANGATAGAGNCTANNATTNNAGANTTTNTNAANTCTGANCTNANTTCAGTCATAAANAAAGAATCANGTCGCCCCAGTAANCCAACTAATATTGTNTTNTATGGNTTTGGNAGAATTGGAAGACTNNTTACAAGAATGATGANTCAAACCACNGGNCCNGGNAACTATTTNNANGTTGANAGNTNTNGTNATTAGNAANGNNTCNGATGATGATATNTTTAAAAGNGCNAGNCTNTTANNTNNNGATTCNGTTCATGGANCATTTGATGGNACTGTTAGAGTTGATGAAGAAAACTCGTGCCTTNTAGTTAATGGAAATCNCATTAAGATTATNTATGCATCAGATCCAAGTGAAATTAACTATTCNGATCATAATATTNANGATCCTNTAGTNATTGATAATACNGGTATTTGGCGTGANGAGGAGGCTTTATCTGTTCATATTAAATCTGGTGCNTCAAAAGTTATATTAACTGCACCTGCCAAAGGTAAAATTAAAAATATTGTTTATGGTATTAATGATNAGATNATTAAAGATACTGACAAAATTATATCTGCAGCTTCTTGCACTACAAATGCAATAGTTCCTGTTTTAAAAGTTATAAATGATGAATATACAATTGAGGATGGTCATATTGAAACTGTGCATGCTTATACCAATGATCAAAACTTAATTGATAACTTTCACAAAAAAGATAGGAGAGGAAGGGGTGCACCCTTAAATATGGTTATAACTTCAACTGGAGCTGTAAAGGCTGTTTCAAAAGCACTGCCAGAACTCAAAGATAAACTTACTGGAAATGCTATTAGGGTTCCGACACCAAATGTAAGTTTAGCGATACTGTCACTTAAATTAAATAAAACAGTTACAAATGATGAAGTAAATAACTATTTAAGAACAATAGCATTTCATTCAAAATATAGAGAAATAATAGGATATGTTAATTCAACAGAAATTGTTTCGACTGATTTTTATTCATCTCCTTTTGCAACAATAGTAGATTCGCAAGCAACTATTTCAAATGGAAATAGATTAACTTTATATTGTTGGTATGACAACGAGTATGGATACTCAAAGCAAGTTATAAGTTTAGCAAAAATAGCAACCAAAATTAATCTTCCTAGATTACCTAAACCAGTTACTTAAAAATATAGAAACCAAGGCACTTTAGCCTTATAATTCTATTGTTTTTTATTAGTTACACAATCAATATTAATAAGGCACACAATTAGTGATTACAATATCAAAAGGACTTGATCTACCTATATCAGGGTCACCAAAAATATCTATAACTGACGAACCTAAATCTACGTCAGTAGCTCTTTTGTCCAATGATTTTATTGGAATGAAACCTACAATGCTTGTTAAAGAGGGTGATGTAGTAAAAGCAGGTCAAAAAATTTTTGAAGATAAAAAAAATTCAGGTGTTTACTTTACTTCACCGGGCGGAGGTATAGTTAAAAATATAAACAGAGGTGACAAAAGAAAATTTATATCTTTAGAGATTGAACTTTCAGAAAATGAAGAGTTTGAAACATTTTCAATTAATGACAATTCAGAGGACATTAAAAAGTCACTAATTAATTCTGGTTTATGGAATGCCTTTAGAACAAGACCATTTAATAGAACACCATCCATTGAAGATACCCCAATAGCCTTATTTATAAATTGTTGTGATACAAATCCATTATCTGTGGATCCATTTGAAATAATATCACTTAACAATAATGAATTTGACATTGGTTTAGATACTTTAAGTAGCTTATTTGATTGTGAAATTAATCTTTCATATCAAAATAATAACTTTGATACATCTCGTGATGATATAAACTATTTTCAATTTAATGGACCACATCCTGCTGGTCTTTCAAGCACACATATTGCAAATATTTCTCCGGTTAATGTTAATAAAATAGCTTGGACAATTAATTTTCAAGATGTAATTTCTATTGGTTACCTTAAAATTAATAATAAAATTAGAACAAGAAAAATAATCTCGCTAGGTGGCCCAGCAGTATTTGAACCCTCATTATTAAATATTAGAATTGGTGGCAATATAGATGAAATAACAGCCGGAAAGATAGAACAAAACTCAAGAGTAATCTCTGGCTCTGTGCTACATGGACATACTGCTGAAAATGTTATGAATTATATTGGTTATTATGATTCTCAAATATCAGTAGTTCCAGATGAAGTAAACGAAATATTTATGAACTGGTTAAAACCAGGATCATCTTTACATTCAAAACTTAATGTATTTATATCATCATTTATTAAACCAAATAAATTTATTTTTAATACGTCAATCGGTGGTGGTGATAGAGCAATTGTGCCAATTACGTCATATGAAGAAGTAATGCCTATGAATATATTAACCACTCAACTTCTAAAAGCACTGGTTGTTTCTGATATTGAGATGGCAGTTGACTTGGGAATGCTTGAGCTAGCACCAGAAGATTTAGCTCTTTGTTCATATGTATGCCCTAGTAAATATGATTATTCATCAATTTTATTAGATAATTTAAATAAACTTTATCAAGATTTATGAAATTTTTAAGAAATTATCTCGATAATGCNAAACCAAATTTTGTNGGTGAAGGAAGATATANTAAATGGTTTCCATTATTTGATGCTATTGAAAATTTATTTTTTTCTTATGGAAAAAAAACAAAGAACCCTATTCATGTTAGAGANGCAGTAGATATACAGAAAGTAATGGTCACAGTTTGGCTTGCAACTTTTCCAGCTATGTTTTTTGGAATGTATAATCTCGGATCAAATTCTCTTGAATATCTTGATTCAATTAATCAACAAAATACTGGTGATTGGCATCATTATTTTGTAAATATAGTTGGTTATGATTCAAATAGTTTTATTAGTAAAATCTGGTTTGGTGCATGCTATTTTTTACCAATTTATTTTGTAGTTTTTGCTGTTGGAATTGCCTGGGAAGCATTATTTGCAATTGTTCGCAAACATGAAATAAATGAAGGTGCTTTTGTATCTACAGTTTTATTTTCACTGAGCTGTCCTCCNGATATTCCATTATGGCAAGCAGCAATGGGTATATCATTTGGTTTGGTAATTGGAAAAGAGATTTTTGGTGGCACTGGTAAAAACTTTCTTAATCCTGCATTAACAGGCAGAGCATTCTTATATTTTGCATATCCAGCACAAATATCAGGTGATAAGGTTTGGGTTGCAGGTATATCTGATTACAACATAATACCGGAGGGTTATAGTGGAGCAACTGCATTAGGAGTTGCTGCTGAAAATGGAATGGCAGGGATAACTAATGCTTATACATGGATGGATGCTTTTCTTGGAAATATTCCAGGTTCAGTTGGAGAAACATCAATCATTGCAATAGCAATAGGATTAATAATCTTATTGGTAACAAAAGTAGCCTCATATAGAATTGTCTTAGGAACCTTTGTTGGAATGATTATAATGTCATCTATATTAAATATAATTGGTTCAGAATCTAATCCAATGTTTAATATTCCATGGTATTGGCATGCTGTAATTGGAAGTTTTGCATTTGGTTTGGTTTTTATGGCAACAGAACCTGTTTCTGGATCAGGCACGAATACAGGTAGATGGATATATGGAATTGTTATAGGCGTCACAGTAATTTTAATAAGAGTTATTAATCCTGCATTTCCTGAAGGTATGATGCTAGCTATTTTATTTGCTAATCTTTTAGCACCAGTTATAGATCACATGGTTGTAATGTCTAATATTAAAAAAAGGAAGGCTTTATACAATGAATGATTCAATTGCAAAAACCATTGGAGTTGCTTTTGCTGTCTGCTTAGTTTGTTCACTAATTGTTTCTACTTCTGCAGTTAGTCTCAGGGACTTACAAAAAGAAAATAAACTTAATGATAAAAGAATTAAGATTCTTCAAGTTGCAGATATATACAATCCTGATGAATCAATATCTGAACAATTTAAGAAGTTAGATTCAAAATTTATTGATTTTAACCTAGGAATTATTGTTGATGAATATAACAATCAAAATATTGATGAGTATGACCAAATTTTAGTAACTAGAGATCCTACTCAATCATCGGAAGTGCCAGCCTCTGAAGATATAGCTATTATAAAAAACAGGGAAAATGTAGGCAAAATATATATATTAAGAGATGAATTAGGAAGTATACAAAAATTAATTTTACCAATAAGGGGTTATGGCTTATGGGGAACTTTATATGGATATATCTCTATCGAAGATGACTTTAATACTGTTTCTGGTATTGAATTTTATGAACATAAAGAGACTCCTGGATTAGGCGCTGAAGTGGATAATCCTAAATGGAAAACATCATGGAAAGGTAAAAAGATTTATAAAGATAATCAAGTAGCGCTATCTGTAATAAAGGGCAAAGTTGAACAAAGTGACATGCAAGCACAATACAAAATCGATGGATTATCTGGTGCAACTATAACTGGAAGGGGAGTTACTAATATGGTCGCATATTGGTTTGGTGATTCTGGTTACGCATCATTATTGAGAGAATTAGATTATGAATCTTAAACAATATCAAGATGTAATTATCAAACCATTGATTGATGAAAATCCAATTACTTTGCAAATTTTAGGAATATGTTCNGCTCTTGCTGTAACAAATAACTTATCAGTGACACTCGTTATGTGTGTTGCCGTTACTAGCGTTCTTTCATTTTCAAATTTNTTTATTTCACTTATCAGAAACTATATTCCATCAAGTATTAGAATAATCGTGCAAATGACAATTATTGCGTCGTTAGTCATTGTTGTTGATGAACTATTAAAGGCATATGACTATGAAACCAGTAAAAAACTCTCCGTTTTTGTTGGCTTAATAATAACTAATTGTATTGTTATGGGAAGAGCTGAAGCCTTTGCTATGAAAGAGAAACCACTTCTTAGTTTCCTCGATGGACTTGGAAATGGTTTAGGTTATAGTTTAATTCTTATTGGTGTTGCAACTATAAGAGAACTATTTGGAGCTGGTTCATTATTTGGTTATGAAATATTACCCTTAATATCAAATGGTGGTTGGTATATGGGTAACAATCTTCTTCTTCTACCTCCAAGCTCCTTTATTATTATCGGCTTATTTATATGGCTCATCAGATCAGTTAGAACCAATCAAATCGAAGAAGACGATTTTACTTTATCTAAACATTCAACTAGTCCTGATCTAACAAAAAGAGAAACTAATGTTTGAGCATTACTTAAATATATTTATAACNACAGTATTTATTGAAAATATCGCATTATCATTATTTTTAGGCATGTGCACTTTTATAGCAATATCTAAAAAAATAGACGCTGCATTTGGGCTAGGAATTGCTGTAATTGTTGTNTGTTTGATAACAGTACCTTTAAATAATTTAATTTATAACTATATANTAAGAGAAGATGCATTAACTTGGCTTGGTATTGAAGGAACAAATTTAGAGTTTGTAGAATTGATAAGTTATATCGGTGTAATCGCTGCTAGTGTTCAGATTTTAGAAATGTTTTTAGATAAATATGTGCCAGCTTTATACAATGCTTTAGGCCAATTTCTACCTTTAATAACTGTAAATTGTGCAATTTTAGGAGCTTCACTATTTATGGTTGAAAAAGATCTTATGTTCATGGAGAGTGTTGTTTACGGTCTTGGTGCAGGTTTTGGTTGGGCGCTTGCAATAGTTGTTTTAGCAGGAATAAGAGAAAAACTAAAGTATTCTGATATTCCTGAAGGATTAAAAGGTCTTGGAATGACTTTTATAATAGTAGGTTTAATGAGTTTTGGCTTTATGTCATTTGGAGGAATCTCACTTTAATATGAATATTGATTTAATACTTGGTGTAGTTTCATTTAGTGGAATTATTTTAATGCTTGTTTTAGTAATTATTGTTGCTAGATCAAAACTCGTCTCAACAGGAAATGTTTCTATTGAAATAAATGGAGATGCTTCAAATCCTATAGTTGTGCCAGCTGGATCAAAATTATTACAAACATTAGCTGATAATAATATTTTTTTAGCATCAGCATGTGGTGGTGGCGGAACGTGTAGTCAATGTAAGTGTCAAGTATATGAAGGCGGTGGCTCAATTCTTGCTGCTGAAGAATCTCACTTTAACTCGTCACAACAAAAAGAAGGTTGGAGGTTATCATGTCAGGTGCCCGTAAAGAATGATTTAAAAATTAGCGTTCCTGAGGATGTATTTGGTGTTAAAGAATGGGAATGTGAAGTTATATCTAATAATAATGTAGCAACATTTATAAAGGAACTTATTTTAAAACTTCCAGAAGGTGAAAATGTTGATTTTAAAGCTGGTGGCTATGTGCAACTTGAAGCACCTGCTTACAACATAAATTATAAAGATTTTGATATTGATAAGGAATATCATGAAGATTGGGATAGATTTAAAATTTGGGAAAATGAATCTATAACCAGTGAGCCAGTTATAAGAGCCTATTCAATGGCTAATTACCCTGAAGAAAAGGGCATAATTAAATTTAATATAAGAATTGCTTCGCCGCCTCCAGGACAGGATGTGCCACCTGGTCTAATGTCCTCATGGACATTTGGGCTACAACCCGGCGATAAAGTAAAAGTTTTTGGTCCATTTGGTGAGTTTTTTGCAAAAGAAACAGATGCTGAAATGGTTTTTGTAGGTGGAGGTGCCGGCATGGCTCCAATGAGATCACATATATTTGATCAATTACTCAGAATTAATACAAATAGAAAAATAACATTCTGGTATGGTGCCAGAAGTCTTAAAGAAATGTTCTATGTCAAAGACTTTGACGAACTTGCTAAAAAATATGATAACTTTGAATGGCATGTTGCTTTATCTGATCCATTACCTGATGATGACTGGAATGGTGAGACAGGATTTATTCACAATGTATTATATGAAAATTATTTAAAATCTCATGAAGCACCCGAAGATTGTGAATACTATATGTGTGGACCTCCAATGATGAATAAAGCTGTAATAGATATGCTTATAAATTTGGGTGTAGAACCAGAAAATATTGCATTAGATGACTTTGGTGGTTAACAAGCTTTAAAAAGTGTCTAGATATTTTATTTCAAAAATATTGGCCTTATCTGCCGGTATAATCTTATTAATCGTAGCTTATTTTCATAATCAGAATTCAATATTTATAATTTCAGGTGAAGCATATGGAACTTCATGGTCAGTATCATCTAGTGAGTATATTGGCGATCATCACAAAGATAAAATTAAAAAAATAATCTATGAGATTGATCTTGTTGCTTCTAATTACAAATCTGAATCTGAAATATCACAAATTAATTTAAATTATAAAGAAAATCAATTTATATCTGACGACTTATTTAATATCTTAAGTATTGCTAAATCTGTTGAAAATATTTCAAAAGGTTATTACAACATCATGTTAGGTAAAATCTCTAGCAATCTAGGATTTGCTCCAGATTTTGGAAATGATGTTATTCAAAAAAAAATTTCAACTTTTGAATTAGATGAGAAAAATAANTCTTTATCTAGATACTCTAATAATTGGTTTGATTTATCATCTATTGCAAAGGGTTATGCTGTTCAAAAGATACATAAATATTTAATTAGTAATAAATTAGAAAATCATGTAATTGATATTGGAGGTGAAATAATCATTAATGGAAATAAAAATGGAAAACCATGGAATATAGGAATACAGAATCCTTTATTCAATCAAGATATTGCGTATTCAACAATTAATAATAAAAATAATGAATTTCTAGCAATAGCTACATCTGGTGAATATAGAAACTATAAAATATCATCCGAAGGGCAAAAGGTTACACATACAATTAATCCAGTTACTTTATCGTCTATTAATAATTCTATTTTATCAGTCACAGTTGTTAGTGAAACTTCAGCTACTTTTGCTGATGCTTATGCAACAGCTTTCAATGCTATGGGAACATCAATGGCATTAGAAATTGCAAATAATAATAAAATTGCAACTATGATAATTTATAAACCTAAAAATGATATTGACATTATTTTTTCAGATAAATGGTATGATTTATTCTATGAATGAACTAATACTATCATTTTTAATTATTGCTTTTGCTTTTTCTGGGCTTGCTATTGGTTTAATTGTTAAAAACAAACCAATAAAAGGCTCATGTGGTGGAATAGCTAATGAAGAAAATGGTGCAGAGTGTAAGATATGTGGAAGATCAGATCCACAAAATTGTAATACCTAAATTTTATATCTAAATGTTAAAAGGTAATTGTGACGATAAGTTCATTAAACTTTATAGTATTTTAGAAGATCAACTATCAAAAAATAACGAATTAGGCTGTTCAGTTTCTGTTGAATGGAAAGGTAAAGAAGTTGTAAATTTATATGGTGGTTACAAGGATATTAATAAAAAATCTTTATGGGAAGAAGACACGCTAGTAAATGTTTGGTCAGTAACAAAGGCCGTTACAGGAATTTGTATTACAAAGCTAGTCAATGACGGATTATTAGATGTTAATAAAAAGGTTAGTCATTATTGGCCTGAATATGGATGTAACGGTAAAGAAGATACAAAAGTTATAGATTTATTAACACATAGAGCTGGTATGTTTGGTTTTCAAAATGGTTATCCCAATGTTTTATGGAATGANTGGGATNTTTTTGTAAAAACATTAGAACAACAAAAACCATNTAGAGTTCCTGGATCAACTCAAAGCTATCANGCAATTACATTTAGTTGGCTTGTGGGTGAACTTTTTAAAAAAATTGAAGGTAGAACAATTGGAGTGTATTTCAAAGAAGAAATAGCTAAACCTTTTAACATTGACTTTCATATTGGTTTACCAACTTCTGAACACCATCGTTGCGCTGATGTAATTCTTAATAATTTCAACTCTCTTAGTCCACCTATTGGATTTATGAAATATATACCTAATTTTTTTCTAAANAATGATTTAAAAAATATGAAAAATACACTTGTATCAAAGGATTTTTTAAAAGCATTCACACCAGAGTTATTTAATACAAATGATCCAAATTCAGAAGATTGGAGAACGGCTGAGCTTCCTGCTGGTAATGGTCATGGTACTGCGTCCAGTTTGGCAAAATTATTTGGAATTTTAGCAAATGGTTGCGAAAGAGATAATAAAAAGATTATGGATACTCAATCCTTAAATAAAGCAACCAAAATACTTACAAGTGGACCTGATACTGTTTTATTTGGTGTAAAGCTNAATTTTGGNTATTGTTTCATGTTAGAAGGTAATAAAAATCCAAATATTAATTTTGCACCTATTTTTAATAAAGGTACTTTTGGTCATGCTGGAATAGGGGGATCAGTAGCNTTTGGTGATCAAGAGAACCAATTNGGATATTGTTTCTTNGGAAATAANCAGCANAAAAGCTCTAAACTTTATAAAACNTCAAATATGCTCACAAAAGCTTTATATGAAACAATTANTTAAAATTGGTTCATAGTATTATCTTTNCCACCAGCTTTTAAAGCAGCATCACCNGCAAAATATTCTTTATGNTCATCACCCATATCTGACCCTGACATATTTTGATGTTTTACACATGCAATTCCTTCTCTTATTTCTTTTCTTTGAACATTAGCAACATATCCTAACATTCCTTCAGAACCAAAATATTCTTTTGCTAGATTATCAGTTGACAACGCTGCAGTATGATATGTTGGNAAAGTAATTAAATGATGAAATATTCCAGCTTCTTTTGCAGCATCAGCTTGAAATGTTCTTATTTTNTCATCTGCTAATTTTGCTAGTTTAGTATCATCATATTTTTCATTCATTAAATCNTCTCGATCATATGAAGATANATCATCACCTGATTCTGANATTGCATCAAAAACTTGTTGTCTGAAATTTAAAGTCCAATTAAATGATGGACTATTGTTATAAACCAATTTAGCATTTGGAACTACTTTTTTAATTTCATCCATCATTGCAGATATTTGACCAATATGTGGCTTTTCTGTTTCGATCCAAATTAAATCAGCACCATTCTGTAAGCTTGTAATCGAATCTAAAATACATCTTTCTTCACCAGTTCCTTTCCTAAATTGATATAGATTAGATTGAAGCCTTTTTGGTCTTACTATTTTACCCTTACGGTTGATCATTACGTCTCCATGTTTCATATTAGATTCTGAAATTTCATCAACATCTAAAAATGAATTATATTGATCACCAAGATCTCCTTCCTCATTAGTAATTGCCAATCTTGCTGTCAAACCTGCACCAAGAGAATCTGTTCTAGCTACTATAATTCCATCATCTACACCTAATTCAAGAAATGCATAACGTACAGCATTTAATTTCGCTAAAAATTCTGCATGTGGCACTG
>NHJW02000006.1 GCA_002169625.2 Gammaproteobacteria bacterium TMED225
TCAGCTTTATTTGCTTTCGAAAATAGATTCCGAGCATTTGCAACAACTTTGGGAATTTCTAGGTGGAAAGACATGAATCAAATAAATTCATCAGGTCACAGAGCAGCATCAAGATATAAAGAAATAATATTTTGGGATTTAAATTGGAGAAAGTTTGGAGGTTCGTCAAGAATGATCGAGATCTCAAAAAGAGAGCATTTTTATCAGCAAGAGTATTGTGGATGTGTCTACAGTCTAAGAGACACCAATAGATGGAGAAGAAAAAACAATAAAGAAAGAATAATAAGAGGAATTAAATTTTATTAAAATGTCACAAGGTCTTAAATTTAGAGATGCAATTAAAAATAATAAACCTCTAATTATCCCAGGAACCATTAATGCATATTCAGCAAAGCTTGCAGAGAAAGCAAACCATCAAGCTATTTATTTATCAGGAAGCGGAGTTGCCGCAGCATCGTATGGTCTTCCAGATCTAGGAATCACTTCAATGCATGATGTTCTCATTGATGTTAAACGAATTACTAATGCTACCTCGCTACCGCTTCTTGTAGATATTGATACTGGATGGGGCGATGCTAAGAATATTGCTGAAACCATTCGTGAAATGGATAAATCAGGATGCGCTGCAGTTCATATTGAAGATCAAATTTTTGATAAAAGATGCGGCCATAGGCCAAATAAACAAATCATTTCAATTTCAGATATGAAAGAGAGACTTAAAGTTGCAGTTGATTCAAAAATTGATGAGTCTTTTTTTATTATGGCAAGAACAGATGCTCTTGCAACCGAAGGCATTGATGGCACTATAGAAAGATGCGGTGAGTATTTAGAGGAAGGGGCAGATGGTATTTTTCTTGAAGCTGTTACTTCAATGGAAGAATATAAAAAATTTAAAGATAATTTTAATGCTCCATTACTTGCAAACATTACTGAATTTGGAAAAACTCCTCTTTTTTCTCAAAAAGAACTTAAAGATTCTGGTGTTGATATTGTTTTATATCCATTAACTGCATTTAGGGCAATGAGTTTATCAGCTGAAAAAATATATAATTCAATTATCAAAGACGGGACACAAGAGCCCCTGTTAGATATAATGCAGACCCGAGAGGAATTGTATGAGGTTTTAGATTATTACAATTTTGAAAAGAAACTTGATGAACAAGTTATTGTAAAAAAGGAAGACAAATGACAAAAAAACTAGAAGGAGCTGGTCTAAGAGGACAAGTAGCTGGAGAAACATCTCTTTCGACTGTTGGTCAAATCGAAGGATTGGCTTACCGAGGTCATAAAATTGAAACCCTTGCTGAAAAAGCAACTTTTGAAGAAGTTGCCTACTTGCTACTTTACGATAAATTACCTAACCAACATGAATTAGATGAATATAAACAAACATTAAAGAGTCTTAGAGATCTTCCCAATTCTCTCAAAGAAGTTCTAAAAAAAATCCCAGCTTCTGCACATCCCATGGATGTAATGAGAACTGGGGCCTCAATGCTTGGTAATTTAGAGCCTGAAGGTGAATTTTCTAATCAACTTAACTCAATTAACAGAATGATAGCAACTATGCCTTCTATAGTTACATATTGGTATAAGTTTTCTCATGAAGGCGAAGATATTGATTTAGTTAATGATGAAGAAACTATGGCAGGGCATTTTCTTTATATACTTCATGGCAAAGAACCATCAGATTTACATAGAAAAGTTATGGATGTTTCATTGATTTTATATGCTGAGCATGAGTTTAATGCCTCAACATTCACAGCAAGAGTTTGCGCCTCAACTATGTCTGATATCCATTCTTGCGTTGTAGCAGCAATTGGATCTTTGAGAGGACCTCTTCATGGTGGAGCAAATGAAAAAGCAATGGAATTAATTGAAAACTGGACTTCAAAAGAGGAGGCTAAATCAAAGGTTATTGAGATGCTTGAAAATAAAGAAAAAATAATGGGATTTGGACATGCCGTATATTCAATAAAAGATCCAAGAAATGCGGTTATTAAAGAGTATGCAAAAGAATTATCAGAACTATCTGATGACAATACTTTATACCTTGTTGCAGAAGAAGTAGAAAAAGTTATGGCGGACGAAAAGAAAATGTTTGCTAATGCAGACTTCTTTCATGCTCCAGCATATTTTTATATGGGCATACCTACAAAGTTATTTACTCCAATTTTTGTTATGTCGAGAGTTTCAGGTTGGGCAGCGCATTGTATGGAGCAAAGATCAAATAACAGAATCATTAGACCGAGCGCAGACTATATTGGTGTTGAGACATCTGAATGGATTGATATTTCAGAAAGGTCATAGATAATGTCATCAAATTTTGATCTGAATGTCAGACCAGATTTTGACCCAATAATTTCAGAGATTGCTCAATACGTTTCAACATATCAAATAAACTCAGACTTAGCATTAAGCACTGCTAGAAATTGTTTAATTGATACAATTGGATGTGGGCTTCTTGCACTACAATTTCCTGCTTGTACAAAAATGCTAGGTCCTATAGTAAAAGATACTTATGTGCCAGATGGTGTGAGAGTCCCTGGAACAGACTATAAATTAGATCCAGTAAAAGGCGCATTTGATATTGGATGTATGGTCAGATGGCTTGATTATAATGATACTTGGCTTGCAGCAGAATGGGGTCATCCTTCAGATAATCTAGGAGCAATATTATCGATCTGCGATTTTATATCGCAACAAAACATTGCCAATGACAAAGAACCATTACTAATGCGCACTGTATTGGAATCGATGGTTATGGCACATGAAATTCAAGGAATTTTAGCACTTGAAAATAGTTTCAATAAAGTTGGCTTGGATCATGTCGTATTAGTTAAAGTTGCCTCAACAGCAGTCGTAACAAAATTATTAGGTGGAACATTAAATCAAATTAAAGATGCTGTAAGTCAAGCTTGGGTTGATGGCCAAAGCTTAAGAACCTATCGTCATGCACCAAATGCTGGTTCTAGAAAGAGCTGGGCAGCTGGAGATGCAACCAGTAGAGCCGTGAGACTAGCATTAATTACTATGTCTGGAGAGATGGGTTATCCAGGCGTACTTTCAGCTCCATTATGGGGATTTGAAGATGTTTCTTTTGGTGGTAAAAAGATAGCCTTGCCTCAACCTTTAGATACTTATGTGATGGAAAATATTCTTTTTAAAATTAGCTTTCCAGCTGAATTTCATGCACAAACAGCAGTTGAAGCAGCAGTAATACTTCATAGACTTATTAAAGACAAAATAGATGAAATAAATTCTATTGAAATAACAACACATGAATCAGCTATTAGAATTATTTCAAAAGTTGGAGAATTAAATAATCCCGCTGATAGAGATCATTGTTTGCAATATATGGTTGCAATTGCCTTGTTAAAAGGTAATTTAACTGCAGAAGATTATGAAGATAAGGTTGCAAATGATAAAAATATAGATATTTTGAGAGAAAAAATGATTATTAAAGAAGATAAACGTTATTCAAAAGAATATCTTGAGCCTGATAAAAGATCTATAGCTAATAAGATACAAATTCACTTTAAGGACGGATCTTCAACGGAAGAAGTAGAAGTTGAGTATCCAATTGGTCATAAAAGAAGAAGAGAAGAGGGCATACCTATTTTGGAGAAAAAATTTAAAGAGAATATAGATATTACTTACGAAAAAGAAATATCAAAAAAAATATACAGACTATGTATGGACCAGGAAATGCTTGAGCAAACTTCTGTAGTTGATTTCCAAAAGCTTTTTTCAAAAAAAACCTAAAAGTTGTAAAAAACCCTAAATATAAAGCTTTTTTAGCTTTTTGGACTATAATTATCGCCATGTCAGGCAATACGTTTGGAAAATTATTTAAAATTACGACTTTTGGTGAAAGTCATGGNACAGCTATGGGCTGCATTTTAGACGGATGNCCTCCAAATATTGAGTTAAATAAAGAAGAAATTCAATTTGAACTCAACAGAAGAAAACCAGGCCAATCAGATGTAACAACACAAAGAAAAGAAGATGATTCTGTAGAAATATTATCAGGTGTTTTTGAAGGAAAAACTCTTGGAACCCCAATTGGAATGATAATTTATAATAAAGATCAGCAATCTAAAGACTATTCTAATATTAAAAATGTATTTAGACCTAATCATGCTGATATTACCTATCAAGCAAAATATGGTCATAGAGACTACAGAGGTGGCGGAAGAGCTAGCGCAAGAGAAACTGCAAACTGGGTTGCTGCTGGAGCTATTGCCAAAAAGATACTTCAAAAAGAAGGCATTTCTGTGAATGGATTTGTATCAGAGATAGGCTCGATTAAAGCAAACTCTATTGATTATAAAANAACATCTAATAAATACTTTTTTTGCGATGAATCAAAGTTAAGTGATTTAGATAAAATGTTTGCTGACTTAATTGATAAAGGTGACTCTGTTGGAGCAAGGCTAGGTATTGTTGTAGAGAATTGTCCAATAGGTCTAGGAGATCCAGTATTTGAGAAGTTAGATGCTAACCTAGCCAAAGCAATTATGACAATTAATGCAGTTAAGTCTATATCTGTTGGAAATGCTGATGATATTTTAAGCTTGAAAGGTTCCGAAGCAAGAGATGAAATAACCTCTTCAGGATATTCATCAAATAATTCAGGCGGTATCTTAGGTGGCATATCAAATGGAGATGATATAAACCTAAGTTTTATTATTAAACCAACATCTAGCATCAAAACTAAAGGCAAAACTGTTAATACTGATGGCAAAGAAGTTAATATNGAGGTAACAGGAAGACATGATCCATGTGTTGGAATTAGAGCGGTGCCAATTGCTGAGGCTATGGTTAGTCTGGTATTGGTAGATCATTTACTAATAAATAGAGCACAATGCGCAGATGTTGAACAAAAATTACCATTTACAGAATAAATATTATGAAAACTTTGTACGACAAACTCTGGGAGGAGCATCACGTAACCAAACTTAATTCAGGTGAATCGCTTTTATACATAGACAGGCATTATTTACATGAAGTAACTTCACCACAAGCATTTGAAGGACTCTCAAAAAAAAAGTTAAAGCCTTGGAGGCTTGATGCAAATATAGCTACTCCTGATCATAATGTCCCAACAATAAGAGGAAAAAACTTTAATTCTGAGAATATTAAAGATGAAATTTCAAAAATACAGGTAGTTGAGCTNGATAAAAATTGCAATTTATTTGGCATTAAACAATTTGACATTAAATCAACAAAACAAGGNATTGTTCATGTAATAGGTCCAGAATTGGGTTATACCTTGCCTGGTATGACAATAGTATGTGGCGATTCTCATACCTCTACTCATGGAGCACTTGGATGTTTGGCAATGGGTATTGGAACTTCTGAAGTGGAACATGTGCTTGCTACACAATGCTTAAAAGTATCTAAACTTAAAAATATGCTTGTTAGATTTGAAGGTATTACAGCTGACAATGTTTCATCAAAAGATATAGTTTTATATTTTATTGGACTTATTGGGACAGCTGGNGGAACAGGATATGCGATAGAATTTGCAGGAAGCTATATAGAAAATATTTCTATAGAAAGTAGAATGACTATTTGCAATATGGCTATTGAAGCTGGAGCAAAGGTCGGATTAATTGCACCTGACAAAACTACAATTGAATACGTTAGAGAAAAATCTTTTTTAGATGATAAGACACTGCAAAATGCAGAGGATTATTGGGAGAATTTAAAAACTGATAAAGGAGCAAGTTTTGATAAAGAGGTTGTTATCGATGTCTCTAAAATAAAACCACAAGTAACATGGGGAACTTCACCAGAGATGGTAGTANATTTCGATGATGAAATCCCAACAATTTCGCAAACATCTATTGATAATCAAAAAAATATAGAACTAGCTAGAGACTACATGGGTATAAATGAAGCCTCAAAACTTTCTGATTTAGTTTTTGATAAAGTTTTTATTGGTTCATGCACCAACTCTCGAATAGAAGATTTAAGAACAGCTGCTGAGATTGTTAAAGGCAAGACAATTGCAAATAATATTTCAGAAGCAATTGTTGTTCCTGGTTCAGGACTTGTAAAAGAGCAAGCGGAAAAAGAAGGTTTAGATAAAGTTTTCATAGAAGCAGGCTTCATTTGGAGAGATCCTGGTTGTTCAATGTGTCTTGGAATGAATCCTGATCAGCTAAAACCATANGAAAGATGTGCATCAACCTCAAATAGAAATTTTGAGGGGAGGCAAGGTTATCTTGGAAGAACTCATTTAATGAGTCCGCTTATGGCAGCTTATACCGCTATAAATGGAACAATTGGAGAACCCTCATGAAATCAAATAGTGAGGGACTAGTTATTGACGGAGTAGTTGGATATATTGATAGAGACAATATAGATACTGATCAAATTATTCCAACAGAATATTTAAAATCAATAAAAAAATTTGGTTTTGAAGATTATTTATTTGACGGCTGGAGATATAAAGACGATGGCAAACTTGGTGTAACAAAAGACGAAAGGATAATAAATAATGAATTTATACTTAATATAAAACCATATGATAAAACTAAAATACTTTTAACAAGAGATAATTTTGGCTGTGGTTCATCAAGAGAACATGCAGTATGGGCATTAAGAGATTTTGGAATTAAGGCGGTTATTGCTTCATCTTTTGGTGATATTTTTTATAACAATTGCTTTAAAAATAATGTTCTTCCTATCAAACTTAAAAAAATAGAAATAGATGCTCTATTTAAAAAAACAGAAAAAGACATTTTAGAAATTTCAATTGATTTACAAAAGAAAGAGATTAATTTAGATCAAGAGATAATAAGCTTTAAGGTTGATAATCATTTAATTAACAGAATAATTTATAAACTTGATGATATTGATATTACTCTTAAAGAAAAAAATAAGATTTATAGCTTTGAGAAAGAAAGAATAAAAAATAGACCTTGGATTTACGAAAATGACTAAAAAAATATTAATTCTTCCAGGAGATGGTATTGGACAAGAAGTTACTAAGTCTGCTGTTGAAGTATTAAATTTTGTTACTGAAAAGTTCAATCTTGCTTTTTCTATAACCTCTCTAGAAGTAGGTGGAACAGCTTATGACAAATGTGGCTCTCCAATACCTGATGAAGTTTTAAAGTCTGCTAAAGAGGCAGATGCAGTATTATTTGGTGCTGTTGGTGGACCAAAATGGGATCAGCTTGAATGGGATGATAGACCTGAAAATGCACTTCTTACTTTAAGAAAAGAACTGAATCTATTTGCAAATCTTAGACCAGCATTTTTATTTGATGAATTATCAGGAGCCTCTCCTTTAAAAGAGAGCGTCATAAAAGGACTAGATATTTTAATTGTAAGAGAATTAACTGGTGGTATTTACTTTGGAGAACCTAGGGGAGTCATTGATGATGTAAAACCAAATTATGCATTTAATACCATGATCTATAATGAGGATGAAATAACAAGAATAGCAAAAGTTGCCTTTGAATCTGCTCAAAAAAGGAAAGGCAAACTATGTTCCGTTGAAAAAGCTAATGTGTTAGAAGTATCTAAATTTTGGAGATCAATAGTTACTGAAATGTCAGCTGATTATCCTGATGTTGAACTATCACATCAACTTGCTGACAATACCGCAATGCAGTTGGTATTAAATCCAAATCAGTTTGATGTAATAGTTGCAAGTAATTTATTTGGAGATATTCTTTCAGATATAGCAGCAACATTGACTGGTTCAATTGGTATGCTTCCATCTGCTTCATTAGATAGTTCATTTAAGGGCATGTATGAACCATGTCATGGAAGTGCACCAGATATAGCCGGTAAAAATATAGCTAATCCGATTGCTATGATTGCTTCCCTATCAATGGCATTGAGATATTCTCTTAATGCAGAAGCTATTTCTGACAAAATTGATGCAGCTATTAAAAAATTTGTTCAAAATGGTTACAGAACAATAGATATTGCAACAGATGATAACTTTTTAAATACATCTGAGGTTTCTAAAAAAATTATTAACATAATTGAAAATGAGTAACGGAATAAATTTAGCATTAGTTGGAGCATCTGGTGTAGTAGGTAAAAAAATAATTTCTTTATTAGAAAAGAAAAATATTGAAATTAAAAATTTTTATCCACTTGGATCGTCGTCTGTTGGCGATGACATTTTATTCAATGATCAGGTATTTAAAATTGAAAGTTTATCAAAATTTAATTGTTCTTCTATTGATCTTGCTATTTTTTCAGCTGGATCCGCTGTAGCGAGAGAACATGCAACTGATTTTGTAAAAAAAGGAGTTTATGTAATAGATTTATCATCTGAGTTTAGATATGAAGATAACATTCCTTTGATTATTCCGGAGATTAATCCAAAAGCTTTAATAGATTCAGATGGACCAATTTTAATTGCAAATCCAAATTGCTCTGTGTCCCAACTTTTAATAGCAATAGAACCTATACATAAAAAATTTAAAATAGATATCTTAAATATTGCAACTTATCAAGCTGTATCAGGTACAGGTCGACAGGCTGTTGAAGAACTTCATCAACAAGTTAATGATATGTCACTTGAGCCAAATGTTTATCCTAAAAAAATAGCTTTTAATGTAATACCTCAATGCGATATCTTTCTTGAGAATGATTTTACAAAGGAAGAAATGAAAGTTGCATGGGAAACTAAGAAAATCCTTGATAAAAATATAGAAGTTCAGGCAACATGCGCAAGAGTTCCAGTAGTGAATGGACACTCTGAGGCAGTATTTTTTAGAACAAAAAATGATATTTCTAAAAATCAAATAATAGAATTATTATCTGCATCAAAAGCAATAAAAGTAATTGATGATCCTACAAAACTTGATTATCCAACTCCTTTGGAACATGCAAATGATACCGAAGAAGTATTTGTAGGACGAATAAGAACGCAATTAATAAAAAACGAAAATTGGGTTTCGATGTGGATTGTCGCAGATAATGTCTATGGTAAAGGGGCTGCGCTTAATGCAGTTCAAATTATTGAAACCTTAATAGAGCACAAAAAGCTGTGTTGAAACATTTTTCACTGTTTCTAATTTTTTGTACAACTAATATTTTTGCTGAAATTTATTTGTCATCACCAGAAATTAAGCTAAATGCTCAAAATCAAAGAGTTATTGAGCTCAAAATTCAAAATGCAAATGTAAAAGATGGCGATATTATTCTCAAAGAATACAAAACAGACGAAATTATTGATGAAATAGATTTTGATTACACTTTAATTAATAATTTTGATAACTATCAAAAATTTGTGATTGTTCTTTCAAAAGATTATCAAAAAGATTACTTCAGCTTCAGAATTTTGATTAAAAATACTTTTTCTAAAGATATTTTTATATTTTTACCTTCAAATATAAGAAACTATAGCCAAAAAAATAAAGACCAAAAAATATTTGAAGCTACACAACCTAAAACAATTGAGTCAAACAATCAATATCGTGCTTTAAGTAATATTCAACCTGAACCTTTAAATTCTTATCAAGAAATCATTACAGCATCAGAAATAACAACAGTTTGGAGTATGGCTAAGGAAATTAAGGGATCAAACGCAAATATTTCAATATATCAAATAATGTGGTCAATTTACTTAGGTAACAAAAATGCTTTTTTAAATGAAAATATTAACCTTATTAGAAAAGATATCGATATTCTAATTCCCTCACAATCTGTAATTGAGAATACCTCATATGAAATTGCAAGAGATTCTATTTTAAGAATGAACGAATCATTTTCCCAAAGTATAAAATCTGCCTCTAAATCATTACTTGTTCTTACAGCACCTAAAATAATCGAACAGGTTGAAGAAATAACTGATAACGAAATAAAAGATGCTACATCACAGATTAGCTTTGATGAAAATCTTGATCCAAAAACTTTAGTTGAAGAAAATACAAAACAATTTACTCTTGGTTTAGAGAACGAAGCATTTGAAAATTTATTAAATGAGGAAAAGTCGACAAATACACAAGACCAAAATCGATTTGAGGTATTTGATTTGATATTTATCTCATTAATATCTTTGGCTTCAGGTATTCTTCTTGCCTTAATCTTTATACAACTGAGAAATATTAAAACATCTAAGGTTATTGATTATGATTTTGAGGAAGCTTTAGACGATGATTCAATTTTATCCAATATTCCCTCTGATTTAAGCATTGATAATAATAAAGATCAGCAACAATTTGATTTAGCAGTTTTGTATTTTGAAATGAATGATATAGATAATGCTAAAAAAATTCTTGATAGCTTAATCAAGCTGTCGGATGACGATGAAATTAAAGCTGCGTCAAATTCTCTATTGAATAAAATTAACGAATAGTGAAACTAGCTTTTACATTAGAATATATTGGAACAGATTTTTCAGGTTTTCAAAGTCAAAAAAATGCAACAACAATTCAAGATCATATTGAAGAAGCAATAAAGAAAATTACTAATAAAGACACTAAAATAAATTACTCAGGAAGAACAGATGCAGGTGTTCATGCGCTATCTCAAGTATTTGATTTTGATACTGAAATTAAAAGAGATAAAGAAAACTGGATTAAAGGTATTAATTCAAATCTCCCTAAATCAATATCAGTGAGAAAAGTCTTTAATGTTCCAGACAATTTTGATTCTAGATTTTCTGCTGTTGAAAGAAGATATTCATATATTATTTATAACTCATCAAAAAAACCTGTGTTTTTTGATAATTTTTCATATTGGATTTCTAACCATCTTGATTTAGACTTGATTAAAGACCAACTAAAAATGTTTCTTGGTGAGCATGATTTTAGTTCCTTTAGAAGTTCTAGATGTAGTTCAAAAAATCCAGTTAAAAAAGTATCTTACGTTGATGTAAAAACTTCACATAACTTTATTATAATTACAGTAGCAGCAAATGCTTTCTTACAAAATATGGTTAGAATAATGATAGGAACTTTAATTGACATTGCAAAAAATGAAAAAAAAATGTTAATTGANGAAATTATCAATAAAAAAGATAGAACTTTTGCAGGAAAAACAGCTCCAGCTAAAGGATTATTTTTTTTAGGTCCTAAATATAAAAATGAATTAAATATGGATACTGTTGAATTAGATGTTCTTAACATGCTTAAAAATTAATGAAACCTTTAATAAAAATTTGTGGAATAAATGATATAGATATTCTTGATGAATTAGTAATGATCGATGGTATTACTTTTCTTGGATTTATTTTTTATGACAAAAGTCCTCGAAACGTAACAAATAATTTTTTAGAGAAAATTAATAAATTTGATTTTAAAGATAAAAAACCTGTGTGTGTTTATGTNAATGCAGATAGGGACTTTATTAATGAAACTTCTTCAAATTTTCGAAATCCAATCTTACAATTTCATGGAGATGAATCCAATGATTTTTGCAGTGACTTTAATAAAGACTTCTGGAAAGTCATTAAAGTTAAAGATAATGAGAGTATTAAAGATTATGTTAACTATCCTAACGCNTCAAAAATCTTATTTGAAAATTACAAGAAAGGACAACATGGTGGAACTGGAAGTTCTTTTAACTGGGATTTGATNNATAATATAAAAGATTTAGATACAAAATTTATTCTCTCAGGTGGAATTAATATAAAAAATGTTGATAATGCTATAGATATAAAGCCATGGTGCCTTGATGTTAACTCAGGTGTTGAGTCGTCACCTGGAAAAAAAGACATAAGATTAATACAAAATTTACTAAATAAAATATAAATATGAAATCTGATAAAAGTAATTTACCCGATAAAAACGGTTTTTTTGGAGACTATGGAGGTAAGTTTGTTCCTGAAACACTAATGTATGCTCTTGAAGAATTAGAAGGAACGTATCAAAAGCTAAAGGACAATCCAGAATTTAAGGATCAGTTTTATAAAGACCTTTCTGAGTTTGTTGGAAGACCTTCACCATTATATTTTGCTGAAAGACTTACAAATCATTATGGCACTGGAAATATTTGGTTGAAAAGAGAGGATTTGAACCATACAGGCGCTCATAAAATTAATAATACTATTGGACAAATTTTATTAGCAAAACATATGGGGAAAAAAAGAATAATTGCAGAAACTGGTGCAGGTCAACATGGNGTAGCAACTGCAACAGTTGCAGCAAGACTTGGACTNGAGTGTCATATCTATATGGGTTCAGAAGACGTTCAAAGACAATCATTAAATGTTTATAGGATAAAANTACTTGGAGCTGAAGTTCATGCAGTAGATTCAGGATCTGCCACTTTGAAAGATGCNTTAAATGAAGCTTTACGAGATTGGGTAACCAATGTTGATGATACTTATTATATTATTGGGAGTGTAACAGGCCCGCANCCTTACCCAATGATTGTAAGAGATTTTAATTCTGTTGTTGGTGAGGAACTCATTATACAGTCACAAAAGTTATTTAATTCAATGCCAGATGCAATTGTTGCCTGTGTTGGTGGTGGTTCAAATGCTATGGGAGCCTTTTATCCATTTATAAATATTAAAGAAACAAGACTAATAGGTGTCGAGGCAGGAGGAGAAGGTGTTGAAACTGGAGAACATGCTGCACCATTGAATGATGGAATTCCTGGTGTGCTTCATGGAGCCATGAGTTATTTAATGCAAGATGAATCAGGACAAGTTAAAGCAACAAAGTCAGTATCTGCAGGCCTAGACTATCCTGGAGTAGGCCCAGAGCATTCATGGTTAAAAGATTCTGGAAGAGCTGAATATGTNGCAGTTAGTGATGATGCAGCATTAAAATCATTTCATGAAGTTTCTGAACTTGAAGGAATAATTCCTGCCCTAGAAACAGCTCATGCATTTGCTTATCTGGATACACTTATGAAAGAATTTGATAAAGATTCAAACATNATTGTTAACGTATCCGGAAGAGGTGATAAAGATATTAATACAGTAGCTGAAATCGANGGAATCAAGTTTTGAATAGGTTATCTAAAAGATTATCTGATATCAAAAAAAACAATAATAAAGCATTAGTAGCTTATTTGGTTGCTGGTGACCCAGATATAGAAACTACTATTGATTTAATGAAGTTATTTGTTGAATCGGGAGTAGATATTATTGAAATAGGAGTTCCATTTACAGATCCAATAGCTGAGGGACCAGTAATTCAAAAAGCACATGACAGAGCATTAAAAAATAATACCTCNTTGGAATTAATTTTTAAGATGGTTGCTGAATATAGAAAATTTGATGACAAAACGCCATTGGTATTAATGGGATATCTCAACACCTTTATTTTTCATAAAAAGCTTATTGAAAAAAACCATAATGATGTTGTAGATTCAATCTTGGTTGTNGATATTCCTGGAGAGTTTGATTTAGAGGATTATGGTATTAAAAACAAATATATAAATACCATTTCACTAATTTCTCCAACAACAAAGAAAGATAGAATCGAATCTATAGCCAAAAATAGTTCAGGATTTGTCTACTATGTCACATTAAGGGGGGTAACAGGGGCGTCTAATTTAGATGTTAATGAAATTAATGAAAATATAGAAGAAATTAAAAAACATGCTTCTGTGCCTACGCTTGCAGGGTTTGGAATTAAATCTACTGAGGATGCAAAATTACTTTCAAAATGCTCAGATGGAGTGATTGTTGGCTCATCAATAGTNCAAATGATTGAAGAGAATTCTAAATCAAAAGAATTTGATAGAATAAAGGAATATATTACTGAATTAAAAATGGCAATATCATGAGTTTCTTTCAAAAAATTCTTTCTTCTGTGATGAAAGGAACTCGTCGTTTGAATCGAATAGGTTCAAAAAGTTTTGGAAAGCTTCATAAAGATATTAATAAGGCAGTGGATTCAGTCATGTCAACAACGGGAGAAGTATCTTCTTTAGTNTATGCAGAACATCTTCTAAATCTTATAGAAAATCAAGATGANAANGGGTTGAAGAAGTTTCTTTTAAATCTTCTATCGAACTATGATATTGATACTGGAAAACTTATTGAAGATGTTAAAACTTACAATAATGATAAGAATGACCAAAATTTAAAAAAAATAAATATTTCAGCTGAACCTAAATGGATTGAATTATTCAGAAGACTAAATTCAACATCGAATGGAACATCAAGATTAGTAAAATTAAGAGAAAGAATAAGAGCGCTAGAAGATTCTGATCTAAAAGCTTTTGATTCTGGGTTGTTAAAACTTTTTAAATATTGGTTCAATCCATCTTTTTTAGTTTTAGAAAAGATTGACTGGGAAACTCCCGCAAACATCCTTGAAAAAATCATTGAATATGAGGCAGTTCATGAAATAAATTCGTGGGATGACTTAAGAGCTCGTCTAGCCCCATTAGATAGACAATGTTTTGCTTTTTTCCACCCATTAATTCCAAATGATCCCTTAATATTTGTTGAAGTTGCATTGTGCAGTGAGACACCTAAATCAATTCAGGAAATTATAAAGATTGATAGAGAAGAAACCGATATCGAAAAAGTNAATACTGCAATTTTCTATTCAATATCAAACTGCCAAAATGGCNTATTAGGAATATCTTTTGGTAATTTTTTAATTAAAAAAGTNGCTAAGACNCTNAAAAGAGANNTACCTGAACTCAACCAATTTTTAACACTNTCACCAATACCTGGACTTATGAANTGGATGGAAGAATACGCCCCTATTACTTTTGAAAGNTGTGGTGANGGAAATTGCAGTGATGANGAATTGATGAAAAAAACAATTAAATATTTAACAGAATCAAATAGATTTGACGGCATGCCAAATGATCCTGTAGGTAGATTTCATATTGGAAATGGAGCAAGTCTCGAAAGAGTTAATTTAAAGGCTGACCTATCTAAAAAAGGTTTATCACAATCTTATGGAGTAATGGCTAATTANTTNTATGACTTAGATGTTGTTGAAGAAAATCATGAGTTATTTTTTGAAAATAAAATTGTTCAAACCTCAAGTGAAATTAAATCATTAATAAAGACATATAAATAATAATGCGATTAGAAAGAATCGTAGGTTTATTTTTTATTTCTGCACTATTAATCTTTCTAATGTTTATTTTTTATCCTAAAGATCTTTCCAACAATAATACAGCTGATCNANTTAAGGCTAAAAAAATAGAAATAGAAGTTACAAAAGATGAGAACTTTAATGAGTTTGTTGAAACTGATTTTGATTTTTTCGTATATAGAGCACATGTATTGTCATCAAAAAAAAATGCAGATATTTTAAAAAATGAAATAGAAGAAGGGGGCTATCCTGCATTTATTGAGAATTTGGAAAATAATAATAATTTATTTGTTTTGTATGTTGGACCTTTTTTGTCAGAAAGTGATATTGTTAACAATATGGGAGATATACAAAGCTTATCTCAATCAAATAATGGTGAAATAGTTAGATGGAAGCTTTAGGCTTAAACTTTGCAGATTGGTTTATATTAATTGTATTAATTGCCTCTGGAGTAATCTCTTTCGCAAGAGGATTTACAAAAGAATTTTTATCTTTGTTTTTATGGTTAGTNTCTTTTATAGCTGCAATTAGTCTTGAGTATCTCGCAACCCCAAAGATAAATGAATTTATTGGAAATGAAGAAATTTCTAAAATTATCTCATACGTAGTTGTCTTTATTATTTTTATATTTGTCGGTGGTATCGTTATTAAATTTATTAGTAAGATCGTTAAATGGTCTGGCGCCTCAGGTTTTGATAGATTCCTCGGAGTTCTTTTTGGTTTAATTAGAGGCTCAATTGTTTTATTTGTAATATTTCTTTTGCTTCCATCTAGCTTAAAAACAACTGACTTAATTTCTAATTCTAAAATTACNCCAATTATTCAAAAATATGCACCGCAAATAGAAGAATATTTTAGAAATTTAATAGATAATAGAAATGTTGTAGAGGAGGCTCTGGAANTNATCGAACCTCTTAAAGAAGAAGTTCTTCCAGAANCAAATGATGAAAACATTAAAGAGGAGGACTCTTAGTGTGTGGAATAGTTGGAATTTCAGCTGAAACAAATGTAGCTGCTGACATATACGATTCTCTTTTAATGCTTCAGCATAGAGGCCAAGATGCTGCAGGAATCAGTGTGTGCAATAANGATGATAAGTTAAGCACCAGAAAATCAATGGGCTATGTTAGAGATGTCTTTGTTCAAAGACATATGGATAAACTTGNAGGAAATTATGGAATTGGGCATGTGCGATACCCTACTGCTGGAGGAGCTGGCAAAGAATTTGCGCAACCATACTACGTAAATTCTCCATATGGAATTAGCCTTGCTCATAATGGTAATTTAACAAACTCAAAGCAACTTGCCAGTGAACTTTTCCATGCAGAAATGAGACATCTAAAAACTGATAGCGATTCAGAGGTTCTTTTAAATATATTTGCTCATGAACTTGGGAAACAAAGAGAAATATATCCAACNGCAGATAATATATTTAAGGCAGTTGAAAAAACTCATATTCGTTGTGATGGTGCTTATGCAGTGCTTGCAATCATAACTGGTTATGGGTTGTTAGCTTTTAGAGATAACAATGGTATAAGACCACTTTCTATTGGTATAAGAAAAGGTAAAACAAGAGATGAATATGTTATTTCATCTGAAGANGCATTATTTTCATCACTTGGATACAAAAAACTAAGAGACGTTGATCCAGGTGAGGCNGTATTTATAGATAAGAAAGGTNAATTNTTCTCNCAACAATGTTCAGAAGAACCTAAAAAAAGACCATGTATTTTTGAATATGTATATTTTTCAAGACCTGATTCAAAGATTGATGAAATATCAGTTTATAAGGCTAGAATGAGAATGGGAACAAAACTTGCGGCACAAATTAAAAATATAAATCCTGATCATGATATTGATGTTGTTATACCGATTCCTGATAGCTCTGTAACAGCTGCTCATCAGCTAGCTGTTGATTTGAATGTTCCATACAGAGAGGGCTTTGTAAAAAATAGATATATTGGAAGAACTTTTATAATGCCATACCAAGAGGAAAGAAAAAAATCTGTTAGAAGAAAATTGAACATCTTAGATCTAGAATTTGATGGTAAGAACGTACTTCTGGTTGATGACTCAATAGTAAGAGGAACAACTAGTAAAAAAATTATCGAGATGGCTAGAGAAGCTGGAGCTAAAAAGGTTTATTTTGCGTCAGCTGCTCCTGCAATCAAGTATCAAAATTTGTATGGTATTGATATGCCTGCAACATCAGAACTTATTGCTTCTAATAAATCCGATGAGGACGTTGCTTCAGAAATAAATGCAGATTGGCTCATTTATCAAAAGCTTGAAGACTTAATAGATTCTGTTAATGAAGGCAATCCAGAAATTCAAGAATTTGAGACTTCAATTTTTACTGGAAAGTATATAACTCCTTTAGTAGAAAACTATTTAGAAGAACTTGAGAATACTAGAAAAGACGAACTCAAAATGCAAAGAGAAAAGTCAAAAGCTAAAGGTTAGGGATTTACAATATTTATTGAGGGTATTTCTGCAGAATTTGCACTTTCAACATATGTATCAATTTCATTAAAATTTAGATATTTATAAATTTGATCAGATAGAGGATTTATATCATTCATATATTCATGATATTCACTTACGGTAGGTAATTTGCCTAATACAGATGAAATAGCTGCTAATTCTGCTGAAGCTAAGAAAACATTAGCTCCATCACCTAATCTATTTGGAAAATTTCTTGTTGAAGTGGATACTACTGTTGAATTTGCCAATACTCTTGCCTGATTTCCCATGCATAAAGAGCATCCTGGAAGCTCAGTTCTAGCTCCAGACACTCCAAAAATATTATAAATGCCTTCTTCAATAAGTTGTTTTTCATCCATTTTTGTTGGTGGCACAACCCAAAGCCTTGCTTTAATTCCTTTATATTTTTCAAGTAAAGTTCCTGCAGCTCTAAAATGACCAATATTTGTCATGCATGACCCTATAAAGACTTCTTGAACTTTTGTGTTCTGAACTTCGGACAAAGGTTTAATATCATCGGGATCATTAGGACACGCCAGTAAAGGTTCTTTAATTTCATTTAAATCAATTTCAATGACTTCTGCGTATTCAGCATTTTTATCTGCTTCAAGTAGATNAGGATTAAGTATCCATTCCTCCATTGCTTGAGCTCTTCTTTCTAAGGTCTTCGAATCTCCATACCCACTTGCAATCATCCATCTCAACATGACTATGTTAGATTTAAGATATTCGATAATAGGCTCTTTATTTAATTTTACAGTACATCCAGATGCTGACCTTTCTGCTGATGCATCTGATAGCTCAAATGCTTGTTCAACTTTCATATCTGGTAGACCCTCAATCTCAAGACATCGACCAGAAAAAACATTCTTTTTACCATCTTTATCAATTGTTAATAAGCCTTTTTGCAGAGCAGCATAAGGAATTGCATTTACGAGATCTCTTAGTGTTATTCCAGGCTGCATTTCCCCTTTAAATTTAACTAATACCGACTCTGGCATATCCAGGGGCATAACCCCCAAAGTTGCAGCAAATGCAACAAGACCTGATCCAGCAGGAAAACTTATACCAATTGGAAATCTTGTGTGACTATCACCTCCTGTGCCAACTGTATCGGGTAATAACATTCTATTCATCCATGAATGAATGATTCCATCTCCAGGCCTCAAAGAAACACCACCACGATTCATAATAAAATCTGGTAGGTTATGTTGCGTCTCGATATCTACTGGTTTCGGGTATGCAGCTGTATGACAAAAAGATTGCATTACAAGATCAGCAGAAAATCCAAGACAAGCAAGCTCTTTAAGCTCATCTCTTGTCATTGGTCCTGTAGTATCTTGCGATCCCACTGTTGTCATTCTTGGTTCGCAATATGTTCCTGGTTTTACACCTTCAATTCCGCATGCTTTTCCAACCATTTTCTGAGCTAGTGTGAAACCTGTACTTGAATCTTCATTAGATTCTGGTCTTCTAAATACCGAAGAAGTATCAAGACCTAAGGCTTCTCTACTTTTATCAGTAAGCTGCCTTCCAATAATTAGTGGTATTCTTCCATTGGCTCTTACTTCATCAAGGATAACATCTGTTTTCAATTTAAATTCAGAAAGAACTTCTTTTGAATTTGCATCAATTACTTTACCTTCAAATGGTTCTAAAATTATTTCTTGTCCCATTAACATTTTTGAAACATCCATCTCAATTGGAAAGGCGCCAGAATCTTCGAGAGTATTAAAAAAAATAGGGGCAATCTTTCCACCAAAACAAAAACCACCTTCTTTCTTATTTGGAATAAAAGGTATTTCATCTCCCATATGCCATAAGACAGAATTTGTCGCTGACTTTCTTGATGATCCGGTGCCAACAACATCACCTACAAAAACAAGTGGATTACCTTTTTTCTTTAGCTTTTCAATTGTTTCTATCGGACTATCTAGGCCAGTTCTTGGCATTTTAAACATAGCTAAAGCATGTAATGGAATATCTGGTCTGGACCAGGCATCTGGAGCGGGCGATAGATCATCAGTATTTATCTCTCCGGTTACTTTAAAGACCGTCAACTTAATTTGTTTTTCGATATCAGATTTTTCAGTAAACCAAGATGCTTCAGCCCAGTTCTCAATAACCTTTTTCGCGTATTTATTTTTTTTAGATAGTTCAAAAATTTCATTAAAAGCATCAAAAATTAGAAGCGTATTACTTAATTGATTTGCAGCAGTATCTGCAAGATCATCATCTTCTAAGCATTTAATTAAAGGCTGAATATTATACCCACCCAACATTGTTCCAAGAATTTCAACCGCTTCAATTCTATCTATATAAGGACTGGAAGTTTTTTTATTAGTTATGTCAGTAAGAAATGCTGCTTTAACATATGCAGCCTGATCTACACCAGCTGGTATTCTTTCTTTTAGTAAATCTAATAATAGAATTGAGTCATCATGATCTTTTTTTAATAATTCAACAAGTTCAGATGTTTGATTGGCATCAAGAGGCAAGGGCGGTATATTTAATTTAGCCCTTTCTTCAACGTGTTTTTTGTATTCTTCCAACATCGTCTGGTCTCCGATGGCATTATTTTACTCCTATAGTTAAAGATAGCCACTAAATAGAGAAAATATAGGGTAAATTTAACCAAAAATCGGTTATTATTTTACCAAATGCCTAAATTACAAAAAAAAAGATCTTCAACTCCGTGTTTGGGGATATGTACTACTACTTTTGGAGATGAAGTATGTAAGGGGTGTAAGCGTTTTTCTCATGAAATTGTTAGTTGGACAAAATATTCAATTGAAGAAAGAGAAATCGTAAATGATCGTTTAGAAAAATTTAAGGTACAAATATTAAAAGATAGATTTGAAGTCTTTGATGATAAACTTCTATCAAAAAATCTTGATCAGATGGGCATCAATTTTAACCACTCACTCGATCCTTTGACTTGGATATATGATTTATTTAGGGCTGCAGGTTCACAGACTTTTGACCTTGAAAATTTTGGTATCAAAAGCCTCAAGAATTTTGATGCAGTAAAAGTTAGAGATGAAATTAATCGCGAACTTTTAGAATTATCTGAAGTTCATCACGAAAGATATTTTAAAAAAAATTAACTAAAGTCTTTTAACATTATTTTAAGTTCGAGAGAATGTTGTTCTTCTTCACCAATTTGAGCTCTCGCATATTCTTCCAGATAAACAGATTTATGTTCAACACACTTTAACAATTTTTTATATAGACTAAGGGCATGAAGTTCATGCTCTAAACTTTCTTCAAGAATATCTTTAATTGTATGCCTATTAGTCTCTTCAATTTTTGCAATCTTTTGACTGGGATGTCCGTCAAGACCAGCTATTTTTTCTCCTGCAAGTTGAGCATGCAGCAAAGATTCTGCTGCTTGTTCTTTTAAAAAGGATACAATTGGTAATCTGTATGGACCACTAACCATCATGGAAGAGTGAGTGTATCTGACAACACCAGCAAGCTCATACTCCATAATTTCATTTAAAATATCACAGACNTCTTTTGAATTTACATNATTATCTTCCATTCGAACTACCTCGTAAAAAATGTTGAATTAAATATGATTATAATGATATTATTATTTATGTAAACTATTGATTTAGGGTATTATTTTAATGATAATTGTTTTGATTATCATTCTCATTTAGTTAAATATTTATATCTCCAAAATAAAAGATAAGCTAGAAAAAAATATGCAATTTTTGCAGAAGTATAAATAATTGGTAGATTAATTATTTTAGCAAGCCAAGCATAACCGTTTGTTCTTTCCCAGACATATATAAAAGCATCAACTCCTGAAAGCTCTTTTCCATCGTCGAACACAACATGAAGTTTCTTGAGATATTTATCTTCCATAGAACTACAATCTTCGAACACAAGCTCTGATCTTTTTTTATAATGTTTAATTTCAAAGTTGCATATTGAGCACTTTTCATTAAACAAAACTTTTGAATTTTTCATAAAAATATAATACCAACATTCACATAAATTTATATAATGAAAATGATAAATATATTAACTTTATAACGAGGATTAAAATGAAACTTTTNATAATATTTACTTTGTTCTTTACCGGATTATTTTTTGCGACTGAGGATAATGATAGAAAAGTTAGTGAGCTATCTGTCGAAGAATTAAAACAGATTGTTAGAATGATTGTCGAAGAAAGTATTGAGCAATGTACAGTTACTGGAACAATGGAAGGAAGAGCTAAATTAAATTTAGCTGTTGAAGGTGAGGTAGTTGCACAAATGATTTGTGAATTTGAGTCTTAAGAATGCCTAAAAATAATTTCACAAATATTTTTAAAGATGGNTGGAATAAAATTTTTGGGAAAGAAGAAGATATGACTAAACTTAGAACAAAAAGTTTATTTAGAGCAANTAAAGGAATTCAGAATGTTGGCACTCCNCATGACTGGGAAGATTACGANAAATATAAANAGGAACAAGATGAAAACAAAACAGANTAATATCTTTGGAGATCTTATTGATGAGTGNTGCNNAAATCCTATTACAGGATTCTTNAGAGACGGTTTCTGTCANACTGATGANCTTGATAGAGGNCTNCATGTTGTATGCGCAAAANTCACAAAGGAATTTCTAGATTTTTCAAAAAATAGAGGTAATGATCTATCAACACCAAGACCAGAATTCAATTTTCCTGGTCTAAAAGATGGTGATTCATGGTGTTTATGTGCTGAAAGGTGGAAAGAGGCATATGAATGCGGTTTTGCGCCTAAAATTTACCTAAAAAAAACTAATAAAAAGACCCTAAAAATAATTGATATTGATATTTTAAAAAGCTTTGCATTAGATTTATCTTAATAACACTTAATTATTGGGAAAATGCTTAGCTAAGATCATATGGGCCTTCTCCGTGCTCTTTTTTAAAACTCCAATTTTGTAATTCACTATTTTCTTTTAATAATTTATCAATTTGATTTAAATGTTCATCTAAAATTCTCTTTTGAAACTTTAGTTCTGCTCTTGTTTTAGTCGAGTCATGAAATCTTATAGCGTGTTGTAATCTAATGTAAGTAAATACCAATCTGCTTCTTAATTCTCTTAACATTATACTTATATCTATTGCCTGTAAGTTTATCTTGGTATAGTCAGATGATGTTTTGTACCATTTAGGCATATATATCCAACCTCTTAAAGCTCTCTCGCTATTTAGTTTTTTTATCATTTAGTTGACCTCTGGAAGCTCATACCAATTAGTTGTATATTTGGGAGAAGTCATATTTTGTTTCATTGGAGACCATTTTTTTGTATTTTGAGATGCGTAGTAAATTTGGGTNTCGTAAGCATTCATTTGATCAAGATATTTCATTAATTTTGTGTCTTGCTTAGGCTCATTAAGGTCTTTAAATAAAGAATATTGTTTAATATGCTCATTAGTAAATTTATTTAAGATTATTCCAGCTTTCGCATAATCATAACCAGGCCTAAAAATAGGCAACAAGCCTTTCTTTGTTGCTGTAAGAATATCTCTAGTGTCATTTGTAGGAGTGAGAAGCCCAATTGTTTTTAGATCTGAGTGCTGAGGTTTATTTTTGTTGAAAGGACTAGTTCTTACAAAAACAGAGACTTGAGAACATTTCTGTTTTTCATTTCTTAATTTCTCTGCCGCTCGAACAGCAAAATTACTAACTATAGGCTTTAACATTTCTAAATTAGAAACCCTCTCACCAAAACTTCTACTGACAACAATTTGTTTCTTTGAGGAAATATCATCTTCAATATTGAGACACCTTTCACCTTTTAATTCTCGAACAGTTCTCTCCAAGACAACACTAAATTTTTTTCTGATATTCTGAGGACTAACACTTGCAAGATCTAGTGCTGTATTGATGCCAGCATTATTTAGATGCTCATTTAATCTTCTTCCAACTCCCCATACCTTACCAACTGGAGTATGCTTTAATGCGCTTTTAATCTCATTTTTATTTGATAGATGGATAACTGAAGATGGTATATTTTTTCTTTTAATTTCGTTTATAGCAATTTTGCTTAGAGTTTTATTTGGAGCTATTCCTATTCGAACTGGAATCCCTGTCCATTGTCTAACCAAGGCTCTCATATGACAGCTAAAATCATAGAGATTATAGTTTTGTCTTAAAGTGTCCAAGTCTAGGAAGGCCTCGTCAATGCTGTATATCTCAACTCTTGGAACAAATCCCTCAAGGATATTCATCACTCTGGCAGATATATCTCCATAGAATGTAAAGTTTGAAGAAAATACTTGCCCGTCTTGTTTTAGAAAAGAATCTCTTACTTTAAACCAGGGAACGCCCATCCCAACTCCCATTCGTTTTGCTTCCGTGCTTCTTGCTATTACGCAGCCATCATTGTTAGAAAGCACTACGATAGGAACATTTTTTAAATCTGGGCGAAAAATTCTTTCACAGGAGGCGTAAAAACTTTCACAATCTACAAGAGCAAAAGCCATCAGAATTTATTAATTGCGGCAGTTACAGTTCCTACTATTTCTAATTCTTGACCACTATTAATAAAGATAGGAGGGTAATCAGGATTATCAGGCATTAGACACATTCTTGGTTTGAGCTTTAATCGCTTACATACAAATTCACCATCTATGGTAGCGACTACAATACTATTATGAGAAGGCTTCATACTTCTATCCACTATTAAAACTGCTTGATCAGTAATACCAGATCCAACCATAGACTGTCCCTGAGCTCGAACTAAAAAAGTTGCAGCTCCATTTTTTATTAAATGTTTATTTAAATCTATAGGACTTTCAATATAGTCGCTTGCCGGACTGGGGAATCCGGCATGGACTGATTCAAGAAAATAGGGCACAAATACTGCCGGCAGATTTTCTTCAGAAATTTTTCCGATATAGTTAACTTTCATAGGAATTATCAAATACTGTATAAATATACAGTATATATGAGTTTAAAACAATGCTGTTTTTAAATTTTAAATTCTTTTAGATATAAACTATTTTCAATAATAGAGAAGTACCAACCAGACTTGTCCCAATCGCCAAGAACAACTCTTTTCGATAAATCATAGTCATGTATTTTTGGTCTATGTGTATGACCGTGGATGAAGATATCTGGCTTATTTTCTTTTAGAAAGTTATTTGTAGATTCAATATTAACGTCTGTGATATCAAGAGATTTCTTAGATGTAGCATCTTTGCTGTCAGACCTCAATGAATTTGCAATTTCATTTCTTTCATTAAGGTTTTTAGATAAAAAATCTTTTTGCCATTCTTTAGATCTAACTCTATTTCTAAAATCTATATAGTCAACATCATCAGTACACAAGAAGTCTCCATGACTAATGATTGTCTTTAGGCCATTAATATCTAAAGTATAAGGATCGGGAAGTATAGAAATACCAACCTCATCTGCAAAAGCTTCTCCAATTAAAAAATCTCTATTGCCATGCATGAGAAATGTTTCAGGACCATCTGAAGTAAAGTCGGTAAGAATTTTCTTTATTTCTTGATTAAAAGAATTATCATCATCATCCCCAATCCAAATTTCAAACAGATCTCCTAATATAAAGAGATGAGTGCATGATTCTTTAGATCCATTTAAGAATGCCTTAAACGCATTAGTTAAATGAGGGCTATCTTCGTTTAGATGTATGTCTGATATAAAGCGTGGCTTCATTCACTAATAGTAACAGACTCAATTGTTATAGCATCTACAGGAACATCTTGATGTCCACCAGAAGAACCAGTTGTAACGTCTGCAATTTTATCTACCACATCCATACCTTCAGTTACTGATCCAAAAACAGCATATCCCCAGCCTTGTGAATTCTCTCCAGTATGGTTTAAGAATGCATTGTCTTTATGATTTATAAAAAATTGACTAGTTGCAGAATGAGGGTCCATGGTTCTTGCCATTGCAACAGTTCCTCTGTCATTTGAAAGTCCATTATTTGCTTCATTTTGAATGGGAGCAGTGCCGCTTGATTTATTATTCATATCTGCTGTTAAACCGCCACCTTGAACCATAAAACCATTGATGACTCTATGAAATATAGTCCCTTCATAATAACCAGACTGCGCGATTGCTTTAAAGTTTTCAACTGTAATAGGGGCTTTCTCATCATTTAATTCTAATTGGATATCACCAACAGATGTCTTGATAGTAACTTGTGTCATAGTTTTCTCCGTAAGTTCTTCAACTTCTTTAATATTAGTCTTATCTGCACATGAAACCAGAAAAATGAGCAATGACGCAAAAGTTAATAAAGTTGAATTTTTATTTATATTCAATGAATTTTCCTGGATTAATTAATTAATTTTATCATTAAAACTCATTATTCATAATGTAGTTTTTTAAATGATCATTAATATTTTTCTCATTTAGACCAAATTCTTCTAGTGAATAATTATGTTTTTGTTTTTTTATTTTGGTTTGATTTATCAAATATTGTTTCATACTGTTTTCAGTTTCTATATCAATGTCTAAGCCAAACTTTTCATAAATATCCTTGATGCTTAAAAGAGGGTTATTTATAAGACCTGAATAGCTTACGTCAATAATTTGCCCTTCAGAAAGATTTTGTTTTGCATCGATACCTTTATTAAGACTATGCTGCCAAAAATCCAAAATAACATTACCAATTTCTTTGGTATTAACATTCTTTGAAAATGCAGACCTAATATTTTTAGCAAGGCTGCAAAACGAACCAATGGATTCCATTGGAGATCTATGAATATTTATAAATTTTGCGTTTGGATAAGTAGAAAGTATCTCAGGTATATGACCAATATGACTTGGATCCTTTAACAACCATCTTTTTGGCTTGCCATTTAATTCAAGCATCTGAAAAAACTTTTTATGCCACATAAACACAGACTCAAAACTACAATCTTTAAGATACTCCACATACTCAGGTACGTTTGCCATACACATATATACAAAACTTCTTACATTGATTGTTGCTAGCAGTTCGCATTCCTCAGGAGTTTGTGCACGAATATGATGCATCGATCTTAATTTTGGGATTATTGTTCGAGCAAATTTTAGTTCTGCATTTATTTTCCATTCCCGCCTTTTGACATCAAAATCACTTTTAGTTATTGGTAAAGGAGACATAATCTCCCAATATCTTGGAGATCTATGATTCTTATCGAGTGCCAAAAGATTGAATAAGAATGTTGTTCCAGATCTTGGAAGCCCAGTAACAAAAATAGGATCAGAAGGAGGAGGTAAATCTTTACCCTTCATAAAGTTATGTAATTTACTTCTCATTTTTAACCTGTCTTTAAGTTGGTTTTTAAATGCAAAGGTACCAAATAGGTTAAATTTATTATTTTTATTTGCAGAATTTATTAGAATTTCAAGTGGCTCAGAATAGTCATCTTCACCGAGATGGCCATCAAGACCATCCAACATATTATTTATAGAAATTTTACCGAACACTTTATTAATTATAATTAAAAGTTATAAGATACTCTTATATTAAACAATCTACAATTTTCGATAATGAATATTCTTTTTTTATGTGTTGGCAACTCTGCTAGGAGCCAAATAGCGGAAGGCTTAGCAAAAGATATGCTTCCAAAGTCATACGACATAAGAAGCGCTGGATCAAAACCATCAAAAAACGTCCATAGTGATGCTATTTTTGTAATGAATGAAATTGGCATTGATATTTCAAGCCACAAAACAAAATCAATCGAAAGTCTTGATATGGAGTTTGTAAACAAACTTGATCATGTGATTACTTTATGTGCTGAAGAGGTCTGTCCCATTGTTCCAAAATCAACTAATACCTTGCATTGGCCAAATGAAGATCCAGATAATGACAGTTATACAAAAACTCAGTCAGAAAATGCTTTTAGAAAAACTAGAGAAAATATCTTTAACTTGCTTAAGAAGTTTTTTATTATGAATTCTTAGGTAAAAATTTTAAAGAAAAGTTAAAATGGCTCCTCAGGTTGGGATCGAACCAACGACCAATTGATTAACAGTCAACTGCTCTACCGCTGAGCTACTGAGGAACGCAATTAGCAAAGCATTATAAGTAATTTTTAACACATAAGTAAATGACAAAAACATTAAAGGTAGTATCAGATTTTAAGCCAGCTGGTTCTCAGCCAGATGCAATAAAAGATTTGGTTTCAGGATTAGAAGACGGACTGCTTCATCAAACTTTATTAGGAGTTACTGGATCTGGTAAAACCTATACCATGGCAAAGGTTATTGAGCAAACACAAAGACCAGCTATCGTTATGGCACATAACAAAACACTTGCTGCTCAACTTTATGGTGAATTCAGAGACTTTTTCCCAAATAACTCTGTTGAATATTTTGTTTCATACTATGATTATTATCAGCCTGAAGCTTATGTGCCAACTTCAGATACCTATATTGCAAAAGACGCATCAATTAATGAACATATTGAACAAATGCGTTTGTCAGCTACAAAAGCATTAATTGAAAGAAAAGATACAATTGTAATAGCTACTGTTTCCTCAATTTATGGTCTTGGTGCTCCAGAGTCTTATTTAAAAATGGTTGTTCACTTAGATAGAGGAGATGTTATTTCTCAGCGTGATTTAGTTTTAAGATTATCAGCACTTCAATATACTCGAAATGATTTAGATTTTAGAAGAGCTACTTTTAGAGTAAGGGGTGACACTGTGGATGTATATCCTGCTGACTCAGACAAAGAAGCCTTAAGAATTGAATTTTTTGGAGATGAAATAGAACGACTATCTTGGTTTGATCCCTTAACAGGTGTTGTGATAAATGAGATACCAAGAGCAACAATTTTTCCTAAAACACATTATGTAACACCAAAAGAAACAGTCACTAATTGTATTCCTGATATTAAAGATGAACTTAAATCTCGTTTAGAATTCTTAAAAGATAATAACAAGCTTGTTGAAGCTCAACGTCTTCAGGAAAGGACAACTTATGATATAGAAATGATGAGAGAGCTTGGATACTGTCAAGGTATTGAAAACTATTCGAGGTATCTCAGTGGAAGAAATCCAGGAGAATCTCCTCCTTGTTTATTTGATTACATTCCAAAAGATGCAGTAGTATTTATAGATGAATCTCATGTATCAGTTCCTCAGATTGGAGCCATGTATAAAGGGGATAGATCGCGCAAAGAAACCCTTGTTGAATATGGATTTAGATTACCTTCGGCTCTGGATAATAGGCCATTAAAATTCGAAGAGTGGGAGATGATGGCCCCACAAAGAATCTATGTTTCTGCTACTCCAAGTAAATATGAAAAAGAACATCAAGATAATCTTGTTGAACTTATTATTAGACCAACAGGACTCACAGACCCAGATGTTGAAATAAGACCAGCCTCAACTCAGATCGATGATGTAATAGGCGAATGTAATGAAAGAGTTGGGATGAAAGAAAGGGTTTTAATCACAACATTAACTAAGAGAATGGCTGAAGATTTAACTGATTACCTAAATGAAAATAATATTTCTGCAAGATATATGCATTCAGATATTGATACTGTGGAACGAGTAGAAATTATTAGAGATTTAAGGCTTGGAAAATTTGATGTTTTAGTTGGAATAAATCTTTTAAGGGAAGGCCTTGATATTCCTGAGGTAAGTTTGGTTGCTATTTTAGACGCTGACAAGGAGGGATTTCTAAGATCAGACACAACTTTAATACAAACAATTGGAAGAGCTGCAAGAAATCTTAGAGGGAAAGCAATTTTATACGCTGATAAAGTCACAGGATCGATGCAGCGAGCAATTGATGAGACCGATAGAAGAAGAAATATTCAAGAAAAATATAATAAAAAAAATAATATATCGCCAAAATCTATCTCAACAAAGGTAAAAGACATCATGGAGGGAGCAAGGGTTATTAAGGGAAATACCAAAAAGAAAAGGGAGGATATAGATAAAATTATTTCTTTTAAAATTCAAGATGACACTATTGATAATTTAACTGATACGCTTAAAAAATTAGAAGATGAAATGTTTATCTTTGCAAAAAAAATGGAATTTGAGAAAGCTGCAGTGTGCAGAGATAAAATTAACTCACTTAAAAGAAAATTAATTGATCTCTAGGTGCAATACATGAATGTGCGCTTAATAGTTGGTAGTAATTTTTAACTCTATCAACATAATCAATTGCTTGTTGTCCTCTTGTGTAGTTATCTTTATCTGTTAAGTTAAGTTCAGAGCCTTTAATAGTTTTTAATTGTTCGGAAATTTCTACCCAGGATACATTTTCTATTTCTTTATCAATACTATTTGCAATATTAAAAATGTTTGTAGGACCTAAATTATAACTAGCCAAAGTAATTGAAAGTTTGTCAGGATCGGTTGGACCTATTTTGTTTTTTTCTTGAAGCATAGCAAAGTATTTTGCTCCTCCTTTTATGTTTTGTTCTGGATTT
>NHJW02000007.1 GCA_002169625.2 Gammaproteobacteria bacterium TMED225
ATCTTCATCCCAATCATAACAACCTGTTTCAATTGACGCTAAAGATGTTCCATCTGGATTTACAGGTTCAGCAACAACTATATCAAAGTAACCAGTAAAAAATTCAGAAGCATCCGAATCATTCAATGCATTAATAGAGCTTAATAAGGCATCTCTAAAATTATCAAGATCACTTGACGAGCCATCTAATGGATCTTCGCTTAACGAATCAGCAACAAACAAGTAGTCAGTTCTGCCAAATGAAGAACCTCCACCTACTAGATAATAAACATAATATTCTTTGTCAGTAGATGACCCAGAATCAAATCCATCACTTTTATCATCATCCATAGACACAGTTATAATTTGTTTATTAGAGATAAACCATGTGTTTAATGAATCAGTGCTTGCTAAATCGCCATCTGAAATATTAATTTCGCAAGACAAAAATCCTGCTCTTTGAATATTTGTTAGATCTAGATCGATTGTCCCAGATCCTTGTCCGGTTGAAGTAAAAATTATNGGAATATCATTACCATCAATTGATGCNGAAAAAATAAAATCTTCTTCAACATTATCGACATCTGAATAAGCAATATCAAAACTTGGATTCGATTCAAATACTAAAGTATCTTTATTGAAGCTCGCTTTAGATGTTATAAAAATTTCAGGTCTATCATTTACAGCAGCTACTGTAATTGTCACAGTGCTTGTTCNTGTTATATTTTTTTCAACTGCTGTTACAGAATATGTGAATTCATCCTGACCAAAAAAATTTGGATTCGGATTGTAAACTATATTTGCAGTATTTGAGAAGGACAAACTTCCATTCGAAGTTGTCTCTGTTAAAAGATATTCAAGGGTCACCGTTTCATTTGCAGAAGCGGCAAAAGAGCCACTATATGATGTATCTTCATCAGTTGAGAAAGAATTTGATGCAAGAGTAAGAGCAAAAGGAACTGCAGGACTTCCACCACCACCACCTCCTCCACAAGAAGTAATAAAAATACAAACAGCTAAAATTCGAAAGAGATNCACCTAATAAGTATATATTATTATCTATAAAAAAAAGAGGGCATAAATGCCCTCTTTAATGATTAATTTAACCTTAGAAACTTACTCTAAAGCCTGCTTTATAGATAGGNCCATGATCTTGATATAAAAATGTCATTTCTTCATATCTGGAATAAAGCTCTACTTCAGAATCAGTAATATTAACTGCCTCAAAGAATACTTGTGTATTTTCTGAAACTGTATATGTTGTAGTGAAGTCAACCTGTGCTCTTTCAACAACATATAATGGGTTATATTGATCCATTCCTGCATACGTTTCACCTTTAAGGTTATAAGAAATTCTTGCTCTTAGTTTCTCATCTTCATAAAAAACTGAGAAGTTAGCTGAATCTCCAAAACCTGGCAAGGCAAATTGTTCGCCAAGTAAATAAGGATCTGCATCAGTATCTCCACCTACAAAAGTAGCATTAGCAATTACGCCGAAGTTGTTTTCAAAAAGATGTTGAACGGCTACTTCAAAGCCATCTAAAGTGCCGTCATATTTATTAACAGGCTGTGCAAGATTAAAAATATAGAAAGGATCATTTTCATCTCCAATAAAGATCGCATTGCCTGTATTGGAGTCAGGTATACATGCTGTTGAATCTCCACANACAAATGAGAAACCAGTATTTACTAACCAAGCCCAATCATATTCGTTAGTCCATCCACATCCCCAATAACCCTGAGAAGCTGTCCATTGGCACATTGCATCACTGTTTTCTGGAACAATAAGAGCGCCTCTTGGTCCTGCAGTAACATCCCGGACCCCATTAAATGGCCCGCTATTTAATCCTGCTCCATGATAGTCTTTAATTTCTTTTCTGAAATAGTTAATAGCGAAATAGCTTCCTTCTGCATAGTAATGTTCATAAGCTAAGTCTATATTTACAGATTCATATGGTTGTAGATTTGGATTTCCAGTAGATATTGTTAAAGGATATCTTGGATCAAAAGCACCAACACTAACTGTTGAATCTAGTTGTTCTAAATCTGGTCTTGCTATCGTTTTACTTATTGCTGTCCTTACAACTTTGTCTTCAGCAACATCTATAGAAACATTAATATTAGGTAAAAAGTAATCCGAATCGCCAGTTCCAGTATATTGAGTAGATTCTGTAATAACACCAACTTTATTACCATAGTCAAAAGCACCTAAACTCCATGCTGTATTTGTAGGAACAGTTGTATTAGCTGATGAAGATCTTTCTTCTTCTTCATATCTCAATCCAATCTGTGCTCTTACTGGCATTCCGTCCATTTCGGTTTCAAAATTGAAATTTACAAATATGGCATTTAGTTCTTCTGAAATAACTCCGTTAGAGTCTCTTGAACCAAAACATCCATCAACAACACCTCTTGTAGATGATCTATTTCCATCATAACCAACATTGCTTCCTAATCCATTTGGATTGCCATCAGCATCAAAGGCATCATTAGCTAAACATTCGCTAGGCCATGAATATGGTGAATTGCTATTATTCCACCAACTGCCATCTCCACCACTAAAATCACCAACAAATCCGGCTGCACCAAACCAATAAAGAGCATCTTCTTTTGAAATATCTAAATAGTAAAAAGGTACACCAGATCCTAGATAGTTTGGAGCATTAACAGTAGTCCATACATCATCAGGCATAAAAGCATATGTCATCATAANTGGATTACCATCTGCTATTTTTCCATTGATTAATTGATTAAACCATTTTTGGTTACTGAAAGANGTATCCATTTGAGATACACCAAATTCTATTGATGATAATCCTTCCATNAATATTCCATCATTATTATCCCAGTTACCAATTAGTTGCATTTGATCAAGATTGCTATCCCTATCTTGATAATGTAAAAAGGCTTGTCTTGGTCCCATATCACTTCCATCAAATTGATCAACATCTATAGCTGCACCTTGGAAAAATTTATCCATGTTAAAAGTAAGTGCACCAACTTTACTTGATGCAAAATCAAAAGATCTAGCTCTCAAATAACCAGAAGCTTCTTGAACAGGCCACCAGTCCCATCCTTGCCAGGCACCATTTGAAAAGGCTAAAACATTGTTTGCAGTTCCACCAGGAGTTCCTTTAAAACCTGCAAATGAATCATGATAATCAAGCATGACACTTAAATTATCATTAACTTGAAGATCAAAATTTATGCCTACTGATTTATTATTGTTATGAGAATTTCCATATTCAAAATCATTTTGCCAACTTTCGCCATCTGGAAAAGCTTCAGAAGTTGCACTCATAACAGCGCCATTTTCATTGATTGTCATTTCTGTAGTGTTCCAACCAGCAAAATATGAACCAGTAGTAATACCTGTAAAATCAAAACTAGTGCTTGAGATTGTATAATCCAATGTCATCACTAATCTTCCCCAATCATATTGGAAAGTGGTTTGGAGGTTATCTCTTTCGCTTTGATTATCTTTATATTTATACGCCAAAGATTCAGGATAAAAATAAACACCATCAGCTCTTTGGTTTGAGGAAGTAATTGATGCTGTAGATGGAACAGTTCCGCCTCTTACATCACTTGGTAACCAAGTAATTTCATTAGTGCCCTCTTCTCTGTTATGACGTTCTTGATGAGATCCAGATATTGCAAATCCCCATGAATTTCCGCCAAATTCTCCGTTAGTTATATAAATGAAATCTAATTCTGGGGTAAAGTTATCTCCACTTACATTTTTTGTATGTTCTTGTAATCTGAAACTCATTGCTCCGCCTTTGTCAGCACCAATAGGTTTCGCAGTAACCATATTAATTGTAGAGCCCAAACCTCCAGATGGAAGGACAGCATTTGCTGATTTATAGACTTCAACTGCTGCAACACCATGACCAGAAATATCACCAAAGTTAAATGATCTTCCGCCACCATATTGAGGTGGTACAGTAGGCATTGTTCTTCCATTCAATGTAACTAAATTAAACTCTGGGCCTAATCCACGAACAGATACTTTTGTTCCTTCGTCGTTGCTTCTATCAGTACTAACTCCAACAAGTCTAGATAAAGCCTCTGCTAAATTACCATCCGGAAATTTACCTAAGTCTTCAGCAGTTAATGCATCAACTACACCAACATTATTTCTCTTTATCTCAATTGCATCTTTAAGACTTGATTTGATACCTGTTACAACAACTTCTTCAACATCCTCTGACTCTGAGTCTTGTGCAACAACAAAAACAGAAAGTGGAACCATTAAAATTAATGATAATAAATACTTNTTCACGCTAACCCCCTAGNTAATCTTTGTATTTGANGGTTNATTAGACNTTTTTGGAGATATCATGTCAAGGTTAAATATATATAAATTAAATCTATTTAAGACTTCAAAATCATGAAATTTTTATGAATCTATAAATTTTAAGGCTTTTTCACCGTAATTTGTCCACCAATCCATGCCCATAAGGTGAATTCTTTCCAAATTCTCTTCAGAATCGTCATCAAGAAATTTATTTATTTTTCCAAGAGAAGAATTAATTCTCAAATAATTTTCACTAAAAAAATCATTAGAAATTTCATTATGTATCTCTGAGTCTAAAAGCATTCCTATAATATCATTCCTAAGCCATCCAACTCCTCCCCATTTTGTTGAGATATCTCCTTTGATTTTCTTTTTATTTAATCCAGAACCTAAACTCAATATCTTGATGTTATTTGCCTCTAATATTTTTTTAGAGTAGCTATAGCCTATTAATGTTGGATTATTTGAAACAATACTTCCATCAATCATCCAAGACTTATCTCTCATTTGATGAGTTGGAAAATACATTGGTGCTGCACTTGATGCTGCAATTGCGTCTGTAAATAAAGTATTCGGAGTATTTGCAGTATCAAAAACTACATGAGTTCTTTTTTCTATATCGTATGCATAACACAAAAATGGTTTATTGGACTCTTTAAGAGTATTAGATTTAAATATCTGGTTAAGTAATTCCGCTCTTCCTTCACTTTCATATCTTGGCCTTGCTTGAATTAAAGACGCTTTATCCCAAAAAAAAGAGCTTTTCATTATTTTATCTAAATAACTCTTTGACCAATACTTTTTAACCTTATCAGCAGAAAATCCTCCAAATGCAAAACATGCAGCATTAAATGCACCTGCACTTGTTCCAATAAACATATCAAAGATGTCTGCAACTTTTTTTCCGCTTTCTGCCTCAAGCTTTTTTAAAAAAACTAAAGCTGCAATTGTTCTGACTCCACCTCCATCAAAACATATAATTTTTTTTTGATTAAACTTTGAAAAGTAACTAAAAAAGTTTTTCACTTATTTAGTAACCTTTTTATCTAGGAAAGCTGCCGCTTCATCCAAGCTTCCAAGATTTGTTACATCCTTGTATCCAAGGTCTAGTAATATATTTGTTGCTTTTTGAGATCTGTTGCCACTTCTGCAATAGAGATATATTTTTTCATTTTTATCTATATCTCTTATTTTTAAAGCTATCTCTTGCCATTCATAATTGATTGATTCCTCCACATGACCATTACTAAATTCTTCAGGAGTTCTAACATCAATAATAAAGAAATCAGATGCATATATTTGAAAAATAAAAAATATTGATAATAGGCTTAGTTTCTTCATTATAAATTATGACCAATCACTAATGATTAAGTCTGCAGCTTTTTCACCAATCATAATTGTAGGCGCGTTAGTATTACCTCCAATTAAAGTTGGCATTATTGAGGCATCAGCAATTCGTAAACTAGAAATTCCATGAACTTTTAAAGATTCATCTACTACTGCCATCTCATCAGAACCCATTTTGCATGTGCCGACTGGATGGTAAACAGTATCTGCTTCTTCTCTAATAGCTTGTTCAATATCTTTATCGTCATTAATATCTATTGGTCTTTTTACATGGCTACCAGTATATTTAGAAACAGGTTCTTTATTTAGTATCGACATCATTTTTTTATATCCTTCAACCATATCTCTTACGTCATCCGGATGTGATAAAAATTTTGGATCTATATTTGGATCTTCATATGGATCTGATGACTTTAAAGTAACTTCGCCTCTAGATTTAGGCCTTAAAAGACAAACATGACAACTTAATCCATGACCCCAAGCTGATGTTCTTCCATGATCAATAACCATGGCTGGTGCAAAATGTAATTGAATATCAGGAATATCTATACCATCTCTTGATTTGATAAATCCACCTGCCTCAGCAATTGTTGAAGTAAAAATACCAACTTTTTTGAAAATATATTTTAGAATCTCAATTGGATATTTATAAAAGATAGATTTCAAAGAAAAGCCAATTAATTCAATCGAGTTATGTTTGTGAACTGATAAATAATCTATGTGATCTTGCAAATTTTTACCAACACCTGGTAATTCATGCTGATGAGTAATTCCATGTTTGATAATTTCATTTGATGGCCCTATTCCAGACCTTAATAATATTTGCGGTGATCCAAAAGCTCCTGAACATAACAATATTTCTTTCTCGCAAAAAATTGAAAAGTAATCTCCTGTCTCATTAATACACTCAACTCCGATTGCTTTTTTATTTTCAATAATTATTTTATTAACATTAGTGTCAGTCATGATATCTAAATTTTCTCTATCTAATATTGGGACTAAATAAGCCTTAGCTGCGCTACATCTTTTACCGTTTTTTTGTGTGGTTTGATAAAAGCCGATGCCCTCTTGAATGGCTCCATTAAAATCTTCGTTATATCCGAACAATTTTGATCCAGTTTTAACAAAATCTTTTGTGGGATTATTTTCATGTCTTATTTTTGAAACATTTAAGGGACCATCTTGTCCATGAAACTGATCGTCAAACATTTCGTTATGTTCTGCTTTCTTAAAATATGGAAGCACTTCTTTATAGGACCATCCTTTATTTCCTAATTCTGACCAATGATCGTAGTCCCATTTATGACCTCTTACATAAAGCATTGCATTTATCGAACTTGAACCACCAAGAGTTTTTCCTCTAGGTTGAAAACCCTTTCTATGCTCAAAACTTTCAGTTTCTACTTCATGAACTCCACCCGTAGAATCTACAACAGCTGTTTTTGGTTCTGCTATCGTAACTTTCTCAAATTCTTTTTGAGGAACTGTATCGTAATTCCAGCTGAATTTTGTTTTGTTTCCTAAAAATGCAAATCCAATTGGCACATGTATTCTTGGATCATTATCTTTTGAACCGGCCTCAATTAAGCAAACTTTATTATTTGGATTTGAACTAAGTCTATTTGCTAGAACACATCCAGCTGAACCTGCTCCTAAAATTATAAAATCATATTTCTTCAATTTAAAATTCCCCAAAAATTACTTCAATTAGTTTATGATCTAGAGACAAATCTGTAAATGTTGATTTTAAAATTGTTTAATGAATTTTTTTAATATTTTTTTAATAATTTGGGTTTCAATTGGAATTGGAACTTTTTTTTATTTATTTTATGAAAATGCTCCATATGGAAGGCATATCAAAGATGGCTGGGGGTTTTCAATTCCAGCTAGATTGGGATGGGTAGTTATGGAATCACCTTGCGTGATTTTAATGATTATTTATGCGCTTATTGTTAGAGAACAACTTGAAATTATGCATATAGTATTCTTACTTATATGGTTAACACACTATGTTCATAGAACTTTTATATACCCTTTTGTTATTGAAATGACTAATCCAAAAATGCCTGTATCAATTGCAATATCGGCATTTATCTTTAATTTAATCAATGTAAGTATTCAAGCCTTTGGTATATTTTATTTTACACAATATCAAGAAAACTGGTTATCTAGTCCAATTTTTATATTTGGATTAACTATATTTATTTTAGGTATGATTATAAATATCAAATCAGACTACATAATTAATGATTTAAAGAAACAAAATGGTCCTGGATATCACATTCCAAATTCCTTTATGTATAAATATCTTTCCGCACCAAATTACTTTGGAGAAATTATTGAGTGGATTGGATGGGCAATCCTTACATTTAGTATTTCGGGGGTAGTGTTTTTAATTTGGGTAATTGCTAATTTATTTCCAAGGGCGATTGGTCATCACAAATGGTATAAAGAAAAATTTAAAGACTATCCAAAAGAAAGGAAAGCAATCATACCTGGCATTATTTAATTAATCCCATCTCTTTTATTTGATTTGCAATCTCTAATATAGATTCTTCAGACGTTCTTGGATTCCAACCAAGAATATCTTTTGCTTTTGTTGTTTTAGTAACACTTCTAACTCGACCTAGAAAAGGAGATGTAACTTTTAATTGTTTATTAAAATTCGCCATTACTTTTGCCAACCAAACCGGAACAGCAAATGTAGGTGCTTTATCAAATCCATTTTCTCTGAGAAGCTTAGCAATATCTTTGTACCACAAATCTTTTTCTGCTAGAGCAAACCTTTCACCATTACTTGAATCGTTCTTCATTGCAAGAATATGTGCCGATGCTACATCTCTTACATCTACAAAACCAAATTGGATTGGAATTGCAACTGGCATCTTACCAGTCACCACCATTTCAATTGCTTTGTTAGAAACTCCTAGATCACCTGAAAGTGAAGGACCGATAACTAATGCAGGATTTATAACAGCTAATTCAAATGGATTATCCTCTTTTTCCACATAATTCCATGCNGCTTTTTCAGCAAGAGTTTTGCTTTTAGCATAATTTTGTATAACAGGGCTATCNGGATTGGACCAATCAGACTCATCATAAAATGTTTTTTCTTTTCCTGTTTCAAAAATTGCAGCAACTGAAGACGTTAAAACAACTTTTTTAACATTATTTTGCTTTGCAAATTTCATAGCTCGTTCAACACCTTCAACAGCTGGTTTTACAAAATATTCCTCAGTATGATTTTCGAGTGCAAGAGGAGACGCAACATGAAGAAGGTAATCACATCCCTCCATAGCTTCATTCCAGCCATCATCACTAGTTAGATCAACAATAAATAAATTAAGATTCTCTGTGGAAGTATCATGTGCCTTTAGAGCATCAAAGACTTCGTTACTTCTTTCAGGAGATCTTATTGAACCATTTACAGCATATCCTTGATCTAATAATTGTTGAATACAATGAAGGCCTATATATCCTGTAGCTCCAGTAACTAAAACTTTTTCCATAATTATTCCCTTTAAAAGNGTATTTTAATTATATCTTGATTTTTCAATTGCTGATGCATATTCAATAATCAATTTATCGTCCCAACGTCTTCCAATAATTGATATTCCGACCGGCATATTATTAATTTCAAAATATGGGATAGTAATATGTGGCATTCCATTATGTGCTGCATATCCACCACTGCTTATTAGAATAGTCTCTTGCATAGCACCCCAATCACCATCCTGATAATTGATTTTCCATGCCGGACCTCGTGTAATACCTATGAAAGCATCTAGTTCAAATTTTTTCATAAGTGATAAAGTTTTTTTGTAAGAATTTTTAATTGCNCTCTTAGACCATAGATACCTTAAATAATTTGTGCTTTCTAATGACTGATAAAAAATATCTTGGCCGAAATAAGGCATTGTAAGTTCTTTATTAGCTTCGTTAAATTTTATGATTTCTTCTAATGTTTTATTTGATGAAATTGATTTTTCTAAATATTCTTCTAAGCCAACTTTAAATTCATATAATAAAATATAATATTCTTCTTCATCTGGATAAACTCTATTATCAACAATTTCAACGACCTCTCCCCCAAGTGATTCAATTATTCTTCTAATCTCATCATGTAAACTAACAATTATTGGATTTGTATTTTCTATGTTTAGTAATCCAAAGCGTTTGCCTTCAAGAGTCTCATTTTTTATAGCATCAGAAAAATTATATTCAAACTGTGGAGGTATAAGAAAAGTTGCAGGATCTTCTGGATCAGTTCCTGAGATTGCCTCTAAAGTTTTTGCGACAATTTCAACAGAATTTCCCATTGGGCCNGCTGTNTCTTGGGATGAGGCAATTGGAATTATTCCCGATCTGCTTACTAAACCAACCGTTGGTTTCATGCCAACAATACCGTTGACTGAGGATGGACAGGTTATTGATCCATTAGTTTCTGTTCCAATTGAAATCTCTACTATCCCTGTTGCAACTGCAACTGCAGATCCCGAACTAGAGCCGCAGGGATTAAAGTTATCATCTTTAAAATGTAGTGTTTGACCTCCATAGCTTGACCATCCACTAACTGAGTCTTCTGATCTAAAATTTGCCCATTCTGACAAATTTGCTTTACCGTAAATATGATAGTTTGCACTTAAAAGTTTTTTTATAACAAAAGCATTTTGTGAAGCTATATTATCTTTAAGNGCTATGGAGCCTGCTGAAGTTACTCTATTTTCTATATCAATATTATCCTTTATAACAATATTAACTAAATTTGAATTAGAGTGATTTGGATAAGATTCGATAAGAGAATTTTTAATATCTTTTGCGCTAATAACGATTGAAAAAAATAGAATTAAAATAAAATTTGCTTTTTTATAAATCATAAAGTTTAATTTTTTATAAAAGTGCTTCTTTTACACTTGGATGAACAACCATGCCATCCATAATATTTAAGCCATTTTTAAGATGTTCATCAGACTCCAGAGCTTCTTTTATTCCTTTACTGGCCAGATACTCAACGTATGAAAGTGAAACTTTATTAAGTGCTTCTGTTGCAGTTAAAGGAACTGCTCCAGGCATATTAGTTACACAATAATGCACAATATCATTTTCAAGGAAAGTAGGATTGTCATGAGTTGTTGGTTTNCTAGATTCAAAGCACCCTCCTTGATCAATAGATACATCTACCATCACAGTTCCNGGTGTCATCGAAGTTAACATATCTTTTGTAATCACCTTTGGTGCCTCCTTGCCAACTNCATATACACTTCCAATAACCAAATCTGATTCATTGATTGAAGATTGAATAGAGTCTTTTGTGGATAAAATATATTCAATATTGTTTGAATCATATTTAGATTTTAGTTCGTCTAATTTTTCTTGAGATGAATCTACAACTTTTACATGNGCCCTATTATCCTGGGCTTTAAGAATAGACTGAGTTCCTGCAACACCAGCTCCAATTACAGTTACAACTCTAGGGTCNATGTCTTCCATTTTTCCTATCATTACTCCTTTGCCTTTGTTGTGTTTNAGCAAGTGATATGAGCCAACCACAAAAGCTAACTGACCTGCAATTGTACTCATTGGCGCCAAGAGAGGCATTGATCCATCAGAGGCTGTGACAGTTTCATATGCTATACCAGTAATACCAGTATCAATTAATTGTTTAGCATTTTCTTGATCTCCAGCTAAGTGAAGGTATGCAAATAGTGTTTGATCATCTCTGAGGAACTTATACTCTTCTGGAATAGGTTCTTTGACTTTAACAATCATTTCTGAAGATGCATAAACATCCTCAGCTAAATCTAAAATTTTCGCCCCAGCCTTTTTATATTCGNCATCAAAAAAACCTATATTTCTTCCAGCATTTTTTTGAATAAGAATCTCATTTCCAATATTNGTGAGATGTTTNACAGATTCAGGTGTAAGACCAACTCGGCTTTCATTGTTTTTTACTTCTGTAGGTACGCCAATAATCATTTTNAATTATTTTTTTCTTTTAAATCCATTCATTAATTTTCTATGGTCAGTGGTATAAGCCTCCATAGCTTTTCTTAAATCATTATTTGTATCTCCCATTACCTGAAAACTATCAACAATAAAAGTTTCTAAAAATTTATCTCGATGAGGNGCATCAGCAAATGCATTCATATGGTAAATAGCATCATCATTTGAATAATACATCTCCATTAATGAAACCTTTTTTCTATCCTCTGAAATCCAGTATTTGTAATACATTGTTTTTGGTTCTGTTTCATTAACNGTATTAACTAAATAATCCACAAATTCATCTAAGCCTTCAGATTTTCCCTCTGCTACACTTAAATCTAAGTAAAAGATTATTGGATTTTTTTCATGATGCATTCCAAATATAAATGTGGGCATAAGAATTGTAAGTAATAAAAATCTCTTCATAAATATCTCCTATAAGAATAAGATACTACTATATTAAAAACATTTCGATACTTTTATTTTAATATAGGAANATTTATGGCNGAAGCAAAAGATTTTATAAGTAGNTGGCATAAAGTTATGAAAAATTATGAACTTGATGATTTAGATAATATCTTATCTCAAGACGTCGTCTTTTTCTCACCAGTAGTTTTTAAAGCTATGAATGGTAAAGAAATTACCAAGATGTATCTGAGTGCCGCAGGTAAATCTTTTAATCTTGAAAAATTTCAATACACAAATGAAATCCACAACGGAATGCATTCCATATTAGAATTTGAAACCTTCATCGATGANATATCAGTCAATGGAGTTGATATGATCGAATGGGACGAAGATGGAAAAATAGTAAACTTTAAGGTAATGGTTCGACCACTTAAGGCTGTGCAAAAGGTTCAGCAAAAAATGGTTGAAGCTTTAGAAAGTTTAAACTAGCTTTTATCTCTTGGTCTTGATTCGTTCACAACTAGACTTCTTCCGTCAACCTCAGTTTCATGCAATGCCTCAATAGCAGCTTCGCCGCCATCACTCATTTCTACAAAACCAAAGCCTCTTGATCGACCAGTTGCTCTGTCTGTGATAATTTTTGCGGAGGTCACTGTGCCGTGCTCAGCAAAAATATTTTCTAAATCTTGGTCTGTTAATCCCCAAGATATGTTACCTACATATATATTCATTAAATATCCTTGTTAAAAAAGCATCTTACATTAAATATTAGGTTAATAGTTAAAAACTTTTAATTTAATTTATTTTCTTTTACTCTTATAAAATATATGGAAATTAATTGGATATTGATTGGATGGATAATTGATATGATCTTAAATGGGATTGTTTGGCTGATCATTCTAGCTTTTTTAATTCCAGTCATTGATGTGACTGATAAATGGACAAGAAAAGGTGTTTCATTGATGGGTAAAGTTGATAAATGGATAAGAGAAGTTTTGGAGAATTTATTTGAATGGGTTCAAAACAACAATTTAAATATTTTATTTGCTTTCTTATTAATGATTATTTTGGGAATTCTTGCTCAGTATGAAATAATTCCAAAATTAATTAGCTAGTTATATGAATAATAAAATACCGCCTCCACTAGTTACATTATTTTTTGGATCATGTATTTACTTTTCTAAATCATACTTTGTTGAATTTAATTTTCAGATTTTAAATATATTGAGTTTCTTATCTTTTATATTAGGCATATGTATTCTTATGGCTGCAGTGCGTTCATTTAAAAATCAAAATACTACTATCAATCCAATTAAAATAGAAAAAGCATCTTCTTTGGTTGTTTCAGGTGTATTTAGATTCTCAAGAAATCCAATGTATTTAGGGATGATGTTTATTTT
>NHJW02000040.1 GCA_002169625.2 Gammaproteobacteria bacterium TMED225
AAGCTGCTAAAGCGTAGTTGTCGTTATTTGCAACTAAATTTTTTGTAGTATGTTTTACAAGAATTACCACAATCTTGGCATGCGCTTCGGAGTCCAGTAGAAACGTCGAACCCTGTTCGCCCCCAAATCGGAGATGAATTATACAGTAATTACTTGAGATTTTTAGCTGGATGGCTGTTATTTCTTGCTTTTTTTAAAATCCTACCTTGGTCTCTTTCCCAATCCCTTTTCTTGATATCTTGTCTTTGGTCACGCATCTTCTTACCTTTACCAGTAGCAATGTCACACTTAATGTGATTATCTTTCCAGTACATCGAAGTCATTATAATTGTTAGATTTTTTTCATTCTTGAGCTTTTGAAGTTGATAAATTTCTCTTTTATTTAATAAAAGTTTTCTAGTTCTTGTTGGATCGATATTAAATTCTCTTAGTGATGCTGGAGGATCAATTTTAATACCTATTAACCAAGCCTCATTCCTTTTAAAAGTTACATAGCTATTTTTAACATCTATTTTTCCATTTCTAAGAGATTTAACTTCCCATCCCTCTAATACAATGCCTGCTTGAAAGATATCTCCAAGTATATAGTTCCTTGATGCCGTTTTATTCTTTACAATTAGTTGCGGTTTTTCTTTTGACATACTTTATTATGTATTTTGAAAAACTAAGTGCAATATTTTTATAAGAAATAAATTGAACATAACTGACATAAAATCGACATACGGATATGTAGGGTTTCTTCCTTTTGCTTTTTTTTCATTGTTGCCATGGATAGTAGGTGGAGAAATTAGTAAAAGTTTTATTATTTTTCAATTAGCCTACGGATCTATAATCATTACTTTTTTAGGTGGATTTGCATGGGGTTGGAGAGATGATCAAAAAAATCAAAAGTTAAATCTATCTATCGGTATTGGATTTAGTTTATTAGGATGTTTAATTTTATTGCTTACATTTTTAAAAATGATTTTAACCTCTTTGATAATATCCATTATTAGTTTTTATTTATTTTACATTTTTGAGAAATCTACAGAAGATTTTCTAAAAAAAGACATCGAGTATCAAAAGTTTAGAAAAATTTTAACTTTACTAGTATGTATATCTTTTTTAATATCACTAGGTTATTGGATTAATCCATATAGCTATCCTTACATATAAAATTATGAAAAAAAAACTTAAATCTCAAGGTGCATGGATTGGAAAATGGACTTTCATTCTTGCTGCAACAGGTTCAGCTGTTGGTTTAGGGAATATTTGGGGATTTCCATACAAGGCAGGAACTAACGGAGGAGGAGCTTTTGTATTAATTTACTTATTATGTATCGTAATTATTGGCGTCCCAATCATGATTAGTGAGATTATTATTGGAAGAAGAGCTGGAAACAGTCCAATTAATGCAATGAAAAGAACTGCACTGGATTCAAACACTTCCTCACTTTGGAGATTTGTTGGTTGGAGTGGAATAACAGCTGGAGTTCTCATTCTTTCCTTCTATAGCGTCATTGCCGGTATTTGTTTAAATTATATATTCATTGCTGCATTTCCTTCTGCAGTTCTAAGTTCTTCAGAGCAATTTGGAAACGTTATTGCATCACCATTTAATCTTTTATTTTGGCATACAGTTTTTATGCTATTAACTTTCCTGATAGTTTCTGCAGGAGTAAAAAATGGTATTGGGAGAATGGTAAAAATTTTAATGCCAATGCTTGGTTTTCTTCTAATTTTTATGGTGATCTATGCCATGTTTAATGGCGCTTTTATTAAAACATTAGAGTTTTTATTTGCTCCAGATTTTTCAAATGTTACAGCTGAAACATTCTTAAGTGCAATGGGACAAGCTTTTTTTAGTTTGAGCCTTGGAATGGGTTCAATAATGGCTTATGGAGCATACATGCCAAAAGATCAAAAGGTGGTATCAACATCTTTTACTGTGGCATCCTTAGACACACTAGTAGCCATGCTGGCAGGCTTAGCAATATTTCCAATAATTTTTGTATTTAATTTGGAGCCAAATAGTGGGCCAGGACTAGTTTTTGTATCAATGCTGTCAGCTTTTAATCAAATGCAATTTGGCCAAATTATTGGCTCCTTGTTCTTTATATTACTTTCTGTTGCAGCTTTGAGTTCATCAATTTCATTGCTTGAACCGGGTGTTGCATACTTGTCAGAAGAAGGATTCTTATCAAGAAAATATTCAGCTTTTGCAATATCTTTTTTTGCATGGAGTCTTGGAATCGGGACAGCTCTAAGTTTTAACTTGTTATCTGATTTCAATCTTACGCCTGGTAGAAATTTTTTAGATTCGATGGATTTTATTGCAAATCAAATATTACTTCCTCTCGGTGGTATGCTGATTGCAATTTTTGTTGGTTGGTTTATGAAAAAAGAATTAATAACAACTGAAATAGGATATGTGAATCAAATTATCTATAAACTTTGGCGATTTTTTATAAAATTTGTAGCTCCAATTAGTGTTGCTTCAATATTTATTTCACAGATATTTTAAAGTGCCACGAAGTTTTAATTTTCTAAAATCTATAGACGAAGATTTTTCAAAAGTTTATGAACTCATCGCAAACTTTGAGAACTATTCGTCATATATACCTGGTTGTTCTCGATCAGAACTCTTAGAAAAACAAGATGAATTTGAAATTGGTGAATTGGAGTTTAGTTTTCTCTTGAGAAATTATTCAATAAAATCAAAGAATACTTTAACTGAAAATACTATAAAAATAGAACAAGTTGAAGGACCATTTAATTTTTTTATTGGTGAATGGAATATTTCTAGAATAAAAGATTCAGAGACTTTGATTAAATTTGAAGCAGAATTTGAACTCCCATTATTGTTAAATAATTTATTACCTAAAAAACTAATAGATAGATTTTGTGAAAAAGTTATAGATGCATTTGTTAAAAGAATTTCTAAAAATAATTAGTCAGAAAGATTCTCAATAATCCAACTATCTACCTGATCAAATTCGTTAAAAGAAATAGATAATTTTTTTTGTTCTAAAAGATTATTTCCAACCTGAATAGAATAATAATAATCCCATCTGCTTGAATGAAATGGATCTTGAATTAATGCCGTTCCAAATATAAAGTTCACTTGATCTTTTGTGAGGCCAACGACTAACTTTTCGATATCATCCTCTTCAAAAATATTACCTTGAAGAATAGGAACCTTATAGGGAGTTATTGAAGTACAAGAAAAAAATGTAAGCAAGAAAAAACAAGAAAAAATTATTTTTACAAAATTTATTTTTTTTATACTTTTCATTTTAAAACTTTACTATACTTTAAACTAGATATAATTACTGGTTAATTCTAACTTTAAATCTTATAAACTGTAATATACTTATTGAACATGAACAATCAAAACAAAGAATTAAAAAAAGCTGGTTTAAAAGCAACGTTACCAAGAATAAAAATAATGGAAGTTCTTGAATCAACCGCTATTCAAGAAGAAGCTCACTTTAGTGCAGAAGATATTTATAAAGAATTATTAATAAAGGGAGAAAATATAGGTCTTGCCTCTGTTTATAGAGTACTTACACAATTTGAATCTGCAGGAATGGTAAAAAAACATCACTTTGAAGGAAGTCATGCAGTTTATGAGGTTATTGAAGAGAATCATGAACATATGGTTGATGTGGAGACTGGCAAAGTTTTGGAATTTCAGGACAAGGAATTAGTTAATAGGCTGTGTGAAATTGCAGAAAAATCAGGATATCAACTTGTGGATCACAACCTAGTCCTTCATGTAAAAAAATTAGATTAATAATTACCATTTAAATACTTGAACTCATCATTTATATCCCAATATATGGGTTATAGGGATATAAATGAATATAGAAAAAGATAAAACTGAAGACGGCATTCATGAGCCTAATCAATCATCTGACTCGTCAGAAAAACAAACAGTTGATGAAGATAATACAAATGAAATAGGCGAACAAGAATCGAATATTGGTAATCCAACCTACGAAGAGCTTTTTGATAAAAGGGAAGAACTCGAGAATCTTTTACTTAGAGCAAATGCTGATTTGGATAATGCATACAAAAGAACACTTAGCGAAGTAGAAAAAGCACATAAATACGGCACTGAGAGACTTCTTACTGAGCTTTTACCAATTATTGATAACTTAGAGAGCGCTCTTAATAATATGTCTGAAAATTCAAGTGAAGAAGATAAACAAGGAATCGAACTGACTTTAAAATCTTTTGAGTCAACTCTTGATAAATTTGGAATGATACCTATTTACCCTGTTGATGAGGAATTTAATCCTGAAAAACATGAAGCAGTATCTATGGAGAAAGATGATGGCAAAAAAGATGGTTTTATTGGAAATATTTTCCAAAGGGGTTGGGAACTTCATGCAAGAGTCATTAGACCTGCCAGAGTTACCGTTATTAAAAATTAGAGGAATAAAATAATATGTCAAAAATTATAGGAATTGATTTAGGAACAACTAATAGCTGTGTAGCTGTCGTTGAAGGACAACAACAAAAAGTTATCGAAAATGCTGAAGGAGGAAGAACTACACCATCCGTAATAGCATACACAGATAATGAGGAAGTGCTTGTTGGACTTCCAGCAAAAAGACAAGCTGTAACAAACCCAGAAAATACTCTTTATGCCATAAAGAGATTAATTGGAAGAACTTTCGATGACGAAGTCGTGAGTAAAGATGCTGATATGGTTCCTTATAAGATTGTTAAAGCTGATAATGGAGATGCATGGGTTGAAGCATCAAAAAAACAATTGGCACCTCCTCAGGTTGCTGCCGAAGTCCTTAAGAAAATGAAGAAAACCGCGGAAGACTACTTAGGACATGAGGTAAAAGAAGCAGTAATAACAGTACCAGCATATTTTAATGATTCGCAAAGACAGGCTACAAAAGATGCAGGAAAGATTGCAGGACTAGATGTTAAAAGAATTATTAACGAACCTACCGCTGCCGCTTTAGCATATGGTCTTGATAAAGGTAAAGGAGACTCGACAGTTGCAGTTTATGATCTTGGTGGGGGCACATTTGATATTTCCATTATTGAAATATCCGATGTTGATGGAGAGCACCAGTTTGAAGTTTTATCAACTAATGGTGACACATTTTTAGGTGGAGAAGATTTCGATTTAAGATTAATAGATTATTTTGTTGATAAATTTAAGGATGAATCAGGCTTTGATTTGAAAAGTGATCCTCTTGCACTTCAAAGACTAAAAGAGGCTGCTGAAAAAGCTAAAATTGAACTCTCATCTTCTGAACAAACAGAGGTTAATTTGCCATACATAACTGCTGACAGTTCAGGACCTAAACATTTTGTTCACAAAATCACGAGAGCGAAGCTAGAATCTTTAGTAGAAGATTTAGTTGACAAAAGTCTTGAGCCATTAAAACTTGCTTTAAAAGATGCAAAAATTAATAAAAGCGATATCAATGAAATATTACTTGTAGGTGGTCAAACTAGAATGCCATTAGTTCAGAAGAAAGTTTCAGAATTTTTTGGCAAAGAACCAAGGAAAGATCTTAATCCTGATGAAGCAGTTGCGGTTGGTGCTGCAATTCAAGGTTCTGTTCTTTCTGGTGATACAACAGATGTATTGTTATTAGATGTAACGCCACTAACCCTTGGTATTGAAACCTTAGGTGGAGTTGCAACTCCTTTAATAGAAAAAAATACTACAATTCCAACACAAAAATCTCAGACGTTTTCTACAGCTGAGGATAACCAAACTGCAGTTACTGTTCATGTAATACAAGGTGAAAGAACTCAGGCAGCACAGAATAAATCATTAGGCCAATTTAACCTTACAGATATTCCTGCGGCCTCAAGAGGTGTTCCTCAAATTGAAGTTTCTTTTGATTTAGACGCTAACGGAATATTAAATGTATCTGCAAAAGATAAGAATACGGGCAAAGAACAATCTATTGTCATAAAAGCTTCAAGCGGTTTATCAGACGAGGATATTGATAAAATGGTTAAAGATGCTGAAGCAAATGCTGAAGATGATAAAAAGTTTGAAGAGCTTGTGAAAACTAAAAACAATGCTGACATGTTAGTTCATGCAACAAGAAAGACTATTAGTGAATCTGAAGATAAGCTTGATGAAAAAGAAAAAGAGCAAGTTGAAGAAGCTTTGAAAGCTCTAGAGGAAGCTATATCTGCTGATAACATTGAATCCATCGAAGCATCTACAAAAAATCTAAATGATGTTTTAACTCCTTTGACACAAAAGCTTTATGCTCAAGAAAATCCTGAGGGACAAGCAGAAACAGATTCCGATTCTGAAGAGACATCAGAAAATACTGTAGATGCTGAATTTGAAGAAGTAAAAGAAGAAGAAGTAAAAGAAGAAGAAAAGTAGATTTTAATTATGTCGAAGAGAGACTATTATGAAACTTTAGAAGTCTCTCGAGACTCTTCTGCAACTGAACTAAAGAAAGCTTTCAAGAAGAAAGCTATGAAATATCATCCTGATAGAAATCCTGATAATCCTGATGCTGCTCAAAAGTTTAAAGATGCTGCTGAGGCATATGATGTATTATCCGATCCTCAAAAAAAGTCAGCTTATGATCAATTTGGCCATTCTGGAGTTGAGGGCATGGGCGCAAGCGGAGGAACTAACTATAATGAAGTAAATATCAATGATATTTTTGGAGATATCTTTGGTGATGTGTTTGGGACTAGATCCCAATCTAGAAGACAAACAAGAGGCTCAGATCTTCAATATAATCTTGATTTAAGTCTAAAAGATGCAGTTTTAGGAGTTCAAAGGAAAATTAAATTTCCTTCCCAAAGAGAATGTCATGATTGTAATGGAAGTGGAGCTGCAAAAGGTTCAAGTCCTATTACATGCCCTAATTGCAATGGAACAGGTCAAGTAAGAATGCAACAGGGATTCTTTTCTGTTCAACAAACTTGCTCAGTTTGTTCTGGCACCGGACAAATAATTAAAGATAAATGTAGAACATGTGGTGGGATTGGTGCAATCAAAGAAAACAAAACCCTATCTGTAAATATACCTGCCGGTGTTGATAACGGAGACAAGGTTAGGCTGTCTGGTGAGGGAGAATGGATGAAGGGAGGTCAATCTGGAGATTTATATGTTGCAATAAGAGTCAAAGAGGATCCAATTTTCGAAAGAGATGGTAGAAATTTATATATTGAGGCACCAATTCCATTCGATGTTTCTGTTATTGGTGGTTCAATTAAAATACCTACTCTTGAAAAAACAATTTCCCTGAAAATACCAGCTAATACACAAACTGGAAAAATATTTAGGATTAAAGGAAAAGGAGCTTCAATTGTAAGAGATAGAAGACGAGGAGATATTTTGTGTAGGGTGNTTGTTGAAACNCCATCAAACTTAGATAAAAAACAAGCAAAACTTTTAAACGAGTTAAGTGGAGCATTAAATCTATCAAAAAATTATCCTGGAACAGANACTTTTTTAAAAGCCATTTCAAAGTTAAAAGATTAATGTTAAAANTATATATCAATGGGTTGTCNGGAAAAATGGGGACATCTCTAACTAGCCTTATAAAAAAAAATGACGAATACTGCTTATTAAAAAATGATTTAGTATCAGCTGACGTCGTTATTGATTTTTCACATCCAAGCTCGACTNTAAAAATTATTCAAGAATGCGTATTAAATAAAAAAGCTTTAATCATCGGAACAACTGGGCTATCAACTGAAATTTCAGATTTAATTGAAAAAGCCTCAAACANAATACCAATATTATTGGCAGCAAACATGAGTATGGGTATCTATCAATTAAAAAAAGCTATTACAAATTTTCTCAAAATCAACGATGAAAAATATAATTGCTTAATTGAAGAAATACATCACATAAACAAAGTAGATAAACCATCTGGCACTGCTATTGAAATTAGAAATTTGATTGAAAAACTTGATCTAAAAAAAAATATTACTCAAATAAAAGTTACTTCGATCCGTGAAAAAGAGGCTTTTGGTCATCATAAAATCATATTTAAGAATGACGAAAATCAATGTTGTTTCATTCATGAAGCACTTTCAAGAAATATATTTGCTAACGGCGCTCTTTATTGCGCAAAAATTATATATAAATTGGAACCAAGAATTTATAAATTTGAAGAAATGATTAATTAAGATATTCCTTTAAAAAACATCAATTTTTCTATAGAATACTCAAACTTTTAACACGAAGGTTCATTTGTTATAAAGTTGGGGTGCTTTTTAAAAGTCGACTTTATTNTGAATCGGAGAATAACCCCATAGGAGTATTAAATTGAGTATTGTTTCNATAAAAGACCTGCTTCAAGCTGGCGTTCATTTTGGCCATCAACAAAGATTTTGGAATCCAAAAATGGATGAATTCATTTTTGACACACGAAAAAAAATTAGCATTNTAAATTTAGAATTAACACAAGAGCATCTTAGTGCAGCAGCATCTAAAGTTGAAGACATATGCTCAAAGGGTAATAAAATTTTATTTGTTGGAACTAAAAGATCTGCAAGTAAGACTATAAGAGAGGAAGCTAGCAATATTGGATTGCCTTANGTTGATAAAAGATGGTTAGGTGGAACGCTGACAAATTGGAAAACGATTAGGGGATCAATACGAAGACTTGTTGATATTGAAGAAATGATCTCATCGGGAAGAATTGAAAAATTAATTAAGAAAGAAGCTGTAGAAATACAAAAAGAATACACAAAATTATCTGCCAGTGTCGGAGGAATCAAGGATATGAAAGGATTGCCAGATGCAATTTTTGTGATAGATGTTAAATATGAAAAAATAGCTGTTTTGGAGGCACAAAAAATGGGCATACCAATTATTGCGCTTGTNGACACTAATTCAAATCCTGAAAAAATTGATACGGTAATACCTGGNAACGATGATGCAATTAGGTCTATTAGATTAATAACTAAAGTTATTGCAGATGCTTGTAGTAGAGGAATTGAGNCATCAAAGGGCTTTTCACCAAAATCAGATTCTCCAGTTATACAAACTGTAAAAAAAGACTCAATTGAAGATACTAAANNTAAAGAGGATGAACAATTTTCACCCGATAAAGATAAAGAAGTTAAAAATGAGACGCAAGNATCAATTGAAGATGTTAATAAAGATAATCAAGATGTTCCTGTGGCTGATAAAAATCAGGAAGATAAATAAAAATGGAAATCAAAGCATCACAAGTTAAAGAATTAAGAGATCTTACTGGTGTTGCTATGATGGATTGCAAAAGAGCCCTAGTTGAATGCAATGGCGATGTTCAAAAAGCACTTGATTTATTGAGATCAAATAGTGCACTAAAAGCAGAAAAAAAATCTTCTAGAGTTGCAGCTGACGGAATATTAATTTCAACAGTTACTGATACATATGCAACTATTGTTGAACTTAATTCTGAAACAGATTTTGCTGCTAAAGACTCTAATTTTTTATCATTTGGTAGTAAAGTTGAAGACTTTATTGCTAAAAATAATGTTAAAGACATCTCAGACTTTAATGAATCTCCATTAGAAGATGAAAGAAAAACTCTTATTCAGACTATCGGTGAGAACATACAACTTAGAAGGGTTGAGACTTTAGATTATGAGAGTAATATGAATGTTGGTTTATACATTCATTCTGATTCAAAATTAGGCTCAATTGTTGTTATAAAAAATGGTGATAATCAAATTGCAAAGGACATTGCTATGCATGTATCCGCATTTAATCCTTTATGCCTCTCCTCAGAAGAGATTGATAAAGATATTTTAGCTAGAGAAAAAAAAATATACGAGAATCAAGCAAGTGAATCCGGCAAGCCTCAAGAGATAATGGATAAAATGGTTCAAGGTAAAGTGAAAAGATTTTTATCTGAAGTCTCTCTTTTATCTCAAAATTTTGTAAAAGATCCCGATATCACAATCAAAGATTATATTGAACAAAATAATACTAGCATTGTTAAATTTACTAGATTGAAAGTAGGAGAAGGAATCGAAGTTGAAAAAAAAGATTTTGCAGAAGAGGTCGCAGAACAGCTTAAATAACAATGTCTGAATTAACGCATAAAAGAATACTCGTTAAATTTAGCGGAGAATCTGTTGCTGGAACTGATGAACATGGAATAGATCCAAAAATATTAGATAACATGGCTAGTTCTATAAAATCATGTAAAAAGATAGGAGCACAGATTGGTATTGTTATAGGAGGTGGTAATCTATTCAGGGGAGAGAAACTTAATAAAGCAGGCATGGATAGAGTTGCTGGCGATCATATGGGAATGCTTGCGACAGTAATGAATGGTATTGCATTAAGAGATGCATTAGAAAGAGCAGGAATTAAAACAAGAGTAATGTCAGCTATTTCAATGTCTGGAATTGTTGAACATTATGATAGAAGATTAGCAATACAACTATTAAGTGATGGATTTGTGGTTATATTTACTGCTGGAACTGGGAATCCTTTTTTTACTACCGACACAGCAGGATGCCTGAGGGCTATAGAGACTCAATCTGATTTAATGCTAAAGGCTACTAGAGTCGATGGAGTTTATGATTCTGACCCTGAAATAAATAAAGAAGCAAAATTCTTTGATTCATTGTCATTTGATGATGCAATCTCAAAGAATCTAAAAGTCATGGATGCAACAGCATTAACTCTTGCGAGAGATCATGGGTTACCTATTAATGTGTTTAATGTTGGAAGACATAATGCATTAGAAGAAATAATATGTGGAAAAAAAATTGGAACATTAATATCTTAATATGGAAAATTTATTAAACGAAGTAACTTCAAGAATGGATAAATCTATTTCATCTCTTAGAAATGCTTTTAATAAAATAAGAACTGGAAGAGCTAACCCAGCTATTCTCGACGATATTTATATAGATTATTATGGAAATCAAACTCCATTGAACCAAACTTCCAATATTAGTGTAGAGGAAGGAAGATCCTTAGTTATTTCTCCATGGGATAAAAATCTGATACCTGAAATTGAAAAGGCGATATTAAGTTCAGATATTGGAATTAATCCTAGCACAAGTGGGGACTTGATAAGGGTTACAATGCCAGCATTAACTGAAGAAACAAGACAGGATTACATTAAGCAGGCACGCTCTGAAGCAGAAAATTCCAGAATATCAATTAGAAATATAAGAAGAGATGCAAATCAGAAAGCAAAAGAACAACAACAGTCATCAGAAATATCTGAAGATGAGCTTAAAAGAATGGAAGACCTCATTCAAAAAGAAACAGATAAATTTATTTCAATTGTCGATACAGATTTAAAAAATAAAGAATCAGATTTACTAGAAATCTAGAGAGCCAAAATGGCTAATTCTAATATTAAAAATTATCCCAAAAATGTTGGCATCATAATGGATGGTAATGGAAGATGGGCCATTAAAAATTCACTTAAAATAAGTCAAGGTCATAAAAAAGGCGTTGAAATTGTAAGAAATATTGTTGAGGATTCTGTAAAACATGGGATTGAATCCTTAACTTTATATGCATTTAGCTCTGAAAACTGGAATAGGCCAAAAGCTGAAATTAATGCAATCAAGAAACTAGTAGTAGAGGCAATAAATGACCAGGTTGAAGAACTTAAAGAAAAAAAAGTTGCTTTAAAATTTTTTGGTCACCTCGATGAATTTGGAAAAAAAATTCTAGATAAAATTAAATATGCTGAAAATGAAACACAAACAGAAAAAAATAAATTAAATTTAAATATTGCCCTCGGTCATGGAGGGCAACAAGATATTGTTGACGTAATAAAAAAAGTATCACAAAAAGTAATTGCAAAAGAAATTGATTTAAACAAAATTAATGTTAAAACAGTTTTGAAAAATTCTTCAGTTCCAGTAGATGAAATTGATCTATTAATAAGAACTGGTGGAGATAAAAGGATAAGCAATTTTTTGTTATATCAAATCGCATATGCTGAAATTATCTTTATTAAAAAATACTGGCCAGATTTTACTTCAAAAGATTATATTAAATGCTTATATGACTTTTCTAAAGTTAGTAGGAGATTTGGAAAAAGGTTAAATTATTAGTATGTCTAANAGAATATATACATCAATACTCCTTATNGCTTCATTTTTTTTANTAATGTTTATTTCCAATGTATGGATTTTTTCAANAACAATAGCTGNAATCTGTTTGTTATCATTTTATGAATGGATTAAAAATAATTTCCAACTTACTATTTTTGGTTTTTTAATCATTGCAAACTTTGGTTTTTGGTCTATATTCTATATACACCTCTCAACTGATCTTAATCAATCTTCTTATTTTATGTACGCCTTAATTATTACCAATACAGCTATATTTGATACTTTTGCTTTTTTAATTGGATCTAATTTTGGCAAGACTTATATTGCTAAGAAAATAAGCCCAAACAAAACTTTGGAAGGTATTATTGGCGGAATATTTGCCTCTTTATTTTTTNGCATTATTGTTGGATATGTCTTTGACATATTCTTTATAGTTTTAATTTTTATAACTGCATCAATCTTTGCATTTTTTGGTGATCTTTTAGTTAGTTATTTTAAAAGGCAAAGTGGAATAAAAGATACAGGTAATGTCCTTCCTGGACATGGCGGTGTATTAGATAGAATTGATTCACACTTACTTGCAACACCAATTTCAATATTGGCATTGATAATATGAAGAATATACTTTTATTGGGAGCTACTGGTAGCATTGGAAAAAGTGTTCTGAGTGTTTTGTCTGAAAACTCAAAAAAATTTAATTTATTTGGCATTTCATTTAATAAAAATTTTTCTAGAGCAGATGAAATTATAAATAAATTCTCACCAAAATATGCATATATTGAGGATACAGATTGCTTCAATCGACAATGTGATAAAAATTCATGTCAATTTCTAAATGGAGATAAATCTTTAGATGAGCTCATTCGGCATCAGGATATAGATATTATTATTTGCGCGACATCAGGTTTTGCTGGCTTAAAAGCAACCTATATTGCTGCTAGCACTGGAAAGAAAATTCTTTTAGCTAATAAAGAAAGCATAGTAGCTGGNGGAGATTTAATTTTGCCATTAGCAAAAGAAAATAATACTGAAATAATACCAGTTGATAGTGAACATAATGCAATTTTTCAGTGTCTTTCTGGCGAAAAGAATACTGAAGATGTAAAAAAAATAATAATTACAGCGTCAGGAGGACCATTTTTAAATCATTCTATTTCTGATTTAAAGAGAGTTAGCGTCAAGGAGGCATTAAATCATCCTAATTGGAAAATGGGAAGTAAGATCACCATTGATTCAGCTACTTTGGTTAATAAGTGCTTAGANCTAATAGAAGCAAAGTATTTGTTTGATTTAGATGAAGAGTATTTTGATTTAGTTGTTCATCCTCAAAGTATTATCCACTCAATTGTCACTTACATAGATGGTTCTAGCATTTGCCATATGAGCTGTCCTAATATGAAAATACCTATTGCTCATGCTTTATCTGATATTAATAGATTACCAATTANTTTTAATTCATTGGATTTTACTTCTTTAAAATTGTCCTTTCAGGAATTTCCCAAAGATAGGATAGAAATTCAAAATATTGCTAGAGAGGTATGCCAAAAGGGCGGCTTTTTGGGAACAATATTTAATGCAGCAAATGAAGTAGCTGTTGAAAATTTTTTAAATGGCAGAATAAAATTTGATGAAATTTATGAAGTTATTTATCGAACTTTTGATTCTGATCACCTGTCTAATGATTTAAATATAGATTCAATAAATGAGGTTAATATCCAAACACGCAATCATGCTGAGAAGGTGTTAAAATCGATTGCTTAAAATAATTTATTTATGACTTACTTAATTTACATATTAGCTTTTGCAGTTTTACTAGGAGTTTTAGTAACTATTCATGAATTTGGACATTTTATTGTTGCAAGAATGTGCAATGTTTATGTTCAGAGATTTTCTATAGGAATGGGACCAGTCTTTTATAAAAAGTATGATAAACATGGCACCGAATTTGCACTATCTGCAATTCCTCTNGGTGGTTATGTATCTATGATTACAAATAAATTAATTGAACTTGAACCAGAGATATCTAGTCAACTATCAGAAGAGCAATTAAAAAATACTTTTGACTCTAAGCCTAAATGGCAACGAGCATCAATTATGTTTGCAGGGCCTTTGGCAAACTTTCTTTTATCAATATTTATTTTTACAACAATTTTTTTTAATACTGCGGATCCTCAGACTATTGCAGTTGTTCAAAATATAAATCAAGAGATTGCTTATTCAAGTGATCAGGAATTTTTGAAAAATGATAAAATATTATCAATTAATAATATAAAAGTAAGAGATGCGAAAGATGTCAACTTGGAACTTTTAAGCTATGCAGGCTTCTCTGGCGAACTTAATTTTTTAGTCGAAAGAGTTAACAGTGATAATCTTTTAAACGTTAATATTATTGTAAATAATTTCCTCCCAACCTCAGATTCTCAAAGCAATCCAACTCAATATTTGGGAATTGATATTGCTTATTTAATGCAGCCGATAATTGGAAAAGTAATATCAGGAGGCTCTGCATATAATGCTGGAATAATTTCAAATGATAAAATTTTAAAAATAGGTAATACCAATATAAATTTTGCAAATGATATTCGTAATGAAGTATCAAAAAATCCTAATGCTAATCTAGAGTTTAAAATAAGTAGAGATAAAGAAATTTTATATATACCTGTTTCTATTGGTTCTGAAATAATTCAAGATAGTGAGATTGGAGTTCTTGGTGTCTCATTTGGTACATCAAGAAATTTTGGAGAAGCTTTATCTAAGGGTATATACGAAACATATAATTTAAGTGTAAAAACTTTGCAATTCATCGGAAAAATGATTTCCGGCAATATGGGAACAGAAAATTTAAGCGGACCAATAGGNATAGCCCAAATGGCTGGCAATACTGCTCAAGCTGGCTTTTTACCGTTCATGTATTTGATGGCTTTGCTGAGCATCAGTCTAGCAGTTCTAAATCTTCTTCCAATACCTGTTTTAGATGGTGGACAATTAACTCTTCTTGGAATCGAAGCAATTAGGGGAAAACCACTTCCCGAAAAGGCAGAAAATGTAATCTATACTGCAGGAGCTATTTTAGTTGGAATGCTAATGATATTTGCAATTTTTAATGATATATCGAGATTCTTTTAAGTTACTCATGAAAAGAATTAAATTACTGTTTTTTTCTTTGTTACTTAGTTTCAACATATCTGCTTTTGATGAATTTCTTGTGAGTGATATTAGAATAATTGGGCTTCAAAGAGTTTCAACAGGAAGTATTTTCAACGTTATTCCTATTAGTGTAGGAGATANAATAGATATAAGAAAATCGAATGATATTGTGAAGTCATTATTTTCAACAGAACAGTTCGATGACATTCAAATTGGTAAAGATTCCAACACATTAATCATTACTGTTGTTGAACGACCTTCAATTTCAGCAATTGAGCTTTCTGGTAATAAGGCTTTAAAAACTGAACAATTGCTTGAAAGCCTAGATGGAGTTGGTATTAAAGAAGGTGAAGTTTATAAGAGGTCTACTCTTGAAAAAGTAAAATCAGAATTAATTAGATCTTATGCATCTAATGGAAGATATGGAGCAGGTGTAGAGATAAATGAGATTATTAAACCTAGAAATAGGATCGAAATAAACATTGAAGTTGATGAAGGAAATAGTGCGAAAATTGAAAAAATCATTATTATAGGAAATGAAATTTATAGTGATGAAGACCTACTTGATAGTTTTGAACTTTCTGAAGGTTCATTCTTTTCTTTTTTATCAAGCGATAATCAATACTCAAGAGAAAAGTTGATTGGAGATATTGAAACACTTGAATCATTTTATAGAGATCGAGGCTACTTGAAGTTTTCAATAGAATCATCTCAAATAAGCCTCTCCAGAGATAAGAAATCAATATTTATCACTTACAATATAAATGAAGGAAAGAAATATACAATAAACAATGTAAATGTTGTTGGAGAAATACCTTTTGATGAGCAACTATATCTTGAAATTATTGATAGTCTCAAAGATGAAACATACTCTCAAGCTCAAATTACTAATATTGAAGAATTTTTTCTTAATGTATTAGGAAATAGAGGATATGCTTTTGCAGAGGTAAGTGGAGGCACTGAAGTTATTGAGGACTCAAATAAAGTAGATTTAACTTTCTCAATTGCTCCNGGTAANAAGACATATACTAGAAAAATCCTCTTTACTGGNAACAATATCACTCAAGATCACGTCTTAAGAAGAGAAATGAGGCAATTTGAAGGNGCATGGTCGTCTGATAANAGTATTGAAGCAGGAAAAGTTAGACTTGAGAGACTTGGATNNTTTAAAGAAGTNAATGTTGAAACAATTCCAGTTGNAGGATCAGAAGATCAAATAGACATAATATANAGCGTTGAAGNGGAGACTACTGGAAGTGTTGGNGGGAACATTGGNTATAGTGATTTTGGACTTATGCTTGGNTTTAATCTTCAGGAAAAAAACTTTTTTGGAACTGGAAATACNGTTGGAATAGGAATTAATAAAAATATTTATAGCGAAGTGTATAACCTATCTTTTATGGATCCCTATGCAACCAAAGATGGTGTTAGCTTAGGATATAACATCTATTTTAGAGAAACAGACTATGGTGAGTTTAATGTTGCTAACTACTTAACAAATTCGAATGGATTTGGGGCTCAATTTGGATATCCAACATCTGATATCACAAGATTGGGATTTAATTTAACTTATGATAAAACAGATATTGATGTTGGAACGCTTCCTGCTAGAGAAATCTATGATTTTGTTTCAAAAGAAGGAAATGTTTTCGAAACAGTAACTGCTCAATTTAGTTGGCAAAGAGTTACCCTCAATAGAGGTTTATTTCCAACGGCTGGATCATCTACTGTAGTTAGTTTAAGCTCAACAATACCGGGAAGCGATTTAAGTTATTACAGAACGAATATTAGACAAAGATACTATAGACCATTGTCTCAAAATTTTGTTTTTGGATTTCAGGGAGAGATCGGGTATTTAGATGCATATGGAGATACAGAAGAAACACCATTTTTTCAAAATTTTTATGCAGGCGGCCCGAGATCACTTAGAGGCTTTGAATCAAATACTTTAGGNCCAAGAAGTACAGATGCTCCATGTTATGAATTTAATTATGAAGAAGAAACGTGCCCAAATTTACTTGATATCGATGGTGATGGAGAACTGGATTCACCTTATATNAATCCGTATGCTAATTCCACATCTAGATATCGTGATAGGCCAATTGGAGGAAATATTAAAGTTGANGGTAGCATACAGTTAATTTTTAAACTCCCATTTATAGAAGACCAAAGATCGTTAAGATCAGCTCTTTTCTTTGATTTTGGAAATGTTTTTTCTAATAACTGTAAAGAATATCAAATTAATTGTGCAGAACCTTCTGTTGAAGACTTAAGATACTCTTACGGTGTTGGAGTAACTTGGATTACTGGATTTGGGCCTTTAAGTCTTGCGATTGCAAAGCCNACCAATGCTGGTCCTCGTGAACGAACTGAAGAATTCCAATTTACAGTAGGAAATGTTTTCTAGTTAATATAAAATAAACAATTCAATACGGGGTACTTATGAAAAATATATTAAAATTTTACTTACTAGCTTTTATGTTCGTAGCTTCGCCTATATTTGCAATTGATGGAGTTGCTATAATTGATATGAGAACAGCAGTTTTATCAACTCAAGCTGCAGCAGATGCTTTTAAAGCTCTAGAAGAGGACCCTGATTACTCAGCTAATTTAGAACAAGCGAAATCTCTTCANGCTGACAGACAAGCAATAGCTGAAAAACTTCAAAAAGAACTAGAAACTTTATCACAAGAAGAGATTNCTCAAATGCAAAAAGATATNCAAGATAAAGGTCAAGATCTTGAGTTCCTNGCTGGAAAAATACAGCAAGCACAAGAAGAAACTGCAGCAAAGGTTTTCAATGATAATGGCGCAGAAATGCAAAAAATTATTAGTGAATTAATTACTGCCAAACANATAAAAGTTTTATTAGCAAAAAGTGAAACTCTTCTTTTTAGTGATCCTGCTTTAGACCTTACTGATGATGTTACATCCATGTTGGATGTTGCTGCTTCTGGGGCCTCTTCCAATTCTGAGTAGTGTCAAAGCATAAAAGCTTTACTTTAAAGGATTTAGCGAAAGTTACAGATTCAGTTCTCATCGGAGATTCAGATTGCGTTATAAATAATATTGCTACAATATCAAGCGCAAATGAGTCTTCAATAACTTTTTTATCCAATCCGAGATACCAATCTTCACTAGAGAACTCAAATGCTTGTGCTGTAATAGTGCATAAAGATTTTAAAGAAGATAATAAATTTAATTACCTAAAGTCAAATGATCCGTATTTAGCATATGCAAAACTCACCAATTTATTTAATGACGAATATGAGACATTGATACCCTTTATACATGATTCTGTAGTAATTTCTGATTCGGCTTCAGTCAGTAAAAATGTTCATATAGGAGCAAATGTATATATTGGTCCTAATTGTTCAATAGATGAAAACGTAATAATTGGCTCTAACTGTTCATTGGTAAAAAATGTAGAAATTGGTAAAGATACAAAAATCAATCATGGTACAGTTCTAGGTTCAGATGGTTTTGGATTTGCACCATCCNAGAACGGTTATGTAAAAATTGAACAACTTGGAAGCTTAATAATTGGTAGTAATGTTGAAATNGGAGCTAANTGNGCAATCGACAGAGGCGCTCTTGANAATACTGAAATACATGACGGATCAATTTTAGATAANCTAATTCATATTGCGCATAATGTTATATTAGGAAAAAATTCTGCAATTGCAGCATCATGCGCAATAGCTGGGTCNACTAAAATTGGAAAAAATTTTCAGATGGGGGGTCTTTCTGGNGTATTAGGCCANTTAGATATTTGTGATAATGTAAGTGTTGGCGCACATACACTAATAACTAAAAGNATAAATGANCCTGGTGATTATATTGGTATTATGCCAGCTCAAAACTCATCTGATTGGGCAAAATCTTCTGTATTTATAAAGAAACTAGGTAAATAAATGAATATCTCTAAAGATGAAATAAAGAAGTATTTACCTCACAGAGAACCATTTTTATTTATTGATGAAGTTATTAGTATTAATGAAGAAAATGAAATTCACGCAAGAAAATATGTCTCAGAAGATGAATATTTTCTTCAAGGGCATTTTCCAAATAATCCAATATTTCCTGGAGTGATTATCATTGAAGCTTTAGGTCAAGCTTCAGGCATATTAGGATTTTTAAAAATGAATAAGACTCCAGAAGAAGGCTCAATATATGTTTTGGCTGGTGTTGACAAAGTGAGATTTAGAAAAAGAGTAAGGCCTGGTGATAATTTAGATTTATATAGTAAAGTGGTTGGTGAAAAGAGAGGTATTTGGAAGTTTTATTGTAAGGCAGAGTTAAATAATGAATTAGTTTGTTCGGCCACAATACTATGCGCTGATAGGAAAGCTTAATGAAAATTCACCCGTCATCAATTATACATCCCTCATCTAAAATTGACGAATCAGTTGAGATAGGACCATTTTGTATTATTGGAGAAAATGTAGAAATTAGTAAAGGAACTAAACTATTAAGCCATGTTGTTTTAAAAGGACCAACATTTATTGGTGAAAACAATATTTTTTATCAATTTTCAACAATTGGCGAAGATACACCTGACAAAAAATTCAAAGGTGAAAAAACAAAACTTGAGATTGGCCACAGAAATATTTTTAGAGAAGGGGTAACCGTTCACAGAGGCACAGTTCAAGACAAAGGAATTACATTTATAGGTTCTGATAATCTGTTGATGGCCTACACACATGTTGCACATGATTGTATTGTTGGAAATGATAATGTTTTTGCAAATAATGCTGGCATAGCAGGACATGTAAAAGTAGGGAGTAACATTTCAATAGGAGCGCTTACCACCATTCATCAATTTTGTAATATTGGAGATTACTCATTCATTGGTATGAATACTTCAATAAATATGGATGTTCCAGCATATGTAAAAGTTGCAGCAGATCCTGCAAGAGTAATTGGACTTAATTCAGTAGGAATGACAAGGAATCATTTAACTGCTGAATCAATAAGCTTAATAAAAAAAGCATATAAGTTAGTCTATAGAAAGGGACTTAAAATTGGTGATGCAATAAACAAGTCCAAAGATATTAATAAGGATATAAACGATAGTCATCTTAAAATTTTTATAAACTCTCTTGAGGTATCTGAAAGAGGAATTCTCAGATAAGTGTTTGCTAAGGAGTCTTTAAATATTGGAGTTGTTTGTGGAGAACACTCAGGTGATAGACTGGGCTATGGCCTCATAAATGAAATAAAAAAAAATGTAAATGTAAATTTATATGGAGTAGGTGGGCCAAAACTAGAGTCATTGGGCTTTGAATCTGAATTTAATTTCTCAGAGTTAAATATCATGGGCTTAATAGAACCAATTAAAAATTTTAAAAAGCTATCAAAATTTAGAAAAAGTTTAATTAAACTTTTTATTAATAAAGATATAGATTTTTTTATTGGAATTGATTCACCAGATTTCAATATGGGTATTCATAAAGCACTTAAAAAAGCCCATAGTTGCAAAAATATTCAAGTGGTTAGTCCTTCTGTTTGGGGTTGGAGGCAAAACAGAATTAAATCAATTTTGCGAAATATTGACTTAACATTATGTTTATTTGATTTTGAAGATAATTATTATAAAAAAGTTGGTCATAATAGTATGCACTTAGGTCATCCATTCTCAAATTTATATAAAAAAGATTTTGGAGAAGTGCTTAAAAAATATGATTTGGATAATACTAAACATTACATATCAGTCTTGCCTGGCAGCAGAAAAAGCGAGGTAAAAAATATGCTTCCTATTTATATAGATTTTATTAAAGACCATTTAGTAAATAACCCCAACTACTTTTATTTGATACCTGTTGCAGATAAAGCATTGATGCCAATAGTTAACGAATTATTTAGAGGATTAAATTTACCAGTTATGATCAAGGAAAATGCCATGAGAGATTTTCTGTCTATATCTGACTTATCTATTGCTACATCAGGGACAGCTACACTAGAGTCATGTATATTGGAGTGTCCACCAATAATTTGTTATAAAACAAATTTTATAAATTATTCAATAATTTCAAGAATGTTAAAAATAAAAGATATAGGGTTACCAAATTTATTATTTGGTAAAAGATACTACAATGAACTTCTTCAAAAAGATTGTAATAAAGATAATATCTTGAAGGCTGCACTTGAAATAACTAAGCTTGATGAAGTTAATTCAAAAAATGCTAATGATTTAAGAGCATTGCTTAAGGGTAAGGGTTATTCAGGTGCCAGTAGGTTGTTAAGCTCTCTTTAAAAATGAAGATTATTGCAGGAACAGATGAGGTTGGAAGAGGTTCTTTGGCCGGACCAGTTGTTGCAGCAGCTGTAATTTTAAAAAAAAAAATAAATAATCTTGCAGACTCTAAAATCATTTCACCCAAAAAAAGAATAGAACTAGCAAAATTAATTCTACAAAATTCATATTACGCCTATGGAATTGTTTCAAATCAAAAAATTGACGAAATTAATATTCTTAATGCTTCTTTATTAGCAATGAAAAGAGCTATACTAAAACTTCCAGTAAAGCCTACTGAAGTTTTAATCGATGGTATCCATAAACCTGATTTAGAAATCTCAATGAAGCCTATTATTGGGGGCGATTCAACTGAAGATGCTATAAGCGCAGCTTCAATAATCGCAAAAGTTTTTAGAGACGATTTAATGATTAGTTACGAAAAAGAGTATCCAGAATATAAATTTAAAAAAAATAAAGGTTACGGAACTAAAGATCACCTCCAGGCTCTAAGGGTTTATGGTAGTTGTGAAATTCATAGGAAAACTTTTAAAGGAGTTTTAACGAAGTGAGTAGTTTTTTTTCACACCTCAGAGTTTCATCAGAATATAGCATCTCTCAAGGATTACTTACGATTGATCAAATCGTCGATAATGCAAAAAAATATTCGATTCCCTCAATAGCGCTAACTGATAAATCAAATATGTTTGGTCTAGTGAAGTTTTTTAGCAAGTGCGAAGCTTCAGGTATTAAACCTATTTCAGGATCGTCTATAAGATTAATTTTTGAGGATGATGATGAATCTCATGAAATTTTATGTCTAGCAAAATCAAATACAGGCCACAAAAATTTAATGAAAATTATTTCAAAAGCACACAATAATAATATCTTTAATACTCCAATAATAAAGTTTGATGAACTTTTATGTTTAAAGAATGACATCATTGTCATATCAGGTGGAAAGGGAAGTCACATATTTGAATATCTAAGAAGAAATAAAGTTTCTGATGCTAAGAAAAGACTTGAAGATTTTCAAAATAATTTTGGTGATGATTTCGTACTTGAAGTGCAAAAGACTAACAGAATTGATGAAATGGACTATTTTAAAAATATTCTTCCTTTATCAAAAGAGAAAAGCATTCCTTTAATAGCTACAAATGATGTTTTATTCACCAGCAAAGATGATTATGAAATTCATGAAACAAAAGTGTGTATTAATACTGGGAAAACTTTAAATGACCCTAATAGAGAAAAAATTTTTTCTGATCAACAATATTTCAAGTCATCAGAGGAAATGTCAGAATTATTTAAGGACTATCCATCGCTTATTGATAACACAAATGAAATTTCTAAAAAGTGCAATGTATCATTAGATACTAAGGGTTATTTTCTACCCGAATATCCAGTACCCAAAGATCATGATTTTGATTCTTATTTAGAAAATTTATCAAATAAAAGGTTAAAGGCCTTAATAAAAACATTCGACAAGTCGAAACAAAGTGAATATTTAATGAGATTAAGTTATGAACTTGATCAGATAAAGAATATGGGTTTTTCAAGTTATTTTTTAATAGTTTATGATTTTATTGAATGGTCAAAAAACAATGATGTACCTGTTGGGCCGGGACGAGGTTCTGGTGCTGGTTCTCTCGTTGCCTATGCTCTTGGAATTACTACTTTAGATCCTATAATGCATGGTCTTCTTTTTGAAAGGTTTTTAAATCCTGAAAGATTATCTATGCCTGATTTTGATATTGATTTTTGCATGGAAAAAAGAGATATGGTTATCGATTATGTTAGCAAAAAATATGGATCTGGAGCAGTATCACAAATTGCAACTTTTGGCACTATGGCAGCAAGAGCTGTTGTTAGAGATGTAGCAAGAGCACTTGGAAAGCCCTATGCACTTGGAGATAGAATTTCAAAAATGATTCCTTTCGCACCAGGTATGACACTTGATAAGGCTAAAGTGGAGCAACCAATATTTGCACAAAGTATTAAAAATGATACCGAAGTAAGAGAGATAGTTAATTTATCATATAAGCTTGAAGGAATTGCAAGAAATGTTGGAAAACATGCTGGTGGTGTTGTAATAGCCCCAGGAAGCATATCTGATTTTTGTCCTGTATATGTTGATAGACAATCTGATTCAGTAATGACTCAATATGACAAAGATGATGTTGAAAAGATTGGGCTTGTAAAATTTGACTTTCTTGGTCTAAGAACACTCACTGTAATAGATAGAGCTGTTAAATCGATAAACGAAACGCTAAAAGATTCAAATAAAATAGATATCGAAAAAATACCCCTAGATGATAAGAAGGTTTATAAACTTCTTTCATCAGGAAAAACAATGGCTGTGTTTCAACTTGAATCTTCAGGTATGCGTGATTTAATTAAAAGATTAAAACCTACGAAATTTGAAGAAATTACTGCACTGCTTGCCCTATATAGACCAGGCCCATTGAATTCTGGTATGCATGAAGAATTTGTTGATAGAAAACATGGTAAAAGTCCAGTCACATATCCACATAAGCTTTTAAAAGAAGTTTTAGATGAGACATATGGTGTAATTGTTTATCAAGAACAAGTTATGGAAGCTGCAAGAGTTTTAGCAGGATTTTCTTTGGGACAGGCTGATATCTTAAGACGAGCAATGGGTAAAAAGAAAAAAGAAGAAATGGAAGAACAAAGAGAAATTTTTGTTAAAGGCTGCCTTGAAAATGATATAACCTCAAAAAATGCTGAACAAATTTTTGATCTTATTAATCAATTTGCTGAATACGGCTTTAATAAATCTCATTCAGCTGCATATGCTCTGATCTCTTATCAAACAGCGTATTTGAAAACATATTACCCTGAGCACTTTATGGCTTCTGTTTTATCTTCTGAGCTTGGCAACACCGATAAAATTTATGCACTTATTCAGGAATGTAATAGGTTAAATATAAAAGTTTTAAAACCTAATATTTTAAATAGCAAAAAAAGATTTAATGTAAATAGTGAATCTAAAATTGAATATGGACTTGGAGCAATTAAAGGAGTTGCAGACACTTTTATTAAACATCTATGTTTATTGAGAGAAAAAACTGATTTTAAAGATATGTGGGACTTTTCAAAAAAAGCTGATATTAGACTAGGAGGTAAAAAATCTCTTGAGGCTTTATCTCAGTCTGGTGCTTTTGATTCTTTAGCTCCTTCAAGGAGCATTGCCATTGCATGTACTGAGGATATGCTTAAAGATGGAATTAATAAAAGTGGTGGCCCTGATTTAAAAAGTGGAGACTTATTTTCATCTATGCAAGAAGATTTTGATCCATACGAAAAGTATAAAAATATTCCTGAACTAACTCTTACTGACAAACTTGAACTCGAAAAGAAATCTCTCGGATATTATTTATCAGGGCATCCAGTCTTAGCAATAAATAATAAAGTTCATAAGATTCGCTCAAAAACAATTGATCAATTATCAAATGAAACTAAGAGAGCTTCATTAGTCTGCTTAATAAATAGCGTGCGACAGATTAAAGATAGAAAAGGTAAACCTCTTACATTTTTAAATTTTAATGATGGGAATGGAACAATGGATGGAATTGTTTCGAGTGAAGTACTTGAAAACTGCCATGATATTTTAAAAGAGGGTGCGATCTTATGTCTAAAAGGAACAATAGAAGTAGATGACTACAGAACTAATGATCTTGGAAGTTTAATGTTTAGAATGCGCGTCAAAGAAATAAATACTTTAAATAATGAACTAGAAAAGAAAGTAAGTGAGGTGGTTATAAACTTAAAAAATTCTAAATTTCTTTCACTTGAACAATTTTCAGAACAACTTGATTCCGTAGATAAAAGTTTTTGGGAAAAGGGAACATGCAGACTAAATGTTAAAGTTACATCCAATAATTCTGAAGCCGTCATAGACATTGGCGATAATTTTAAATTCATACCAAATCTTGAAAATTTATTTTTTCTAGAAGATATATTTGGTAAAGACATATTAGAGATTTAAATTGCTTCTAGATGATTTAATAAAAGAAAACATTGATCTTAATAAGAAGATAATTGTGGCATATAGTGGAGGTGCAGATTCTACTGCACTCTTACATGTTCTATCAGATATTAATAATGATTGCACTATAGATCTTCAGGCAATTCATATAAATCATAATTTATCAAAAAAAAGCTTAGATTGGGTAAATCATTGTAATAAAACATGTTCTAAATTAAATATCGAATTAATTGTTGAATCAATAGAAGTAGCTTCTGATGGTGGGGGTCTAGAATCTACTGCTAGGCAAGAACGTTATAAAATTTTTAAAAATATATTAAACAAAGATGATCAGCTATTATTAGCGCATCATAGTGATGATGTCGCAGAAACAATCTTTATGAGAATGCTAAGAGGAACAGGAATAGACGGTTTAGAGGGCCCAAAACGAAAAAGAAATATTGGTAATGGTATTTTAATTAGACCATTTTTATCAATTTCAAAAAAAGAAATTCTTCTATATTTAACTAAGAACAAAATTAACTATGCTGAAGATGACTCAAATTCTAATAGTAAATTTGATAGAAACTTTCTAAGAAATGAAATTTTTCCTTTGCTTGAAAAAAGATGGAAAAGTTTCCCAAATAGAATTAATAATATGTCTTCAATTATTAAGGAGCGTAATGATGATTATTTTGAGCTAATCAACAACAAGTATAATGAATTAATTGATTCTGAGATTGAAATAAAAAAATTAAAAAAAATCCCTAATTCAGTTGTGAGAGACATTTTGAGATTCTCTATTAAGAAAAGCAATTTATCTTTGCCAAATACAAAAATAATGAATGAAATTATCAAAACTTTTTTAAAATCCAGTCCAGGACCAAAATCTATAGTATCTTGGTCGAGATCTGATAGAGAGGAGTTAGCTGGTCAAATAACATTTAAAAATGGATTTTTAATAATATCAAAGGATAATAGGAGAAATGATGAATCTTGAAACTATTGAAATACAAAAAAATAACAAAGTCGCAGTAATTAAACTGAATAGACCTGAGCTACTTAATGCTGTTAACGAGCAACTAGTATGGGATTTTCAAAAAGCAACAGAAGATGTAAAAAATGATAACAACATTAGAGTTGTGATAATTAAGGGATCTGGAAGAGGCTTTTGTGCAGGAGCAGATTTAAGCGAAAAGAATTCTAGTTGGAAAGGTTCAAAAGACGCTTTATTAAGAGGCTATAAACCTTTTTTTGAAAATATTATTGAAATGCCCAAGCCAGTAATTGCATCAATATCAGGACCTGCAGCTGGAATTGGAGCTGCAATAGCAATGTCATGTGATTTAAGAGTAATGTCAGATGATAGTTATATCCTTTCTGTTTTTAGTAATATTGCTTTAGTGCCAGATGGAGGCCTTTCTTGGTATCTTCCAAAATTTATGGGATTTGCAAAGGCTTATGAATATGCAATTGAAGCTAAAAAAATCTCTGCCAAAGAATGCCTGGACTATGGGATTGCTAATAAAATAGTTTCAAAAGAAGATCTAGAATCTACAACTATGGAATGGGCTAAAATGCTATCTAAGAGATCTTCACAGTCGTTAAATCATACTAAAAAATTAATGAGAGAATCCCTGAATGCAAGTTATTGGGACACATTTAATAGTGAAGCTGAAATCCAAAACGAACTTACAGTGAGTGCTCAAAATAGGGAGGCAGTAAAAGCTTTTCTTGAAAAAAGAGAACCAAATTTTGATTAATCTGCTAACAGCTTACTTAAACCAACAATAATTGCGTCAAAAGAAGCTCTAGTAGTGTTTGCATTTATACCTACACCCCAAAAAGTCTCTCCGTCTTTCTCTAATTCTATATAGGCAGCAGCCTTAGCGTCAGAACCGGATGATATTGCTGACTGTTGATAATCAGCTACTTTTATTAAGACATCCAAATTATCTGTTAATCCGTTAATAAATGAGTCTATTGGACCATTTCCTGTGCCTTCTATAATAGTTTCTTTATTATTCATCATCATAAATAGTTCTAAAGAATGAACTTCATCTTTTGAAGATGAAGAATGTTTGAGATAAGAAAAATTATTTACTGGCTTTAGATAATTGGATTCAAAAATATCCCAAATTTGTGCACTAGTAATCTCTTTTCCAGATTCATCTGCTAATTTTTGTATTTTTTGACTCAAACTTATTTGAAGTCTTCTTGGAAGAGAAACCCCATGATCCTTCTCTAAAAGAAAAGCAACTCCACCTTTACCAGATTGAGAATTAATTCTAACAACAGCTTCATAATTTCTTCCTAAATCTGCCGGATCTATTGGTAGATATGGAACTTCCCACTTAGGATTATTAGTTTCCTTAATAGCTTGAAAGCCTTTCTTAATAGCATCTTGATGAGATCCTGAAAATGCAGTAAAGACTAAGTCTCCAGCATAAGGATGTCTTGGATGAACGGGGAGTTGATTACAATATTCAACCTCTCTCATTACTGAGTTAATATTTGAAAAATCTAATTTTGGTTCAATACCTTGTGTAAGCATATTAAGGGCCAATGTTACGATATCAACATTACCAGTTCTTTCTCCATTTCCAAATAAAGTTCCCTCAACTCTATCTGCTCCAGCCATGAGTCCAAATTCTGTTGCAGCAACAGCAGTCCCTCTATCATTATGAGGATGAAGACTAAGACAAATATTTTCTCTATTTTTTAAATTATTATGCATCCACTCAATCTGATCACCATATATATTTGGTGTTGACATTTCTACTGTTGCAGGCAGATTGATAATTATTTTGTTTTTAGTGGCGCTTTCTAATATATCTACAACCTCATCACACACTTCGCTAGCAAAATCTAATTCCGTACCAGTAAAACTTTCTGGAGAATATTCAAAAGTCCATTCAGTTTGAGATTTTTTTATCGCTAGATCTTTAATTAATGTTGCAGCATCAGTTGCAATTTTCTTTATACCTTTTTTATCTTGTCCAAAAACAACTTTTCTTTGTAAAGTTGACGTAGAATTATAGAAGTGAATAATTCCTTTTGAAGCACCATCAAGCGATTCAAAAGTTTTAATTATTAATTCCTCTCTTGCCTGAGTTAAAACCTGTATATTTACATCAGAAGGAATTTTTTTGTTTTCAATAAGGTTTCTCACAAAATCAAAATCAGTTTTGGAGGCTGATGGGAATCCTACCTCTATTTCTTTAAAACCCAAGTTACATAACAAATCGAACATCCTATTTTTTCTATCTGAACCCATAGGTTCAATGAGAGCTTGGTTGCCATCTCTTAAATCTACTGAACACCAAATTGGTGTTTTATTAATAAGTTGATTAGGCCACTTTCGATCTTTAAGATCAATTGGCTTAAAAGGTGAATATTTGTCTGTAGGGTTATCCATTATCTATAAACTAAATGCTATTATATTGTTTATGCTCACTCCTGAAATAAAAACTAATCTTATCTTAAAAGAGATTGGTATTAAAAGATATTCATTAAGAACTAATTCAGATCAATCACTCCAAAAAAAATTACATTTATATCAAAAAGGGAACATTCTAGCATTACTAGAGAATCCTTTTAGAGATTTTAATGACCAATACAAAGATCTGCTTAGAGCAATTATAAGCTCAACAAATCTTGATAAAGGTAAAGAAATAAATAAAACAATAACGTATTGTTCTAATAATGAATTAGTTGAAGAAATAAAAGATTTTGAAAAATTAAAATTAATTATATTTTTTGGTAAAAATAGCTTTGAATATAATCTTGATTGTCCATTTATTAAAGCTCCCTCTTTAAATAATTTAGCTAATGATAAAAATTTAAAGAAAAATCTCTGGTTAGACATTAAACAAAATTTAAAAATAGATTAAAAATGTTCAAGATTTCATTAATGGATCAATCTGATCTAGAAATAGCTTACAAAATTGAAAAAGAAGTTAATCCAACTCCATGGTCAAAAAATAACTTTTTTTCTTCTCTAGAAGTAGGACATCATTCAATGGTCTGTAAAGAAGGCAATAAAATAGTAGGCTTTCTTATTTATTCATTTGTAAAAAATGAAAGTCATTTGTTAAATATATCTGTTAAGAAAAAGTGGCAAGGAAGAGGAGCTGGTAAATTACTAATGGATACTTTATTAAAACAATCAAAAGCATTGGGAGCGTGCAAGATTTTTCTTGAAGTAAGATCAAAAAATATAAAAGCAATTGATTTTTATAAAAAATATAAATTTACAAAAGACGCAGTTAGATTAAATTACTATAGTGGAAAAAATCCTGACGATGCTATGCTAATGAGTCTTAATATATAACTATAACAATTCTCTAATACAAGGTTCTATATCTTTTTCTTCAGATTTTGGTCCAAATCTTTTTACAACTTTACCATTTCTATCTATTAAAAATTTTGTAAAATTCCATTTAATATGCGGCGTTCCCAATAAGCCAGATTTTTGTTTTTTGAGAAATTTATAAAATGGATCTGCTTCTTGACCATTAACCTTTATTTTGTTCATAATTTCAAATGTCACGCCGTAAGTGGAATCACAAAATTCTTGTATTTCTTCATTAGTTCCAGGTTCTTGTTTTGCAAATTGGTTACATGGAAAACCTAATATTTCAAAACCTTTTGCTTTAAATTTATTATAAATTTTTTCAAGGCCTTTATACTGGTATGTAAGTCCGCATTGGCTTGCAACATTAACTACTAAAATTACTTTATTTTTGAAATCTCTAAGAGAAACCTCTTCAAGATTCGAATTCTTGACAGAAAAATTATAAATTGTTTCCATAAATTTTATAGTTATGTGAGAAAATGTTTATGCATTATATACATAAAATATAACTGAAGTAAGGCTGTAAAAATAATGAATATTACATACGTTTGGAAAAAGTTTGATGAATTAACTTTAGATGAACTATATTTAATCATTAATTTAAGACAAGAAGTTTTTGTTGTTGAACAGAACTGTCCTTATATGGATGCAGATCACTCTGATCAGGACGCATTTCATTTATTAGGTCTTTCAGAAAATAAATTAGTTGCATACTTAAGAGCCTTTAAACCCAATATCAAATACTCAGGCTCCTCAATGGGAAGAATAGTTGTAAAAGAAACTGAAAGAAATCAAAAAATTGGTAAAAAAATTACTGAAATAGGTATAAATTTCTTAAAAGAAAAATATCCAAATGAAGAAATTGTTATATCTGCTCAAAATAGACTAAAAAGTTTTTATGAAGATATTGGCTTTACAGTAAGAGGTGAAATTTATTTAGAAGATGATATAGATCATATTCAAATGTTTATATAATTCTCTCATCAAAAAGTAAACTATTTATCTCTTCAGTAATAAATGGGGCAAAAGGATGAAGAGTAATTAAAATTTCTTTTAAAAGAGGTTTCAAGTTTGCAGTTTGACCAGATTTTTTACAATCTTCTAAATAAACATCACAAAATTTATTCCAAAAAAATTCATATATTTCATTGATTGCAAAATCTAATCTGTAGTCTTTAATATTTTTTTCTATTTTTTTCTTAGTTTTTTTAAATTCAAGATATATGTATTTATCGTTTTCATTTTCTTCAATAAAAGCCTTTCTATCTGAAGGGTAACCCTCTATAAATCTGGCAGCATTCCAAATTTTTGTGCAAAAATTTCTAAATCCTTTAAGCCTACCAAACTCAAAACTAATATCTTTAGTGTGAGTTGCAAGTGAGAAAAATGTCATTCTCAAGGCATCTGTCCCATAAGAATCTATACCATTAGGAAATTCCTTTCTTGTTTTTCTTTCAATCTTCTTAGATATACCTTCTTGCATTAAATTTGTTGTTCTTTTTTTTACTAAATCATCTAAAGAAATTCCATATATTAAATCTATTGGATCAATAATATTTCCTTTTGATTTTGACATTTTTTGACCATTTTCATCCCTAATCAGTCCAGTAACATAGACATCCTTAAAAGGTATTTTTCCTGTAAATTCAAGACTCATCATCATCATCCTTGCAACCCAAAAGAAAATAATATCAAAACCAGTTACCAACAAAGATGTTGGGAAAAAATCTTTAAAGTCATCAGTTTCTTCAGGCCAGCCCAGAGAACCAAATGGCCATAAGCTTGAAGAGAACCAAGTATCAAGAACATCTTCATCCTGGGTGAGTTTTATGTCTTTCAATTTATAATGATTTTTTACATCATTCTCATTCTCACCAACATAAACATTTTTATCTTTATCATACCAAGCAGGAATTCTATGCCCCCACCAAATTTGCCTACTTATACACCAATCTTCTATATTATCCATCCAGTTAAAATAGGTCTTATCCCAGTTTTTTGGATGAAATTTAATATTTCCATTTCTTACTTCTTTATTGGCTTTTTCAGCCATTTCTGATGTTTTTACATACCATTGGTTGCTAAGCCTTGGCTCTATTACTATATTTGACCTTTCTCCTCTTGGAATACTTATTTCATAATTTTCTTCATGCACTAATAAATTAAGTTTAGTTAATTCCTCAATTACAATTTTTCGAACCTTAAATCTATCAAGATTATTAAATGGTTCAGGCACATTATCATTCGTCCATGCATCATCATTAAAGATATTTATTGGTTTAAAATCATTAGAATTTTTAGATGTAAGGACAATTCCATCCTTTTCATGTAACGAATATTTTTTTCCAATTTCATAATCATTAAAGTCATGTCCGGGAGTTATTTTTAAGCACCCAGTACCAAATTCCATATCAACATATTCGTCTGCAATTATTGGCAATTTTCTATTTAAAAATGGCAGCAGGGCGTATTTTCCAATCAAAGATTTATATCGAGAGTCATTTGGATTTACTGCTATTGCCATGTCTCCAAATAAGGTCTCTGGCCTAGTTGTTGCTACAGTAATGAATTCATTAGATCCTTCAATGGGATAATTTATATGCCATATCAATCCCATTTTATTTTGCCTCACAACTTCAAGATCTGAAACTGCAGTTTTTAGTGAAGGATCCCAATTAACCAATCTATAGCCTCTATATATTTTGTTGCTGCGATAAAGATCAATAAATGCTTTATTTACAGTCTTAGAAAATCTTTCATCTAATGTGAATCTATATTTACTCCAATCTACTGATGAGCCAAGTCTTTTAATTTGAGATTGGATTTTCTCTTCAGAGGAATCTTTCCATTTCCAAACTTCATTTAAAAACTCATCTCTTCCTAACTGGAGTCTACTAATATTTTTTTTAGATAAATTGTTTTCAACGACAAGCTGTGTCGCAATTCCAGCATGATCTGTGCCTACCTGCCAATGAGACTTTTTTCCGGACATATGATTATATCTAGTATAAAAATCCATAATCGCATATTGAAAACTATGGCCCATATGCAAAGTGCCTGTTACATTTGGAGGAGGTATAACCTGTGAAAAAGTATTCTTAGCATCTTTATTAAAAAAAACGTTTTTTGACCAAATATCAACCCACTTTTCCTCAACTTCAGTGGGGTTATACCTTTTATCCATTATTTGTATATTACTTTAGCTTCTTATTTAAAATTAAATCACAAATTAAAGAAACTGGTCTGCCAGTCCCACCTTTTGGTGAGCTAGACCATGCAGAAGCAGCAATATCCATATGAGCCCATTTGTAATCTTCTGCAAATTTGGAAAGAAATGCTGCAGCATGAATTGTTCCAGCTTCTCTGCCCCCACCTATATTTGCTAAATCAGCAAAGTTAGTTCTTGTACATGATTTATACTCATTCCAAAGTGGAAGTTGCCATGCTCTGTCGCCAGTTTCTTCTCCTGATTCTATAATTTTGTCAGCTAAAAATTGATTATTTGCCATTACACCACTTGCATGGCTTCCTAAGGCTACCACAACTGCTCCAGTTAAGGTGGCCATATCAATAACATAAGATGGTTTGTATTTTCCAACATATGTTAAAGCATCAGCTAAAACCAATCTTCCTTCTGCATCAGTGTTAAGAATTTCAATTGTTTGTCCTGACATTGAAGTTACAACATCACCAGGTTTGGTTGCTCTAGCAGAGGGCATATTCTCAGCACATGCCATAATACCAATTACATTTACATCAGCCTTTATCCTTGCAAGAGAGCACATAACTCCAAAAACAGTTCCGGCTCCGCACATGTCCCATTTCATTTCATCCATTCCTGGACTTGGCTTTATAGAAATACCTCCAGTATCAAAGGTAATACCTTTCCCAACTAAAGCTATCGGTTTTTCATTCTTTTTGCCACCATTGTATTCAATAATTATCATCCTTGGTGGCTCGTCACTTCCTTTAGAAACACTCAAATATGAACCCATTTTCAACCTAGCAAGATCTTTTTCATTTAATGACTTAACCTTAAGTCCTTGATATTCTTTAGTTGTATTTTTAACAATTTTTTCAATAATTTTTGGTGTTGCATGATTTGCAGGTAAGTCACCTAAATGTTTTGCAGTATTAATACCCTCACCAACAGAAAAACCTCTCAAAACAGAAATTTTTGCTTTCTTCAACTGAGCAGAAGTTAGCTTTGATGTAATTAAAGTGACATTTTTTAACGACACATTTGATGAAATAATTTCCTTTCCAACTTTCTCAGTTTTTGCGGTCTTATTTTTTGTAGTAGAAAATATATATGCTCCTGACTCTGTTGATCTTGAAACCATTTCTAGAAACCATAACTGATTTTTGCCGTTTGGATATACTTGACCATCAAGAATTGATAAATTTTTACAATTCATTGAATTAGCAATCTTTGCTATATATTTATACTTATTTAACCATAGATAAATGTCATCTTTTTCATTTAAGTCCTTAACTAATAGAATTTTTTTAGCAGTAATTCCATTTATGGAAGTTATAAGATGATTTTGATTGCCTGGGTTAAGAGCCTCTTTTGAGGATTTTAAAAGATAACCATTAGATTTTTTGTCTATTTCTTTGAATTCATCTGAGGAGATTGTTTTATTGTTTACAGGAATTACAAGTAAATCTGTTGAAACATTTGATATAACTCCGTTATTAATGTTTTTCACAGTTATGTTGTTTAGAACTTTATATGTCATTTTCTTATCTCCTTTTTAATACAATGCTGGTAAGATATTTATTGTAATGCATCAGAGTTCACTAGGCATATATAAAAGAAATATTCTTTCAAAAAGCTTGAACGTTGAAGTTCTTAAATCAACCCTTGGAGTTCTTACAATTTTCTTTTGTTTGGTTATAAGTTCTAGATTCGTAGGATATTTTGAACAAGCTTCAGAAGGGCTTATTAACCCAAATATAATTTTAAAAGTTGTTCTTTTAAGATTTCCGGACTTTATCACTTTACTAATACCTTTTTCTTTTTTTCTGGGAGTAGTTATTACAATCAGTAGATTATATGCAGATAGTGAAATTTTTGGATATATTAGCGGGGGACTGTCCAATAAAGATTTAATAAAATATTTAATCCCTCAAGCTGCAATATATTTTTTTCTTACTTTGATATTGAGTATTTATATAGCACCTTATACAAAAGAACTATCTAAAGAAGTCTTATCAATTAATACTATTCAAGAACAGTTCGCATCTATAAAGCCCAAACAAATTTATACCCTTAAAAATAATGGAGGATTTATTTATGCTGAAAGTAAAAAAAATAATTCTTTTAGCGACATTGTTATTTTCAAGTCTAATGATCGTGGCTCATCCTTGATTGTAGCTGATCAATTTAATCCTAATGACTTAAATTCAAAAATAGAGCTTAATTTTAAAAATGGCACATTGTATCAAGACATCTTTGATGTTGATTCTTCTATAATTTCCTCTTTTGGAGAGTTAAAAATACCTATAGATAAGGAAGCAAATATAATATCAGGAATATCTCTATCAAAATTATTTGATTTCTCAATAAAATCTTCACAATCTCAGTTACAGTGGAATATATCCATACCTATTACAATTTTTTTACTTTTAGTCTTAGGAGTCAATCTTTCAAAAGTTGAGCCAAGGCAAGGAAGATTTTCAGTCTTGCTGCCAGCAATATTTGTCTATATTTTATACTTAAGCTTACTTATATTAGCAAGAGAGTCATTTAACGAGGCCACTCTTGCTTCTCAAAACTATATTTGGTTTGTTCATATATTATTTTTCCTTTTTTCCTTATTAAGCTTTTTTAAAGAAGAATTTAGTAGAAATTTGAAATTTTTTGAATTTGTAAAAAACTATAATCTTTCTAAGATAGGATTAGCTATATTTATATTTCTAATTTTCTTTTGGATCATCAAATGATGAAGATTTTTGATATATATCTTATAAAACGATCTTTCTTAATATCATTTTTAATTTTAGCTGTTTTTGGATTTTTAGACTCCATCTTTAATCTGATATCAGAATTAGAAAATTCCTCTAATCGATATGACATTCTAAATATATTTAGATATGTAATTTTCTCAGCGCCTCATAGACTAATTGACTATATTGAGGGAGCCTGTTTGCTCGGTGTAATGATATCTTTAGGTATTTCTCATCAAGAAGGTAATTTGAATGTAATGAGATCTGCCGGAAAGTCGCCATTGAAAATAGTTTTTATAAGCTCTTTGGGAGCATTATGCATGGTCATACCTTATTTAATTTTTGACGAAGTCAGTTTTAGAGAGACCTATAACCAAGCAGAAGTAAGAAAAAATGTTATTTTACAAAAAGATAATTTTCAAACTAATGAAGTTAAATGGATAAAGTATGAAGATTCATATCTTGCTTTTAGCAATATAATTGATAATTATGCTTATCAAACTAAGTTTATAAAAATTGAAGATAAAAAAGTAAAACATACAATAAAATCTAATCAAGCTAGAATTGAAAAAAACAATATCACATTTGAGGATAATTTAACTTATAAAAGTTTTGACTCCACAAATAGATCCTTTATACCCGAAAATTTTGAGATTCCAGTTCAATCAAAGATCGCTTTTAAAAATATTAATCATCTTGGTATGTCAGAAATGTTAATTTATAGAAAATTATTCTCAGATAGTAATTTAAGAAAGGATAAATTGTTTAAATCACATTTAGATAAAGCCTTATATAAAAAAATCTTTATGCCAATTTCCATAATTATGCTTTTAGTTTATTTTGGATCGTTAATATTTACCTCATTACGTAATTCAACCTTTGGAGGCAGAATTATTGTTGCAGTTATTGGAGCTTTTATATTTAAATTGGCACAGGATCTATCAGTTGGAATATTCATATCTTACAGCTTGCCAATTTTTATTGGTGTCATAATACCAACTCTGATTTTATTTATAATGAGCACAATTAATTACAAAGATCTTTAAATTTTTCTATAAGAGGTTTTTGAGAAATAGTCACTTAAAGATAGATTATTTTTTGAAAAATAAATCCATAATAATGGTATACCAATTAGTAAAACAGTAATTGTATTTAAAAAAAATCTAATTGAGACTTGCTTTAGGGTTACTTTTTTCTTGTTAAGACTGTAAATTTCGAATTTCCAAACAGCCATGCCAAGTGTTTTACCTCCATTGATCCAGAAATAACAAAAAAACCCCCAACTGCTAACAAATATTAAAAAAGGACCAATCCATTTTTCTTCAATGATTCCGCCATTAATCCATACAGCAATTGATCCAACAGCAAACCAAACTCCCAATAAAAGCAATAAATCATATATGCTTGCTGCAATTCTTCTAAGAGGAAATACAATATATGATTTATTGCTCATTTTGGTATAGTACTAAATATTAAGAAAAAATGAATACTATCAATACAACTTCTGATTTTTTAGGACATCCCAAAGGTTTATTCGTTTGTTTTGCTACCGAAATGTGGGAAAGGTTCTCTTATTATGGGATGAGAGCACTTCTTATTCTATATTTAACAAAACATTGGGAATTTTCAGATGCTACAAGCTATTTAATTTATGGTGCATATACTTCTTTAGTTTATATTATGCCTGTTTTTGGAGGCATGCTTGCCGATCAAATCTTAGGATCTAAAAAAGCAGTAACTTATGGAGCAATTTTATTAGTATTAGGTCATACCGGTATGGCAATTGAAAGCAATCAACAAATTTTTTACTTATCTTTAGCTTTAATCGTCTCTGGAGTTGGATTTTTAAAACCAAATATATCAACAATGGTAGGTTCACTTTATGAACAGGGCGACCCGAGAAGAGATTCTGGGTTCACAATTTTTTACATGGGAATAAACATTGGTGCATTTAGTGCTTCATTATTATGCGGTTATCTTGGCGAAACTTTTGGCTGGGCATATGGATTTGGAGCTGCTGGAGTTGGAATGTTACTTGGTTTAATAATTTTTTTATGGGGTCAAAAATATTTACTGGGTTTAGCCGAGCCTCCTTCAGAAAGATATAAAGAAAAAAGTATGGGAATATCATATGAATATTGGGCTTATATTTCTGGTGTTCTTATGGTTCTTGGATCATGGTTTCTTGTTCAGAATCAAGAAGTCGTAGGTTCGCTTTTAGGTGGGTTTGGCGCAATATGTATAGCTATTTGGCTTATATATGCTTTGTTTAAATGTACACCAGAAGAACGGGATAGGCTTATTGTTGTTGGTATCTTGATTCTTTTTTCATTAATCTTTTGGGCTCTCTTTGAACAAGCTGGGTCTTCTTTAAATATACTAACTGATAGAGGAGTTGATAGATCGATTTTTGGTTGGGTAGTGCCGGCATCAATGTTTCAATCTCTAAATGCTGGATTTATTTTTACTTTAGCTCCTTTTTTTGCAATGCTTTGGATTGCTCTTGCTAAAAGAGGCATGGAACCCTCAACTCCATTAAAGTTTTCAATTGGTATTATCTTTGTTGGTTTGGGATTTTTGGCTCTTGTATATGGTATGAATGTATCAACAGGCATTCAAACAGGAGTGATATGGATTATAGTAATTTACCTACTTCATACCATTGGTGAATTATGCTTATCACCAGTTGGTCTTTCATCTGTAACAAAGTTATCACCTCAAAGAATTGTTGGGATGATGATGGGTATGTGGTTTTGTGCATCTGCTGCTGGAAATTATGTAGCAGGTCTTATTGCAAGAGCCACTGCAAGTGAGGGAGCAGGAGTTATTGATGGAACATTTTCACTAATTCAAAAACAAGCTTTTATTGATGTTTACCTAAATGTTGGTCTAATTGCTATTGGATGTGGATTATTTTTAGCTATTCTCACCCCAATTCTCAAACGATTAATGCATGGCGCCAGCTAAGGGAAAAAAAAATCCAGTTAAAAAAAATATGGATAAATTCCATAGACCAAAAACTCACAAGGACAAAACTAAATATAATAGAAAAGTGAAATCTAAGAAACTTGATTAAGATTTTTCAAAATTTTTGTATATATATCTTTAAGAGCCCATAACTCACTTATTTTTATATGCTCATCAATTTGATGAATTGTCTTATTAACGGGCCCCAATTCAATAATTTCAGTATTCATTTTAGCTACAAAGCGTCCATCAGATGTCCCACCTTTTGCATTTTGTTCTGGAAAGTAGCCAGTAACTTCTTTTACAGAATTAGAAACTATATCTTTAAAAAAATTATTTTTTGTATAGTAAGGATTTCCGTTTAAATCCCATTCTAGGTCATAATTTAAATCGAGTTCATTTAAGATAGACTCAAACTCATTTTTAAGACTTTTTTCATTTGATTCAGTTGAAAATCTGAAATTAAAAGTTAACTCAAGATCTCCTGGGACAACATTATGAGCTCCTGTCCCTGAGTTAATATTAGAAATTTGAAAACTTGTAGGATCAAAAGCATCATTGCCATTATCCCAAATTTTTTTATTTAATTTTGAAATCAACTCACCTGATAAAAGGATTGGATTTATAACTTTTTCTGGATATGCAATATGACCCTGCTTACCAAATATTTTTAAATGACCACCAAGAGATCCTCTTCTTCCAACTCTTACACAATCCGCAACTTTTTCACTTGATGTTGGCTCACCAACCAAACAGAAATCAATAATTTCATCATTTTGAATCATATCTTCAATGATTTTATCTATAAATCCATCCTTAGAAGTACCTTCTTCATTGGATGTAATCAACATTCCTAAATTGAAGTTAAGTTGCTCAGAAGAATTAATAAATTCTTTTGCAGACTCAATAAAAGCAGCGACAGATGCTTTCATATCTGCTACACCTCTTCCATATAAGATATCGCCATCAATAGTTGCGGAAAAGGGTGGATATTTCCATTTTTCTTCAGGTCCTGTAGGAACGACATCCGTGTGGCCTAAAAAACAAAATAATTTTCCTGGAGTATCAGTAGTTGCATATAAGTTTTCTACGTTAAGATAATTGATTCTTTTACAATTAAAACCTAGTTTAGTAAGCTCTTCTTCAAGAAGATCAAAACAACCCATATCGTTTGGCGATATAGATTTTATCCTTAGTAAATTTTGAAGAAGCTCAATCATTATTATGTAATTCTTTATTAAGTTTTGAAATTTTTTTGTTTTGTTTCGCAATTACTTTTCCAGTGGTTGAATCTCTGAAAAATAATGTATTTTCTATTCCAGATATTTCAGAGGCTTTTATTAATTTAGACTCTTTACCATCTAAAATTGTAATTTTTGTCCCGGCTGTAATATATAAACCTGCTTCAACTGTACAATTATCACCAAGTGATATTCCAATTCCTGAATTTGCTCCAAGAAGACAATTATCTCCAATAGAAATTTTGGTATTATTACCTCCTGATAATGTACCCATTGTACTTGATCCGCCTCCAAGGTCAGTATTAGCACCAATAACCACACCAGCAGAAATTCTACCTTCAATCATAGCCTTCCCAAGAGTGCCTGCATTAAAATTCACAAATCCCTCATGCATAATAGTAGTTCCTTCACTCAAGTATGCACCAAGACGAACTCTAGATGAATCGGCAATTCTAACTTTTTGTGGAACAATGTAATCTGTCAAACAAGGAAATTTATCGATTGATCTTATGTATAGTTCATTTTTATTAATTTTTGACGCAATTAGTCTTTCATCAATTTCATCTAGAGAAATCGGGCCTTGGTTTGTCCAAACAACATTTGGAATATTTAAAAATAATCCATCTAAATTTAAGGAATTGGGTAAAACTAGTTTATATGATAATAAATGAAGTTTTAAATAAGCATCTATGATGTTTTCAATAGGTCTTTCTAAATCCTTTTCAGTCCAACTAATTTCAACTATTTTCATTGAGTTATCATTAATATTAGTTATTTCTCCCGAAATTTTTTCTTCTCCAAATTCTACGTAAGGAAAAAAGACATCAAGCATCTCTCCTTTAGACGAAATATTTGCAATTCCCTTAGTAATAATTTTCATTGTTAGATTATAGTTTTAATTAATTTGTTTTAAACAATTTTTTAGATCATTTTTAATTTTTTGGATTTTTTCTGCAGAAATAATTGTTTTATCCATGTTTTCAATTTCAAAACTATCCTCAACTTTTTCTCCCAAAGTATTAATTCTTGCTGAAAAAATCGAAACATCATTTTTGAGAAAAACATCTGCAATCTTTGAAAGCAATCCTTGGCTATCTATCGTTTCAATTGTAATAAGGTTTATACCTTTATTTTTATTCACAGAGTCATGAATATTTATAACTTTTTCAAAACTAGCTAAAGATTTTGATGATTTTTTTGAATTTTCAATCTTATCAAAGTCAACAAACTTTTCTTCAATTTTCTTTGCTAAATCATTTAAATCTGATTTTGTTAATGTTCTATTATGATATGTTGTTTTTGTTATAAATGTATTTGCTGCAAAACTATTATCAATAGATGTAAAAATATTAGCGTCTATTACTTCAAGGGCTGAGTGCTCAAATATTTTTGCAAGTTTATAAAAAAGGCCTGGAGCATTCTTTACTTTTACAAAGACCTCAATCAGATTTTCAAAAACATTTTTACAACCAATGATAATTTTATTATTTTTATTATTAATAATTAATTTAGATTGCCACTGAAGAGAATCACTAGGATTTTTATTAAAATAACTTGTATCTAAATTTGCAAAGTAGTTTTCTAAAATAGATTTATCACTATTATCAAATGCTTTTAAGGCGTTTTGTTTTCGATCGAAAGCAATTTTACTTGATTCTTTAAATGGCTCTTTATTGATCCTTGACCTTGCTCTTGTATATAGATCTTTTAATAATTGATGTTTCCAGCCATTCCATAAAGCAGGATTTGTAGCTCTAATATCATTAATTGTTAAAATATAAAGATAATCTAATTGCTCAATCTGATCTATTTGTTCAATGAAAGTATTGATAGTATCAGGATCACCTATATCTTTTTTTTGAGATATTGAAGACATAATTAAATGATTTTTTACCAACCATGATATTAAATTTGCGTTAGTTGAGGATAGGCCGATTCTTTTTGCAAAGTTAAAACTTGCTTTTGCTCCAATTTCTGAATGGTCACCACCTTTACCTTTACCAAGATCATGAAAAATCCCAGCAATATAAAGAAGTTCAATTTTAGGAATCTTATTTATTATTTCATGTTCTAACTCGAATCCACTCTTTTTATAAAGTTTCATTTGCCTCATATTTCTTACAACTTTAAATGTATGCTCGTCTACCGTATAAACATGAAACAAATCAAATTGCATTTGTCCAACAACATTGGAAAAATCAGGAATATATGCTTGAAGAACTCCTAAGGTTTTCATCGTCTTAAGAATCGAAGAAAGATTATATTTTGATCTCAATATTTCTATAAACTGAGCTGAGAATGCAGGATTTAATCTAAACTCATCATCAATGAGCTTTGTATTATTTTTAATTAAGGATTTAGTCTCCGTATCTATTAAATCTATTACTTTACTTTTGCCTATTTCAAGAAATATTTGAAAAATAAGATTTTTATTTTTTTTAAGATCAGTATTTTTAATACCTATTTTATTTTTATTTTTATAAATTCCATAAATCTTTTTGAAGAATATACTTTGGGGTTTTTCTACATATTTCTCAAAAATAATTTCATTAAAATAAGAAATTGCACTTGCCATTTCATAATAATTTTTCATCATACTCTCAAGCATCGTTGTTGATTTTTTTGTACCATCATGAAGCTCTTTAGAAACTTCAATCTGAGCCTCAAAACTCAATCTATTTTTATTTGTTTCAATATTAGTAGCAAACCTTAACAACTTTATAAAATTATATGCTTTAAGGGACTCACTAAACTCTTCAGTAAAAACCTTGGCATTAATAATAGAGTCATTTGAATTTAAACCATAACAGTGCTGAAGTATCCATAGTGAAGTTTGAAAGTCTCTCATTGTTCCTGGTGACTCTTTTAAATCGGGTTCCAAGTTATATGCAGAAGAGTGAAAATTATCATGCCGACTTTGCTGTTCACTATATTTCATTTTATAAAAATTATTTTTTGACCATATTCGTCTAAGGGAATTTGAAATGTTTTTATCTACATCATGATTTGAAATAATAGGCCTTCTTGAAAGATATGATGTAAATTCTTTAAGGTCTTTTTTTGCTATCTCTTTCAAATCCGAAATAGATCTAACGGAATGACCAACTTTAAAGCCCTGATCCCATAGATAGGATATTAATTTTTCTAAGCCTGTAAAATTTTCTGACTTATTTATCTGGATAATAGAAATATCAATATCTGAAGAGGGGAACATCTCTTTTCTGCCAAAACCTCCATTCGCATAGACAGCAAAATTTTTATCAAGATGAAGTTCAATAAACTTATCCTTTATTATTTTCTCAACTTGATCAGAATATTTTTCAAGATAATTATTTATTTTTGAAGGTTTTGAGTAATTTTTTTTTAGGTTAGTTTTAAAATCTTTTTTGATTATTTCTATTTGATCATTCATTAAAATTCGTCACTTCTTCTAGTAAGGACATCATAACCATCACTTGTAACAGCAATAGTATGTTCCCATTGTGCAGAATTTCTTCCATCTTTTGTTTCAACAGTCCAACCATCTTTGAGAGTTTTACAATATTTAGATCCTTGATTGATCATTGGCTCAATCGTAAAACACATACCTTCTGTAAGCTGCAAACCTTTTCCCGGTTTGCCATAGTGAAGAATTTGAGGCTCTTCGTGATAAACAGTCCCAATTCCATGTCCACAATAATCTTCCACAACACTGTAATAATTTTTTTCTGCATGTTCTTGAATTGCATTACCAATATCACTAATGTGTGCTCCTGGTTTCACTACTTCAATACCCCTATAAAGACATTCTTGAGTAACTTTTACTAATCTTTGATTATGAGGAGCACATTTTCCAACTAAAAACATCTTAGAAGTATCACCATGCCAACCATCTTTTATAACAGTTACGTCAATATTTAAAATATCTCCCTCTTTTAGAATTCTTTTTTCGCTTGGAATGCCATGACATATAACTTGATTGATACTTGAACATATAGTTTTTTCAAACCCGTTATAACCAATATTTGCTGGAATCGCTTTTTGAACATTAACGATATGCTCGTAACATAATCTATCAAGTTCACTTGTTGAAATCCCAGGAAGAACGTAGGGCGATATCATCTCTAGAACTTCAGCAGCTAATTTTCCAGCTATTCGCATTTTTTCGATTTGTTGAGAAGTTTTAATAGATATTTTCATTTTTTTTCATTTTTATATAGACACAAGACAGCTTAGTCTATAAAGTACAATTTTAATGTCAGCATGTAATTTTAGCTCATTAAAATTTAAAAAATCTTTTTGTAGACATCCATTTTTTTTCTTTAATTTAATCAAATTTAAGGAAGTTTCCTGTGTCATTTAAAGCCATTTTAGCACTTGAGGATGGAAGTGTATTCCATGGAAAGGGTTTTGGGAAAGAAATTTTTGATGTTGGTGAACTTGTATTTAATACCTCAATGACAGGATACCAAGAGATCATCACAGATCCATCCTATAAAAAGCAGATTATTACTTTCACACATCCTCATATTGGAAATACTGGCATAAATAATGAAGATAGTGAATCACAAATTATTCATGCGTCTGGAATCGTAGTCAAAAACTTATGTCAAAATCCGAGTAGTTGGAGATCTGAAATTTCGCTAGATAATTTTTTAATTAAAAATAAAATTATTGGCATCGCAGATGTTGATACTAGAGCTATAACTTCTATGCTAAGAGAGAAAGGCGCAATGAATTGCTGCATTGGTGCTTTGTCTATGATATCTGAAAATGATGCAATTGATGCAGCCAAAAAATTTGATGGCCTTAATGGGATGGATTTAGCAAAAGATGTATCAACGGGGCATAATTATGATTGGAACGAAGGCGTGTGGCCTGACAATTGTAAATCTTCGGAATCTCATCCAGTGATTGCTTATGATTATGGAATTAAAGAAAATATACTTAGGCTTCTAACCAATCATGTTGGCAAGGTGAAAGTTGTAAATGCTAAGACTCCATTTGAAGAAATTATAAAACTAAAACCAAAGGGTATTTTCTTATCTAATGGGCCAGGTGATCCAGCTCCCTGTGATTATGCAATTGAAAATATTAAAAAGTTTCTTAAAAAGAAAATACCAATCTTTGGTATTTGCCTTGGACATCAACTTCTTGCATTAGCAGGCGGAGCAAATACTTATAAAATGAAATTTGGACATCATGGCGCCAATCATCCCGTACAAGATATCTCTTCAGGAGGTGTATTTATTACAAGCCAAAATCATGGATTTGCTGTAGATGCTGATACCCTTCCTCAAAATATTAAAGTTACTCATAATTCTTTATTTGACAAATCTCTTCAGGGTATTGAATTTACAGATAGACCTGCTTTTAGCTTTCAAGGACATCCAGAGGCAAGTCCAGGACCTCAAGAGATTCAAATCTTATTCAAAAAATTTAGTTTAATGGTCGACGAATATGCCAAAACGTAAGGACATATCCTCAGTATTAATAATTGGTGCAGGGCCAATTATCATTGGTCAGGCATGTGAATTTGACTACTCGGGTGCTCAAGCATGCAAAGCACTTAAAGAAGAAGGTTTTAGAGTGATTCTTGTTAATTCAAATCCAGCAACAATCATGACAGATCCACTTCTAGCAGATGCAACGTATATTGAGCCAATTCATTGGAAGTCTGTAGAAAAAATAATTGAAAAAGAGAAACCTGATGCAATTTTACCAACTATGGGTGGTCAAACTGCTTTGAATACAGCTTTAACACTTGATAAAAAAGGTATTCTTAAAAAACATAATGTTTTTTTAATTGGAGCAAACAGAACCGCTATTGATAAGGCTGAAGATAGACAGTTATTTGATGAGACAATGCAAGCAATAAATTTAGATACTCCAGCCTCTGGAATAGCACATTCTATGAATGATGCTCTTGAAGTGCAGAAAAAAATTGGGTTCCCCTGCATTATTCGACCGTCTTTTACAATGGGAGGAACTGGAGGAGGGATTGCTTATAACATTTCTGAGTTTAAAACTATATGTGAAAAAGGACTTGAATTGTCGCCAACAAATGAACTTTTAATTGATGAATCTCTTATCGGTTGGAAAGAGTTTGAAATGGAAGTTGTCAGAGATTGTGAAGATAACTGTATTATTGTTTGTTCTATAGAAAATCTTGATCCTATGGGCATTCATACCGGCGACTCAACTACTATTGCACCAGCTCAAACACTAACAGATAAAGAATTTCAAATAATGCGCAATGCTTCATTTAAAATTCTCAGAGAAATTGGTGTAGATACTGGTGGATCAAATGTTCAATTTGCCGTAAATCCAGAAAACGGAAAGATGGTAGTAATAGAAATGAATCCAAGGGTAAGCAGATCATCAGCTTTAGCATCAAAAGCAACAGGATTTCCAATAGCAAAAGTGGCTGCATTATTATCAGTTGGATATACACTAGATGAGCTTAAAAATGACATCACAGGTGGACAGACACCAGCATCATTTGAACCAAGTATTGATTATATTGTTACAAAAATACCAAAATTTGCTTTTGAAAAATTTCCACAAGCAAGTCCAAAACTAACAACTCAAATGAAATCTGTTGGAGAGGTAATGTCCATAGGATCAAATTTCCAGGAGTCATTTCAAAAGGCTCTATGCAGTATGGAGGAAGGACTTAATGGTTTGAACTCTTTATCTAAAAATGGCTCATTTCCATCGGATGATAAGATTAAAAGCGAACTAACAATTCCTGGCCCAAAAAGACTTTTTTTTCTTGGTGATGCTATTCGAAAAGGCTGGTCATTAGAAAAAATTTATTTACTTACAAAAATTGATTATTGGTTTTTAGAACAAATTGAAGAATTAATACATAAGGAAAATGAAATTAAGAATATGAAGATTGAAGAGCTTGATCATCAATATCTTCTAGACGTCAAAGAAAAAGGTTTTTCTGATAATAGAATTGCAGAAATCCTCAAGGAAAATGAAGAAAAAATAAGAGAACATAGACAAAAGTTGGGTATAAATCCTATTTTCAGAAGAGTTGATACCTGCGCAGCTGAATTTGCTACCTCAACATGTTATATGTATTCATCATACGGAGGAAGCTGTGAAAGCAATCCATCTGATCAGAAAAAAATTCTAGTTCTGGGCAGCGGACCAAACAGAATTGGCCAAGGTATTGAGTTTGATTATTGTTGTGTTCACGCTTCTTTAGCCATGCAAGAAGAGGGATTTGAATCAATTATGGTTAATTGTAATCCTGAGACAGTATCAACTGACTATGACGTTTCAAATAGATTATATTTTGAGCCAATAACAGCTGAAAAAATATTGGATATAATTGAAGTTGAAAAACCTGAGGGAGTCATTATCCAGTTTGGTGGTCAAACCCCACTCAAACTTGCTGATATATTATCTGAAAGGGGGGTTAATATTTTAGGAACTAATGTTGATGCTATTGATAGATCTGAAGACCGAGAAAGATTTCAAGAATTAGTAAATAAACTAAATTTAAAACAACCCTCTAACGCTACGGCCAAAAACTCAAAAGAAGCTCTTATTAAAGCTGAAAAGATAGGATTTCCAATTGTAGTAAGACCATCATATGTTCTTGGTGGCAGAGCGATGCAGTTGGTAAATAATATAAAAGAACTTAAGAAATATCTTGATGAGGCTGTAGAGGTTTCTAACAGTAAACCAATTCTACTTGATAGTTATTTAACAGATGCTATTGAGGTAGATGTTGATGTTGTTTCTGATGGCGAAAATATCCAAATTGGAGGTATTCTTCAGCATATTGAGCAGGCTGGTATTCACTCTGGTGACTCTGCGTGTTCATTACCTCCATATAGCCTCAACAATGAAATACAAGATGAAATGAAAAATCAAGCAATAAATATTGCCAAAGAACTTAATATTATTGGTTTGATGAATATTCAATTTGCAGTTAAAAATGATGAGGTCTTTATAATAGAAGTTAATCCACGTGCCTCTCGAACAGTACCTTTCATATCAAAAGCTATTGGAAATTCTCTAGCAAAGGTTGCATCAAAGGCGATGATTGGTAGAAGTTTAAAAAATCAAAATTTTAATTCTATCCTTCCTAAAAATCTATCGTTTGTAAAAGAAGCTGTAATGCCATTTGACAAGTTTCCGCACGTAGATCCTATTTTAGGTCCTGAAATGAAATCTACTGGAGAAGTTATGGGTATTGGCCCAAATTTTGGCGAAGCTTATTCAAAGGCTCAGAAAGGTGCTAATAAAGTTTTAAGAAGATCTGGAGAAGTCTTCATAAGTGTAAAAAAATCAGATAAAAAATATCTTGATAAATTTGCCTCAGAAATAATAGATTATGGGTTTAATATTGTTGCAACTTCAGGTACTGCAGATTATATTGAAAATCTTGGTCTGCCCGTTAAAAGAGTTAACAAAGTTACCGAAGGAAGGCCTCATATTGTTGATAAACTTTTAAATAATGAAATCGATTTAGTCATTAATACCACAGAAGGAACCCAGTCTATAGAGGATTCTTCATCCATTAGACAAAGTGCTTTAAGAAATAAGATTTTTTGCACAACTACAATGTTTGGTGCTTTTGCAATAATTGAAGCATTAAAAAGCAATGAAGACAATTGGACTTACAGTACTCTTCAAGAATTAAATAAATAATTTATCAAATTGTTATAATGCTCTAATGAGTAGAACACCACTAACAAAAGAAGGTGAAATTTTAATAAAAGAGAAACTTAATAATTTAAAATTTACACAAAGACCTGAGATATCTCAAGCAATAGCTGAGGCAAGAGCTCATGGTGATCTTAAAGAAAATGCAGAATACCATGCAGCAAAAGAACTTCAAGGATTAGTTGAGGCAAAAATAAATGAGATGGAAAATGCTCTGGCTAATGCTCAGGTTATAGACGTTAAGGAGATTCCTGAGACTGGAAGAGTTGTTTTTGGTGCAACCATAAAAATATATGATATTGATAATGATACCGAGATTAGTTATAAAATTGTTGGAAACCTTGAATCTGATCCCGAAAGTGGATCAATATCTATTGATACTCCAATCGCAAAGACTCTTGTTGGTAAATTTGTAGGTGATGAAATAAGTATTGAAACTCCATCAGGAATTCTCAATTACGAAATTCTGGATGTAAAACATAAATAACTATGCATGCTGATAACTGGGCTCATAAGGCTAAGCTAATGGGCTATCGTTCAAGGGCAGTTTTTAAATTGGAAGAAATTCTTAGTAAATTCAAACCTAATAAGATTACAACTATTTTAGATTTAGGTTCAGCTCCAGGCGGCTGGTCACAATTTATTATCAAAAAATATCCGAAATCACAGGTGTTTGCAATAGACACCTTGGATATGGATTCTATAAAAGGAATCAAATTTTTTAAAGAAAATATCGAGAATATTAATGATATTGAAGACATTGTTAAACTTAAAGGTAAATTTGATCTTGTAATTTCAGATATAGCCCCAAACTTGACAGGTATTAGTGCAATCGATTGTGAAAATATATTTGACCTTAATAATTTAACAATTAACGCAGCAATAAATTTTTTAGAAGCTAATGGTAGTTTTATTATGAAAACTTTTCAAAACAACAATTTAAAAAGTTTAAGAAAAGATATGGAATTATCTTTTAATATAGTTCAAACTTATAAACCTGCTGCGTCAAAAAAAAAATCAGGTGAAATATATCTCTGTGGAGTAAAATAATTTATGAGTAGTTTTGTAAGAAATTTAGTGGTTTGGGTAGTTTTAGGTTCATTGATGGTCTATGTGTTCAACAACATAGAAAACTCATCAGCAAGGGAGCAAATTAGTTACAGTCAGTTTAAGCAGGAAGTTCTCTCCGATAGAGTAGCTAAGATTACTTATAAAGGTGATCAGATGACGATTATTGGAGATAGACTTGATGGGTCTAAGTTTGAAACCACTCATCCAATCTTTAAAAGAGATGAAGCTGTGGAAACCGCGATAGAAGAAAATGGAATTATCGCTGTTTACGAAAAAATTGAACAACCTTCAATATTCTCTCAACTTCTTGTTGGCGCTTTTCCAATAATCTTACTTTTAGCGATATTTTTCTTTTTTATGCGTCAGATGCAAGGTGGAATGTCCGGCAAAGGCGGTCCAATGTCGTTTGGTAGGAGCAAAGCTAAATTAATGGAAGGTGGCAAAGTTAAGACAACTTTTAAAGATGTTGCTGGATGCGAAGAAGCTAAACAAGATGTGCAAGAGCTAGTTGATTTTCTTAGGGACCCAACAAAGTTTCAAAAGTTAGGCGGTAAAATACCTAGAGGAGTTCTTATGGTTGGTCCTCCTGGCACTGGTAAAACCTTAATAGCAAGAGCAGTTGCAGGAGAGGCTAAAGTTCCTTTCTTTACAATCTCAGGTTCTGATTTTGTTGAAATGTTCGTAGGTGTTGGTGCATCTAGGGTTAGAGATATGTTCGATCAAGCAAAGAAACAATCTCCTTGCATTGTATTTATTGACGAGATTGATGCTGTTGGAAGACACAGAGGAACTGGTCTAGGCGGTGGCCATGATGAGAGAGAACAAACATTGAATCAGCTATTGGTAGAAATGGATGGTTTTGAGGGAAATGATGGTGTGATTGTTATTGCAGCCACTAATAGGCCTGATGTGTTAGATCCAGCGCTCTTAAGGCCAGGAAGATTTGATAGACAAGTTGTTGTAGATCTTCCGGATATCAGAGGCAGGGAAGCAATATTAAAAGTTCACATGAGAAAAGTTCCACTTGCAGCTGACGTTGATCCCCTTGTTATTGCTAGAGGAACTCCAGGATTTTCAGGCGCAGATCTTGCAAATTTAATAAATGAGGCTGCACTTTTTGCAGCAAGATATTCTGACAAAAAAATTGATCAATCTCATCTAGATTTAGCAAAAGATAAGATCATGATGGGTGCTGAAAGAAAATCAATGATTCTAAGTGAAGAACAAAAAAGAATCACCGCATTTCATGAGGCAGGTCATGCGATAGTTGGTAGGCTTTGTCCAACTCACGACCCAGTATATAAAGTTACAATCATCCCAAGAGGAAGAGCCTTAGGTGTAACAATGTTTTTGCCTGAAGAAGATACATATATGCAAAGTAAAGAGTATCTCCTAGGAAGAATAGCTACACTTTTTGGCGGAAGGATCGCTGAAAGCATAATCAATGGCAATCAGGGTATTACGACTGGTGCATCAAATGATATTGAAGTGGCAACTGGAATTGCAACAAATATGGTTACAAAGTGGGGCTTCTCGGATGAACTAGGAACAATTAAATATGGAGAGGATGAAGGAAGTCCGTTTTTAGGTAGGTCTGCTTCAAATCCTGCTCAAATTAGAAGTGATCAAACATCTAAACTAATTGATTCAGAAGTTAAATCTATAATTGATACGTGTTATAAAAGAGCTGAAAAATTGCTAAAAGAAAACTTAGACAAACTAAATGTCATGGCAGATGCTCTATTGAAATATGAAACAATTGATGCTCCTCAAATTGATGACATTATGGCAGGAGCAACACCTAGAGAACCAAAAGGATGGTCTGACGATGATTCATCTAAAGGTAAAACTTCTAAGAAATCTTCAATTAAAGGTGCTGCAGAAGAGTTATAATACTTTTCTATGAGTTTAAAATTTGGCACTGATGGTATAAGGGGTCCCGTCGAAAGCCTAATAACCCCAGAGGCATGCTTGAAAATAGGATATGCAACTGGTCGAGTTATGAAAGAACTTGGCTGGGAAACTGTTGTTATAGGTAAAGACACTAGAATTTCGGGTTATATGCTTGAATCAGCTCTTCAAGCTGGATTTATATCTTCAGGTGTTAATGTTCAACTCGCTGGCCCTTTACCAACTCCTGGTGTCGCATATCTTACCAAAACATTAAGAAACAAATTTGGAGTTGTAATAAGCGCATCTCATAATGATTTTCTTGATAACGGAATCAAAATATTTAATGATAATGGAGAAAAAATTTCTAGAGATATTGAAAGAAGAATTGAGAAATATATTAAGTCTAAAATAATTCCTGTAGAAACATCAAAAATAGGTAAAGCCTACAGATTTGATGAATCTGGACCGAGATATATTGAATTTTGTAAATCAATTGTCCCTTCAAATATATCATTTTCATCTTTAAGAATTGTTATAGATTGTGCTAATGGAGCTTGCTATAAAGTGAGTCCAAAGGTTTTTGAAGAGTTGGGAGCAGAAGTCATAATAATAGGGAATGAGCCTGATGGATACAATATTAACAAAGGCTGTGGATCAACAAATCCTGATTTAATTAGAACAAATGTTGTTAAGCATAGAGCAGACTATGGTATTTCTCTTGATGGTGATGGAGATAGAGTGATCATAGCAGATCAAAGAGGTGAATTACTCGATGGAGATGATCTATTATATATATTAGCTTTTTCTAATCCTAATAGAACAGGTCCATGGTCTGGAGTAGTTGGAACCAAAATGAGCAATCTTGGCCTAGAAGAAGGTATAAAAAAACTTGGATATAAATTTGTTAGAGCAGATGTTGGCGATAAGCATGTTAGTGAAGCACTACTTAAACATGGATGGATGCTTGGAGGTGAAACCTCTGGTCATATTATATGTAAAGATTTAGTTAGCACGGGTGATGGAACAATAGCGGCATTAAAAGTAATATCTTCCTTATTAATATTAGATAAAAAGCCTAGCGATGTTTTATCAAATTATACTAAAATTCCTCAAATTAATAAGAATATAAATGTTAAAAACAAAGATATAGTTAATGATAAAGAATTAAAATCATTAATTAAAAGTATTGAATCTGATATTACCGTTGGTAGAGTTTTAGTGAGGCCGTCGGGAACAGAATCAAAAATTAGAATTATGATAGAGGCACAAGAAGAGCGAGTAGCTGAAAAGTTTTCAGAAGATATTTTAAAAATTATTGAATCAAAATCATAGATGATTATTGCTAATTGGAAATGCAACGGAAATAAAACCATGATCAAGGATTGGTTTATATCTTATTTAAATAAAATCAAAAATAATGGAATAGATGTTGGAACTGTTGGCATAGCTCCACCTTCAATTTTCTTTAATGAAGTTTTTAATCAAATAAAAAAAAATAACTTAGATATCTTGACCTGTACACAAGATATTGCTGGATCTTCAAGAAAATGCACTGGAGCGATTTCAAGTGAAATGCTTCAAAAAATTCATGCTTTTTCTTTTTGCATAGTTGGACATTCAGAAAGAAGAACTTTGTATAATGAAGATAATAATATAATTCAAGATAAAATATTTGAATGCTTAAAATCTGATATCAATCCTATATTATGTGTTGGTGAGACAGAGGAAGAGAATAAACTCGGTAAAACTGAGGAAATTATTCAAGATCAACTAAGTATCTTAAATAATTTAGACATCACAGATAAGACTACAATTGCGTATGAACCAATATGGGCAATTGGAACTGGTAAAACTCCTGTTCCTACAAAAGTAAATCAAATTCATAAATTTATTAAAGATGTTGTACAATCCAACTCTATAAATCAGCAAAAACCCAAAGTTTTATATGGTGGAAGCGTAACTGAAAAAAATGCTGAAAGCTTTTTTAGAAGCGAACATGTAGATGGTGCTTTAATTGGAGGAGCTTCATTAAGTGGAGCAATATTTGCGGAAATAGTGAATATTAAAAATGAAATAAAAATATAATGATTATCTTTTTAACAGTCATATGCATAATTTTAGCAGTTGTCATTATCGCAATTGTTTTACTTCAGCAAGGTAAGGGTTCTGATTTAGGTTCTGCATTCGGAGGAGGATCATCAAATTCTATGTTTGGTGCTTTGGGGCCTTCTAATTTTCTCGGAAAATTTACATATATAGTTGTAGCAGTATGGTTAGTTCTTTCATTTTTATTAGCATTCTTGTTAAAAAATCAAAATACAGAAGTAATATTTGAAACGCCTTTAATAGAAGAAGCCATAGAGGATGGAATATCGGAAGAAATACCAATCGACTAGATAATTGGTGCCGAAGGCGGGACTCGAACCCGCACGAGTTTTCACTCACTAGCCCCTCAAGCTAGCGTGTCTACCAATTCCACCACTTCGGCAAAAGACCGTGATTATAACAATATTATATTTGATCGAATATAAAATAAACTTGACCAATCTATGTTACTTTCATAAACTTCATGTTCGCTGCGTTGCGGGGTGGAGCAGTCTGGTAGCTCGTCGGGCTCATAACCCGAAGGTCGTTGGTTCAAATCCAGCCC
>NHJW02000041.1 GCA_002169625.2 Gammaproteobacteria bacterium TMED225
TGTTTATTTTTGACATTGTTTTTTTGGTTTAGACAAGTTATCAAAGAACATCTTGCAGGATTAGATTCAAATCAGCTTAAACAATCTTATGTTTATGGTATGGCTTGGTTCATTTTTTCTGAAGTTATGTTTTTTGCTGCTTTTTTCGGAGCTTTATTCTATGTAAGAACCTTATCAGTTCCTTGGCTTGCTGGAGAAGGAGAAAAAGGAATAGGAATTGCTGCTATAGAACTTTGGGAGGGTTTTGAATCAACATGGCCTGTCATAGTTACTCCTGATCAAGGCGAAGGTTATGTTTTAGCGGAAAAGAGCATGGCTTGGCCTGGATGGGATCATGCACTTGAGTGGTTACCTCTTTGGAATACTATTGTTTTATTAAGTTCAAGCGTAACAGTTCATTTCGCTCACTTGGGGCTAAAGAATGGTGACAGAAAGAAATTTAATAGATTTCTTGGAATAACTGTAACCCTGGCACTTATTTTTGTAGGCCTTCAAGCAGCAGAATATTATGAGGCATATGCTCATTATGGATTAACATTAAATTCAGGCATTTATGGCTCTACATTTTTTATGCTTACAGGGTTTCATGGTTTTCATGTGATGATGGGCGGTATTATGTTAGCAATAATGTTGGCAAGATCAGTTTTTGCTGGACACTTTGAAGAGCATGATCATTTTGGGTTTGAAGCTGCCTCATGGTATTGGCATTTTGTCGATGTTGTGTGGGTTATGTTGTTTTTGTTTGTATATATACTTTAATTAGGATCACCATCCCATGGAACACTATTACCTAGCTCGCCAGTATACAGTCCAATTGCAATTAACATGATTAAAATAGCAGCAAAAAATACTCTAAGACCTAACAAATAAACTGTTCTTTTTCTCCCTGTTTCACCTTTGTCAACTAAAAGAAAGAATAGACCACCAGCAAGGGACAGAAGTAAAAGCGGCAAAACTATATAGATAAGCGTTGTAATCATAATAAAATTTTAATGCATATATACTTTAATAGATATGAAAAAAAATAGATTTAATCCAGGAATAAGAATAACAATATTTTTTATTTTTTTTGCTCTTTTATTTTTCTCTTTAGGTGTTTGGCAAATTGAGAGAGGACAGTCGAAAATGAAAATATTAAATGAGTTCGAAGAAAATCTTAAAAAGACCCCTGAATATCTTAATGAAAAATCAGGAAAATGGGATAGAGTTTATGTAGAAGGCAAGTGGGATAACAGCGAACAAATTTTAATAGATAATTCTGTTAATAGAGGTGTTGCAGGTTATAAAGTTCTTACTCCATTTAGAATAAATGAAACAAATAAAATAATTCTTATTGATAGGGGTTGGATAAAGCAAAATAAATATAGAAACGAACTTCCAAACATTGAAATTACCACTTTGAATGAAACTGTAAGTGGCATACTTGAATTACCCGAACTTGGTTTAGTGTTATCAGATGATTTAGTTTCAAAAGAATGGCCAAAGATATCTCAATCGAAAAACCTTGAAGTCCTCTCAAAAGAATATGATGAATCTATTTATCCTTTCATTTTATTGGCAGACCCAATTTTAAAAAACAGTTTAGAATATATTAAAATTGTACCTACAAATATGACACCAATTAAACATTATGGATATTCTGCACAATGGTTTTTAATGTTCATAGTTCTTTGTTTTATGTATATTTGGTATGGATATAAAAGAAATGCGAAATAAAGCTTTACTTGCTGGAATTTTACTAACACCGATTTTGGTTGTTGTTATATCTTCACTTTATTTTGTTTTAGGCATGTCTCCTGATGGCACTAGGAATAATGGAGTATTTTTCAAGAGTTACTTTAACTTTAATCAATTCAAAAATAAGAATGGCAACGAAGATTTGATCAGTTTTGATGATGGTAAATGGGTATTGTCTGTATATGTTACTGATATTGAAGCTAGCAAAGAATCAATATACTTAATGAGGCAGCTCAACGTAGCTCTTAATAGAGACATAAATAAGTTAAAAAGAGTTTTATTTTATTCAAATAAACTTTTAGAGGATGATCTTGAAAAAGTCCAAATAGAATATCCGAGAGTAAATTTTATTGAAGATAAAAATGGAGTTTTGTTAAATGTTTTACAAAGAAACTCTAGTATTAATTTCAATTATGAAAATCCAATTTTTGTAATTGATCCCTATGGTAGGGCAGTTATGTATTTTGAGCCAGGAATGGATCCAAAACTAATTTTAAAAGACTTGAAGGTGTTAATTTAATGAATAGTATAAAAAATTTGTCATTTATAGGTATTTGTATGGCTTTCGTGGTCATTGCTTTGGGAGCTTGGACGCGCCTTGTTGATGCAGGCTTAGGTTGTCCAGACTGGCCCGGTTGTTATGGTTTTGTTTTTTGGCCAAATGATGAAGTTGAGATTGCTCTTGCAGAGAGTAGATTCCCCATGTTTCCATATGATATTAACAAAGCGATTCCAGAACAAGTACATAGATTATTTGCAGCAGCACTTGGACTGGTTGCAATTTTATTAGTTTATTTGTCTTTCACTAAGACAAAAAATAATTCAATAAAAAAATTGTCATTATTTCTTTTAATTTTAATCTGTTGTCAGGGATTATTTGGATACTTAACAGTGAGTCTAAATTTACTTCCAATTGTTGTAACTACACATTTGTTTGGAGGATTTGCAACCCTCACACTTTTTTATTTTATCTATTTGAAATCAAGAAACTTTGAAGTATTTAATCAAATTAATATTTCTAAAATAAGGCTTATTGCTTCAATAGCTTTTGTAGTATTAATTTTTCAAATATTTCTTGGAGTTTGGACAAGCACTAACTATGCTTCTCTAGCCTGCGCTGATTTTCCAACTTGTCAAGGTAGCTACTTTCCAGAAATGGATTTTAGGAATGGATTTAATTTAAATCAAGAAGTTGGTCCAAATTATTTGTATGGCTTACTGGATAACCCAGCGAGAGTGGCAATTCATTATTCGCACAGAGTTTCAGCTCTCTTTGTAACATTTATCTTTCTAGTTCTCATGTCGAGATTATGGTTTTCAGATGCAGCTCCGCTTGCCTCAACACTTGGCATTCTATTAATAACTCAAATAACATTGGGAATTATCAATGTTGTATATGTATTGCCACTTTATGTCGCAATAGCTCACAATTTGATTGCAGCCTGCTTATTACTAGCAACGTTTACAGTTAACTATTTGGCTTGGAGAAAATGACACTCCTTAAAAGCTATTATCAGCTTTGTAAGCCCAATGTTGTTTATATGATGTTGATTTGTGCTTTTGTTGGCATGCTTTTAGCAGAGGAATCTGTGAACTCTTATGGTTATTTATTTGTAGCATTATTAGGAATTACGCTTTGTGCTGCTTCTGCTGCAGCTATTAATCAAGTTGTTGATAGAAATACAGATGCCTCAATGACAAGAACAGATCAAAGACCTTTACCACAAGGAGAAATATCTGCCTCACATGCATCAATATTTGCTTTTGTGATTGGTTTAATGGGAGCCTTAACTTTATATTTTTTTGTAAATACACTTACTATGATTTTAACCTTAGCCTCTTTGGTGGGTTACGCGTTTATTTATACAATTTATTTAAAAAGAGCGACTCCACAAAACATTGTAATTGGAGGCTTAGCTGGAGCTGCACCTCCATTACTCGGATGGTCTTCAGTCTCAAACACAATTGATCCTTATGCATTGTTACTAGTCTTAATAATTTTTGTTTGGACACCACCCCATTTTTGGGCATTAGCAATTTACAGAAAAGATGAATACGCAAAAGAATCGATACCAATGCTTCCTGTCACACATGGAGTAGTTTTTACAAAACTACAAATTGTTTTATATACAATTATATTATTTATAGTTAGCATTTTGCCTTATGTTGTATTAATGTCTGGAGAAATTTATTTTTTCTCAGCTTTAACGCTGAGTACAATATTTTTGTATTACTCAGTCAATCTATATTTTAGCAAAGACAATGAAGATGCTATGAGAACTTTCAATTTTTCAATTTATTATATCTTTTTAATATTTATTGCCTTATTAATTGATCATTATTTAATATAGCTAGATGACTATAAAGAAAAATATAATTCTGATTGGGCTATTCATATTTATTGTTTTATCACTTTTTATTAATAAACTAACTACTCCAAGAGTTCTTAGTACTAATGAACTTCTTATAAACGGTCTTTTTTTATTTGAGAATCCTAAACAAATCTCAGACTTCAGTTTTTATTCAGCAAATGGAGAAGTTTTTAATAAAACAAATTTAAATGATAAATGGACACTGATGTATTTTGGATTTACAAGATGTCCAGATGAATGTCCAACTACGATGTATCAAATTTCCAAACTAGTAAAAGTCCTTAGAGAAAAAGAGTTTCCTTTACATGATAAACAGTGGGTATTAGTTTCAATAGATCCTGAAAGAGATACTCCTGAAGATATTAATAAATATGCGAAGGGGTTTGATGCCTCATTTATAGGTGTCTCAAATACTAGGCCAATGCTTTTAAATTTGGCTACTCAACTATCAGTAAATAATGTTATGCCAAGCGGAGATAAGATGGATCATTCTCACTTAGATAATCATGTAAATAATATTATTTTATTAAATCCAAAAGGAGAGTTTGCAGGTGTATTCAGACCGCCATTTGATATTTCAAGGCTATCATTAACCTATCAATCTATAACAAGTTCAAAATAAACTAAATCTCGATAATAACTTTACCTTTGGCTTTTCTATCTTTTAGATGTGCAATTGCTAATGCACCATCATCTAAGGTAAATGAATCAGATACTTCTGGATTTATCTTTCCTTCTGAATGAAGTTTAAAAAGTTCCTCAAAATTTTTTTTATTTTCTTCTGGATGCATTCCAACCCATGCACCCCAAAAAACTCCAACAATTTGGCAACCCTTAAGAAGAGTTAAATTTAGCGGCATCTTTGGAATTTGATCAGCTCCAGCTGCAAATCCAATTACTAGATACCTACCTTCCCAAGCAATAGATCTCAGACAGGGCTCAGAATAACTACCCCCAACAGGATCATAAATAACATTTGGTCCAATACCCCCAGAAAGCTCTTTAATTTTATTAGATAATTCCTTTTGCTGATCTCTGTTGAGAACACCAGATGGATAAATAAAACCTTCGTCCGCGCCATGCTGAATACAAAGATTAACCTTTTCGTTTGTTGATGCTGCAGCTATAACTCTTGCACCCATTGCTTTACCCAGTTCAACAGTAGCAAGACCAACGCCACCAGCTGCGCCAAGAACTAAAAGAGTTTCTCCAGCTTTTAAATTAGCTCTTTGTTTAAGAGCATATAATGACGTACCATAGGTCATAGGAAGAGCAGCGGCGGTCTCAAATCCCATATTATCAGGAATCTTTACAACAGAACTATTATGAGCAGAAATTTTCTCTGAGAATGCACCCGTACCTGTCATAGCAAAAACTCGATCTCCAACAGAAATATTTTCAACCCCATCACCAACTGCAGAAACAATTCCAGCTGATTCTCCCCCAGGAATAAAAGGCAACTCCGGTTGGAATTGATATAAACCTTGGATCATTAATACATCTGGAAAGTTTACACTTGCTGCCTTGTTTTCAATTACTACATGTTCGGGAGAGGCCTCTGGATCAGGAACATCATTTAATTGTAATTTATCTGGCATCCCAAGTTCTACACATTGTAAAGCCCTCATATTTTCTCCCTAAATATCTAAATTATATTGCTCAACAAATTTATTCATTTGCGCATTTGAATCTTTTGGCATTTCTTTAAGTTGCCTTATAGAAAGATCAGCCTCTTTTTTAATAACATCAAAGTTCTTATCTGTTGATGATTTTAATATCTTAAGATTCTTTTTAGCTTTAATCATACCATCCTCATGAAATGAAATTTTTGGAATCACACCTTTTGTTAACTCAGTTACAAACTTAATCGAATCGATATGCGTATCACTATCTTCTAAATAATTAGCAATAGTATTTAAATTATCTAATATACTTTCCTTAGCTTGTTTTATTGAAACTTTTCTTCCATCAAAATTAATTTCTGCACTGTCATTTCTACCATTATAGATAGAAATATATTCATTTGAATCAATGAGTTTCTTTTCTTCTGAAGAAATTAAAGGACTTGGAGTAATCAAGCAGTAGATAAGTATGAGATCTAGAAACCTTATATGATGTTTAGACATCCCAGTAATGTCATTAGGCGAAATATCAACACCTCTTATTTCAAGGTATTCAATACCATAGTTCTTAAGCAGTTCGTATGGCCTCAAGTTATTTGAAGCAGACCTTTTAGGCCTAATAGAATCATAATATTCATTTTCAATTTGTATAATTCCATTTGAAATTTGATGGTATTCTCCATTGGAATCTTTTAAACCTTTTTCTTCAAATTCTTCATAAGGAACAGTAATAGCTTTTTTTATTTCTTTAAGAAAGCCATCGAGCGAATTATATTTAATATCTAAATTTTTTTGAGCTTTGCTTTGATAACCTATTTCACTCATTCTCAATGAAGTTGCATCTTTAAGAAACATATCTTCTTGGTTTAATTGATTAAGATTATGATCCCTATTTTTAATAAATGATTTATCTACAACATTGGTTTGACCAAATTCGGTTAATACAAACCAATAAATTCTTTTAAAGTTTCTAATTAAACCAAGGTAAAGTTCATCTATATTTTTTTGATTAAAATCATCAATTAATGACTTAAATGAACTCTGCTTCAAAGAGAAGTTGTAGTGCATTCCTGAAACACATTGCATAGTTGCACCATACCTAATTTTAAGTCCTCTTCGGTATACATGCTTTAATAAACCAATACCAGATTGGTGATAATAACCAAGGTTAATATCTGATTCATCTTTTATTTTAGGTGGCATAGAATATGGCCACAACATTTCGTCTTCATCAATGTTTTGTGCAACAAAAACATGAAGTGAATATAAAAAATCATAAAGATCATCAACATTTTCAAAAATTGGCGTAACTAACTCAACTTGTGCTTCAGAAAAATCAGTTGTAATTAGTTTATTTTTGAGGGCAGACCCAAGAGAAACAGGATGTGATTTTTTTGAAATAAATCCATTAGTGTCAGTTCTAAAAAATTCTTTTTCAATTCCTCGTTCAATAACTAAGTCTTTAAAAAACCCAACATTTTTTAATTCTTGAAGCCTTTCTATTAGAGCATCATGTTTCATTAAATCCTGGACCAGCTTTAACTATTTCAGGTTTTACTTCAAACTTTTTAAAGTTTTCTTGGAACTTACCAATTAATGTCTTCAAATATTCATTGTATTTATCTTTATCTTCCCATGTATTTATTGGATTAAGTAGGTTTGAGTCGACTCCTTTAACCTCAATTGGAATATTTAAATTTAGTCCAGGAACTTTTTCAGTAGCAATATTATCTAGCTCTCCGTCTTGGATTGCATTTACGATTCTTCTTGTAGTTGGAATTTTAAATCTTGATCCTACGCCATAAGGACCTCCAGTCCAACCAGTATTGACTAAGAAAACCTTTGCTCCAAATTCTTCAACTCGTTTCATAAGAAGGTCTGCATAAATTCCTGCAGGCCTTGGAAAAAATGGAGCTCCAAAACATGTTGAAAAAGTTGATTCAATTGATGAGCTTGAGCCCATTTCGGTTGAACCCACTTTAGCGGTATAACCACTTAGAAAATGATATGCAGCACTTTCCTTTGAAAGAATGGATACAGGTGGCATTAAACCGGTAAGGTCACAAGTTAAAAAAATGACTGTCTTTGGCTCACCTGAAGCGTTTTCTTCAACAGCTGCTTCAATGTGAGATCTTGGATAACAACATCTTCCATTTTCTGAAAGGGAAGTATTCGAGTAATCTGGTTCATTTAGATCATTAAGGTATACATTTTCAATAACACTCCCGTGTTTAATTGCATTAAATATAACAGGCTCATTTTCTTTTGTGAGATCAATTGTTTTTGCATAACATCCACCTTCAAAATTAAAAACCGATCCTGGACTCCATCCATGTTCATCATCACCAATCAATGAGCATTTAGGATCAGCAGATAAAGTTGTTTTTCCAGTTCCTGATAAGCCAAAAAATAATGCTACATCTCCTTTTGCATTAACATTTGCTGAACAATGCATTGGCAATACTCCTTTTTCAGGAAGCAAAAAGTTTTGAACTGAAAACATCGATTTTTTCATTTCTCCGGCATACTTCATACCAGCAATTATGACCTTTCTTTTTGCAAAATTTATAATTACACAACTTTCGGAGTTTGTTCCATCTACCTCAGGAATGCATTCAAAGTTAGCGGCACTAATAATTTGCCATTCTTGTTTTGTAGCAGGATTGTAATTTGCAGGACACACAAAAATTAATCTTGCAAAAAGAGAATGCCATGCAGTCTCAGTTATAACTTTTACAGGCAAGTAATGTTCATCATGTGATCCAACATGAACAGTCGAAGTATATCTATCATTTTCAGCTAAATATGACTCAACTTTATCCCATAGTAAGTCAAACTTTTCTTCTTCAAATGGTTTATTTACATCACCCCAATCTATTAAATCACTAGTTCCAGGTTCTTTAACTATGAATCTGTCATTAGGACTTCTGCCAGTTCTTTTACCAGTATTTGTAGAAAAAGCACCATTACTTGCTATGACTCCCTCGTTATTATCAACAGCAGCCTGAATTAACTCTTCAGTAGATAAATTTCTATCTTGTGAGGTTTCTGATTGGGTATTCATATTTGATTATTGAATATTATAGGTATTTGGGNTTGATAATTATATATTTAGATCGAATAATTATGAATTAATAACATATCGATTTAATCAGCTCTAAACTTAAAGATAGCAGCAATTAAATATATTAAAAAGAATAATAAACCCCATTCAGCAAAATTAAATATAAATCTCATTCCATCTTCAGCACAGCTTGGACCCCCAGCAAGAGTTCTGCTAATCGCTTCTAATAATCCAAAATACTCAATTTGGGTTTGAAGTGGCATGCTACATCCAGATAATTGAGCTATGTCTGTTAAAGACATATTTTGGATATATATTTGTCTCGATGTTACTAATATTCCTAAAATTGAGGACANCATTATAAATATACAACCAATCTTCTTNTGTTTTATTATCATTGCAAATACAGCAGATAAAGATACCAATAAAAAAACATATCTAGTCAGNATGCATAAAGGACATGCTTGAAGGAAGAATATCCAATCCAAGGCTATGGCAATNAAAANAATTAATGACGAAGTAACAGCTACCATTAATTCAAAATAATTACGGAAGACATTACGACTAAAATTTAAGATTTTCTCAAACATTTTTTATTTAATTTTTTCCATTATAGAAAAACACGGGTCATAATACATCATATAAAAGTTAAACATGAAAGATAGAATTTTTGTTATAGATGGTTCCTCATATTTGTATAGAGCCTATCATGCAATGCCACCATTAAGCACATCCTCTGGTCAACCAACCGGTGCTGTTAAGGGCGTTACTAATATGCTGATGAATCTTAAGAAGGATAGTGAAGGCTCTCCAATAATTGTAGTGTTCGATGCTAAGGGAAAAACATTTAGGAGTGAAATTTATTCAAAATATAAAGCAAATAGACCACCTATGCCTGATGAACTTAGAGATCAGTTGGCCCCAGTAAAATCAATTTGTCGTGCTATAGGTTTTCCTTTAATAGAAATTGAAGGAGTTGAGGCTGATGATGTAATTGCAACAATAGCTCTTATGGCAAAGGATGCTAAATATAAATGTGTNATTTCTTCTCTAGATAAAGATTTGATGCAGCTCGTAGAGGACCCTCATATAACAATGATGGATACTATGAAGCATAAANTTTTTGATGAAAAAGGTGTTTTTGAAAAATTTGGAGTGAAGTCAAATCAAATAAGAGACATGCTAGCTTTAGTAGGAGANACTTCAGACAATATTCCNGGNGTTCCAAAAGTAGGACAAAAAACTGCAGCAAAGTGGTTAAATGAGTACGGCGACATTCAAAATATTAAAGATAATGCTGATGCAATAAAGGGTGTTGTTGGAGAAAATCTTAGAAATGCTCTTGATGATATTGATAGGAANATTAACTTAGTTTCTNTNAAAACTNACGTTGAACTANANGNATNATTTGATGATCTTTTAACTTTTAATCCTAATGAAGAAGAGCTTGATAAAATTTTTGCAGAGTTAGAATTNAGATCTGTTGAGAANAGTGACCAAAANAAGATCNCAAAAAAAGANAATGACTACGAAACAATTTTGGATGAAAAGACNTTAAAAAAATGGATTACAAAANTTAATAAGTCAGAAGCATTTGCTATTGATACTGAGACTGACTCTGTAGATACAGTCACTGCTAATCTAATAGGAATATCTCTCTCTGTTTCTGAGAANGAGGCATGNTATATACCTATAGCTCATTCTTATGATGGTTGCCCTAAACAATTATCTATGGATTATGTAGTAGAAAACCTTGGACCAATAATAGAGAAAAATCAGGATAAAGCTGTAGGTCAAAACTTAAAATTTGATATTCCTATACTTGCCAGACATGGAATTAAAATAACAAAATTTCTTGCCGACACAATGCTGATGTCATATGTCTTAAATAGTACTGCAACCCGACATGGCATGGATAGACTTGCTGATTTTTATTTGAATTATACGACNACTAAATACACAGATGTAACTGGAACAGCATCAAAACAAATCAGTTTTTCTGAGGTTAAACTAGATATTGCATCTGATTATGCGGCTGAAGATGCTGATATTACTTTGAGACTTTATAACGTTTTTGCACCGTTACTTAAAGAGAAATCTAATCAAAATAAACTTCTTCAAGATATTGAATATCCTCTTGTACATGTTCTATCAAGAATAGAGCAAAANGGAGCAAAGATAGATAAGNTAAAATTAGCTAAACATTCTAAAGAGCTTGGTGAAAAGATTGATGAGCTTTCATCTCAAGCATACAAAATCGCAGGAGAGGAGTTTAATNTAGANTCTCCNAAGCANTTNCTAGAAATTTTATATGAAAAACAGAANCTTCCTGTCCTTAAAAAAACTCCAAAGGGNCAACCATCTACTAATGANGATACTNTNAAAAGGCTTTCAGAAGAATATGAGCTNCCNAAAATTATTTTACAATACAGAACATTAGCAAAATTAAAGTCTACTTATACTGATAGCCTTATAAATATAGAGAATCCAAAAACAGAAAGAATNCATACNTCTTATCANCAAGCNGTTACCTCAACAGGAAGGCTTTCATCNACAGAACCCAATCTTCAAAATATTCCAATTAAAACTGCAGANGGTAGAAGAATNAGAGAGGCNTTTGTTCCTGAAAAAGGCAATACTTTAATATCGGCNGATTATTCTCAAATTGAATTGAGAATTATGGCGCATTTATCTAATGATAAAAATCTTACCCACGCCTTTAATAATAATATTGATGTTCATTCATCAACGGCTGCAGAAGTTTTTGGGGTTTCTATAGAAGATGTTAGTCAAGATCAAAGAAGAAGTGCAAAAGCAATTAATTTTGGATTGATGTATGGGATGTCAGCTTTCGGGTTAACAAGACAGCTAGGAATTTCAAGAGCAGAAGCTCAAGAATATCTTGATGCATACTTTGCAAGATATACAGGTGTTAAAGATTACATGGATAATATAAAAATTAGGGCAAAAGAAGATAAGTTTGTGGAAACTATTATGGGTAGAAGACTTTATTTAAATGAGATTAATGCAGCTAATGGTTTAAGGAGACAGGCAGCTGAAAGAGCTGCGATCAATGCCCCACTTCAAGGTTCAGCAGCAGATATTATTAAGAAGGCAATGCTCGATATTGATGAGCTTATTTTATCTGAGATGCCAGGGGTCCAAATGATTATGCAGGTGCATGATGAATTAGTCTTTGAATGTCCAAAGAGCAATGCTGATAAAGTTATGCATAAAATGAAAGAGACAATGGAGCAAACGGTTAAATTAAATATCCCTTTGATTGCCGAGGCAGCTATCGGAGATAACTGGAATGAAGCTCACTAAGCTTCCTGCCCTANTTTCTAATTATTTATAGATANANTTTTTCNCTAGAAANTANTTTTCCANTATCCCNATTNTTAGGNTCATGNCCACCACANGAATAAATTTCTGCATAAGTTTTATCATGATCAATCTTAAANANGGTGAAGCCATTTTCCTCNCTNNTTTTATATATNGAATTACAAACTAAGTAATCNGGNTTTTCAGCAGCTATTCCTCTTGCAAAGGAAGGCCATCCAGCACTAGANCTTCCAATTGGACCTACTAAAAANGTTTTTACNNCCTCTTTAAGTTTTATAGCACCNGATTCAATTATTGAAGTTGCTNCTATTGCATGAATGTCACCTGAAAAAATAAATCTGGAGGTTTTTCTTTCTGAAATAGANTTNATTAAACGCTGATGTTGCAAAAACCANCCCTGTTGCCAAAGATATTTANTTACATTGGTTGTTANNGATCCTNTNACTTCNGAAAGTAATTCATTTGCTACTGTATCAGTTGTCCCTTCTTCAGCAACAACATCAGGATACCATTCTCTCCACTTACCTGCTGTATAGCCAAAAGGATGAGAAGGTATGAAGGCTAAATGCTTTGCTCGAGATTTTTCAATTCTTGATAACAGCCATTCTTCATCTTTATTTGAAATTAATACCGCTTCTTCCTGACCCATAGTCATGTTTCCGGCACAATCTGCCATTAAACCTTCAAAAGCATTACCGTATCGTATTCTTCCAATTTTTCTTCCAGGTTTATTGCTTGGTGTATCCAGCATAGGTGGATAAAACATGTCAGCCATTTTCTTAAAAATATTTTTACTAAACTCATCAGCTGGAAAGGTTACTAAATTTTCTTCAGCATCATCATTTTCAAAGTAATCATGATCATCTGGTATAAAGAAAATAGGCGTATTTTTAAATCTAGTTCCATAAAGTGAGGCTATTTGTTCATTGCCTAATTTTTTAAGAACTTTTTCATTACTAGGGCTACTAGCATCCTCAAGTCTATTAAATTTGCCATATACAAGTCCTATATAGCTTCCAAGTAAAAACTTAGTTAATTTACTATTACGACCTACTGGTGGTGAATTTTCCCCTCTGAGATCCCAGTAAATATGATCACCAATAGAAATNGCAAAATCTGGATTTTTAGATAATCCTTCTTCAAAAATTTTTTGTCTAAATTTAATAGGTTTAAAAAATTCTCTTCCAGATGCCTTAAATCCNTCAGGACCACCNGCNCATGTAAAGGCCATTATTGATATATTTTTAACATCTGAATTTGGNGAAGGGAANGTTTTNAGCTTCCAAGTTTTATATATAGGCTCATTNTCTGAAATTAATTGAAGNTCATAAGATTGATTTGAAGCAAGCTTACTTGTNATGAATTGCCAGTGNGTTCCTTCATTATCAATCNGAATGCCTTCAANAATGNTTTGATTATCTAAAATAAGATTTAGTTTTGAAGTNTGCTTGTAAAGAGAAACNGAAAGTGCCAATCTTTCATGACTTGCTGNGGCNAATATATGNCTAACTNTATTTTTTTTTGNGATCNTAAATANNAATCCACTTGNTATNAAGCCAANTANTCCANNTGANANTTTTAAGAAATTTCTTCTTGANTNCACNTAGNTCAATCTTTCAANTGGAANGTATTTCATTTCTTCNGGNTGAAGAATNTTNATTCCATGCATNNNCCTTAAATCAGAAATTTTCATNGNNAGATATTCATCGGGCATNTTGAAAGGCCATTTCTTTTTCATTTTNANTGNCTTNANNATAGTCTTTCTTTTAATGCNNCCAAGNTTCCAANAAATTTTAANAAAACCCAATATNCCAAATTCTTTATATAAATCTTTATAGAGTTTTTTNATTTGTGGNAATTTNTGATAACCCATTAAATACTTCCATTCAAATTTANTTCCCCANANCACCCATGTATCNAGNATTGATTCTTGTTCAATAGAAATATCAAGNCCAAAAATNANATGAGTACAATCATGATCNCTNAAAAGAGTGCCAGAATNNTCATNATCTTCAAATATCTCAGTGGNTTCAGGNAAGGCNTNATAATAACAATTCAAACCNTCTTGGAGTGTTANGTTACAATTTTGTTTTTGATATTCGAGCATTATTNAATAAAGTTTAGTATTTCNTTNNNAAGTTTGTCAAAACCATTATTATCTTTTGAAGANAGTGCTACAGGAATTGCNTCAGGAATTTTNTCTTTTANNAAAGCTTTTGCTTTTGCAATATTATTNTTTGATAGTTTNTCGCTTTTTGTAAGAGCTGGTATNAAAGGAACATTAAAATTTCTACANAAATGNATCATGTCCCAATCNNGTTCTTTAAGNGGATGNCGTATGTCCATAAATATAACTANCGCAGTTAGAGCTCTTCTTTTTTGAAAATATTCTCCTAAAAGNGGACCCCAATCTTTCTTCTTTNNTTTNCTTGACTTTGCAAAGCCATATCCTGGAAGATCAAGCAACATNAGATCATCATTAACTTTAAAAAAGTTTATTTCAGTNGTTCNGCCNGGNGTTTTACTTATTCTAGCAAGNTTTGGATTTTCAGTTAAAACATTTAANGCACTTGATTTACCTGCATTAGANCTNCCNGCTAACAAAACCTCANTCCCAATATCNTCNGGNAGATTTTTNAAGTTAGTCACTCCTAAAACAAACTCAGTATTTTTAAAAAGGTTTTTCATTTAATCGTTTATATCATATCAACCTATGTTTATAATANACATCTACAAGACACACATTTAANTTTCTATGAAGTATTACTTTATATATTTTATTTTTTTTAGCTTNTCACTTAGCGCAANTGCTGCTGATGATAAATNTAAAGAAATTGAAATGCCAGCAACTTTTGTNTCTGGCGANGCAAATAAAGGCTCTCAATTAGTTGAATCATGNGCGGCATGNCATGGGGCTGATGGGAACAGNATTATTACTGATTGGCCAAAACTTTCAGGNCAAAATCAAAGATATCTTTATGAACAATTAAAATATTTTAGAGATGGTCAAAGAATGAATGCTCTCATGATGTCAGTAACNCCCTATTTACAAACANTAAGCGATNAAGATTTAAAAGATATATCAGCTTTTTANTCGCAATATAAATCAAGCAGGGGTCAAGCGAAAAATGACGAAGAATTACTTGCGCTTGGAACTCAGTTATACAGGTTTGGAGATATCAAAAAGCAGATTCCTGCATGCACTTCTTGTCATGCCGTATACGGACAAGGTAATAGTTTGGCTGGATATCCCTCAGTTGCTGGACAACAGATAGGCTATTTAACATCATCTTTAAAAGCTTACAGATCAAAAGAAAGAAATGCTGGAGANTCTTCATTAGTTATGCAGGGCGTTGCTGCAAATCTTAGTGATAATGAAATTGATGCTTTAGCAAATTATATGCATGGACTATATCAATGAATAAGAAAAGAAGTAACTTTATAAAATTATTATTTTTAACTTTATTTACAGTTTCTATAAGTGCAGATTATAAACTGGGAGTAGATTACAGAATAGTTGACAATCCTCTACCTGTTAAAAAAGATGGCATTGTAGAAGTTACAGAAACCTTTTGGTATGGATGTGGTGCTTGCTATCAATTTGATCCCTCAGTTAATTCTTGGGCATCTAAGCAAAACGATGATATTAAATTTACAAAAATGCCAGTTACATGGGGGAACATTCATCAGTTACATGCTTCTCTTTACTATACTATAGAGGCTTTGAAACTTGATCCTTCAACACATGCTGCTGTTTTTGTTACTATTCACAAAGAAGGAAACTTTTTACAAAGCCCTAAAGCAATTCAAGATTTTTTAAAAAAATTTGGCATTGCGCCAGAAGTTTCCTCAAAATATTTGAATTCTTTTACAGTAAAACAAAAAGTTAATAAAGGTATTAAGCATTCAAGACAGTTAAAAATTTCATCAGTTCCAATGATGATTGTTGATGGTAAATATATTATTGAATCAAAAGGTTCATACGAAAATATTCTTAAAGTTGTCGATCATGTTGTAGAGCTTCAAAAACCTAACTCTTAAAATTATGAAAAATAAAAAATTCCTTATAATTCTCCCATTGTGTTTACTCTTTGTATTTAATGGCAAAAAGTATGAAGAAGCTTTGGTAAATAGATTATCTTTACCGGTTCAAGTATGTGTTGAAGGACAAGATTGTGGAACTTCTTCTCAATCGTCTCAAATGTCTGCTATGAATACGTCAGTAGAAGTTCAAAAGATTGAGTTATCTCAGGGCTCAGAACACACAATAAAAATGTTAAATAGTGGTGAAGGTGGCCAAATGATTTTTGAACCTGCAGTTATTAAAGTATCAAAGGGAGATACTATACATTTTAAAGCAATAGATATGTCGCATAATTCAGCTACTATTGATGGAATGATGCCTGAAAGCGCAGAAGCTTGGTCTGGACAACTCAATAATGACATTAGCGTAACACTTGAGGAAGAAGGTGTTTATGTTTACCAATGTGACCCTCATGTAATGATGGCGATGATTGGAGTTATACAGGTTGGTGAGGCTGTAAATATCAGTCAAATAAGAGAAGCATCTAATAAATTGAAATCTTCATTTGTTATGAATTCAAATAGAATTGATCAATATTTAGACCAGCTTTAGTTTTCCTCTAACTCATCAATTCTTTTTTCAAGGTCATCAATTAATTTTTCAAGGTTTTCAAATTTTGATTTTTTTACGTAACCGCTTTGTTCTATTATTTTTTCAACTTGAGGCGATATTTTTTTCTCAATACCAGAAATTACGTCCGCTGGAATTAACTTACTAAAAGTCTTTAATTCTTTTTCTAAAATACTTTTTAATGCTTCAGATAGTTTTTTATCATTCATATTTATTTTTAATAATGTTTTTTAAATCATGCCAGTTAGAAAACTCATCTGGTTTTGTAAAATCCTGAGCCCAATCTTCATTATTATCATTAAACCAAAGTGTGTCTATACCAAGATTATATGCTCCAAAGATATCATTAATTTGATCATCACCAATATGCAATACATTATCAAATGTAATATCTTTAAATTTATTAATGGCCATATCAAAGTGAGCACGGTTTGGTTTGCTGTCTTTTGCGTCAAAAGAGCTTATAGCAAACTTAAAATATTCTCCTATTTCAAATCTATATATATCAGCATTACCGTTAGTTAAAACACCTAAAATATATTTTTTTGATAAGTCTTTTAGACTTTCTTCAACTCCATCATATAAATTGATTTCATGTCTTTTGTTAATAAAAATTGTAAAAGCCTCATCTACAATTTCATTTCTGAGACTTTCAGGCTCTATGTGCGATAGCTTTTTTTTAAAGATCTCCTTTCTTAATTTACTTATATCCCACTTAATACTTTCATCCTCTTTTATAAGCACTTCTCTTAATTCCAGGAAGCTCTCAAAATCTCCCCATTCAACATTCCCAACTTTGTCCTCAATCCATTTTCTAGTTTCAAATTCAGCATTCATAATTGTAGGACGGTTATTCCAGAGAGTATCGTCTAGATCAAAAGTTATCATTTTGATAGTCTTACTCATTTCTTTCTTTTTTTGCTCTTGGATGTGATTCGTCATAAATTTTTGCAAGATGCTGATAGTCCAATTTAGTATAAATCTGTGTTGTTGATAAAGAACTATGACCTAAAAGCTCTTGGATTGTTCTTAAATCACTACTTGATTCAAGCATGTGTGTGGCAAAACTATGTCTTAACATATGGGGATGAATTGGAGGCAGTCCTTGCTTTGTGGCTAATTTTTTTAGTCTTAATTGAACACTCCTAACAGTTAGCCTAGTTCCCCTCATGCTTAAAAATAGGGCGTCAGTTTTATTAAGAATTTTGTCCCTTTCAAGCAACCATGCATTTACAGCACTTATAGCAAACCTTCCTATTGGCACTAAACGAGTTTTCGAGCCCTTTCCCAGAACCCGCAAAAATAATTTATCTTCTTCAAAATCATCAATGTTTACATTTACAGCCTCTGAAACCCTTAATCCTGAGGAATACATTAGCTCTATGATTGCCATATCTCTGAATTCAATTGCNTTTTTTGGTTTAAAGTTTAAAAGTTGTTCCATATCNTCTGGTGAGAGAACCTCAGGAAGATTCATAGCTGATTTAGGAGCAGTTACTAATTCGAAAGGCGATGATTCAATNANCCCATTTTTTTTTAAAAATCTGAAGAAGCCTTTNGCTGAAGACAAATGCCTTTGAATGCTTTTAGGNTTAATATTTTGAGAATAAAGATTTCCTATCCATGCTGAACAAGTTTCAGAGTTAATTTGAGCATAGCTTGTTATTTTCAAACTTTGAACAAATGAACATAANTTTTTTAAGTCTCTTTCGTATGATTTTGTTGTATTTTCTGAAAGATTTTTTACTTGAGATATAAANACAAGATACTCTTTGATGTCATTNAGAATGAATNCATTATTATCCATGGATCACTTAAGAAACTTCTTTTCTAAAACATCCCTTATATACTCAATAAATGTTGTATCTTCATCACCAAGGTATTTTGCACGATCATAACTACCAAGCATCAACAAACCAATCCCTTTCTCTGTAACTATTACTGTAAGAACCATCGATTCTACATTTTTATCTTTAAACAAGGCATTTAATTTTCTTGAAGAGAANGATCCACAATAAACAGCTCCTTTATGAATAGATAATTCAGTNTCTTTCTCAATTGCATTAATCTCTTTACTNCCAAAAAATTTTAATANTGGCTTATCTACCTTNAAATCTTCTTTAAAGCTTGTTTCTACTATTTTTATAGTTTCTTTTTTTGAATTTGATTCAAGGATCTTAAGAGTTAGTCTTTTGGATTTATTAAATAAATCTTCGTTAATTGAAGCAGTCTTCATATATGAAGTCAGTAAGTCAATTAAATTTTGGTGTTCATTTCTTAATTTTATAACTTGTTTTTCAAGCAGTGACGATGNAGAGCTTGAGGAATGTTTNAATGAGAGCTCACTTACCAAGGATTCTCTCGTTTGAAAAAAATCTAGATTTTCTAATAAAAATAATTCAACTTCTTTTGGATCTAGTTTTTTATTCATTGATATTGCCNTTATATATAAAATTGGCCGGACCACTCATCAATANNTTATTTTNAATATTCTTAAAANTTAATTGACCACCCATNGATCTAACNTTGATAGAGTTTTTCTTTGTTAAAAAAATAGATGCAACACAAAGCGAAGCTGAACCACATGANAATGTTTCTCCAACACCATTNTCATAAGTTCTTACTTCAATNCAATTTTTAGCTTGTTTAAATATTGAAAGATTAATATCNAATTTTTTNATATTCTTTTCTAANTTTTTATATATTTNNAGCAAATCTATCTTCTCTATNGAGCNCATTTTTATNCATACATGATTATTNCCAATATTTAGCATATAAAATTTATCTTTAANTTTANTTCTTANTTCNTTTTCAACTTGTTCATGTTCAATCCTTTCTGGAAGCTCTAACAATACAGTAACATTATTATTTTTTTTTGGTGAGCATATAAGATTTTTTGTTTTTGTTTGAACATTAATATTTTTAATAGGCGAAAGATTATTTTTCCAAATATATGAAGCAGCACATCTAATACCATTTAGACACATTCCTGCTTCAGTTCCATCAGAGTTGTAAAATTTAATAAAAAAATCTTTATCGTCTTTTGTTGGAAGACATATGTTAATGAATTGATCAAAACCAATACCTTTGTTTCGATCAGATATTTTCTTTAAAAGCGATTTTTTTATCTTAACTTTTTCTTCTATAGAATTAATAATTACAAAGTCATTGCCATTTCCATGCCATTTTTCAAAATTAAGCATTTAATTCAATCTCATTTCTCAGAAGATCTTTATATGTCTCTCTTTGTCTAATAATTTTAAAGTTACTACCCTCAACAAGTATTTCAGGTGGCTTTCTTCTAGTATTATAGTTTGATGACATTACATGACCATATGCACCAACTGTTTCAACCGCCAAAAGATCTCCTTCTGAGGCATTGATTTTAAAATCTTTAGCTAGAACATCTGACGATTCGCAAATTGGACCTACTATGGTCCATTCTTCTGAAACTGAATCACTTTTTTTAGCATTTAAAATATTATGTTTAGCTTTATAAAGTGCTGGTCTTATAAGATCATTCATCCCTGCGTCAACTATTAGATATTTACCTTTAATATACTCAACACTAGTTAACATTATTGCAGCATTTCCAGAAATACTTCTACCAGGCTCTAAAATAATTTTTTCACTTCTATCACTTAGCTCTTCCTCTATTATTGCTATTAAATCCTTAGGTGTTGGTGAATCTGTATTGCTGTAAGAGATACCCAAACCACCTCCAAGGTCTAAAAATTCTAAATCGACACCCATTTTATTGACCTCTTGTGCAAGCTTTTTAATATATTGAGCTGTTGTTTTAAAATCATTTAAATTAATAATTTGAGATCCAATATGACACGAAAGACCAATAAGTTTTAAGAAGCTAGAATTGGATATATGTTCAGCCAGTGAAAGAATTTCATCTAAAAGAATACCAAACTTATCTTTTTTTCTCCCAGTTTTAATATATTCATGTCCGCCTGAATCAATCTCAGGGTTAAATCGTATGGCAACATCAACAACCTTATTTTCTGCAGCAGCCAATTTTTCAATTCTATGCATTTCAGCTTCAGACTCAATATTGAAGGCGAGAATATTTCTTTTTATACCAGCAGTTATTTCTTCATTTGATTTTGCAATTCCTGTAAAAATAATTTTTTTAGGATTTGCACCAGCATGAATCGCTCTTTCAAGCTCTCCCCCGGAAACAATGTCGAAACCACTACCTTTTTCGTTTAACAATTTTAAAACAGAAATGTTACTTAATGACTTAACTGAAAAACATATTAAACCCTGATTTTTTTCAAAGGCATTGAAATATGATTCAAAATTTTCTTCTAATGTCTTTTTTGAATAAACATAGGATGGAGTTCCATATTTTTCTGCAATATCTCTTACGTCTACATTTTCACAAAATAGATTTTTATTCTTGTATAAAAAATGACTCATTTTACAAATATTATTTTTTAATAATTAGAATATTAAAGGGCCTTTAACTCCACAACCAAACAAAACAAGCGGAAGAATTAAATAAAAAACTCTTTTTATATTCATAGGCTGTATATTATGAATATAAATATCTCCAATTAATAGAGACAATAATTAGTATTTGTAACTTTCCTCTTTAAATGGACCCTCTTGAGGCACATTAATGTAGTCTGCTTGATCTTTAGTAAGCTTAGTAACCATCCCGCCAAAGCCCTCAACCATAAGACTTGCCACTTCTTCATCAAGTTTTTTTGGAAGAACTTCAACAGTTATCATCTCAGCTTTTTTGTCAGCATCATTTACATTTGCAAAACCCTGTTTAAATAAATGTATTTGGGCTAAGACTTGATTCGCAAAAGACCCATCCATAATCCTGCTTGGATGACCAGTAGCATTTCCAAGATTAACCAGCCTGCCTTCTGCTAAAAGAATAATATAATTTTTACTTGATAAGTCTGGAGTTCCATCTGGGGCGGTATCCCTAAACACCCTATGAACTTGAGGTTTTATTTCATCCCAATAATATTGTTCTCTCATAAATGCTGTATCAATCTCATTATCAAAATGACCAATGTTACAAACCACAGCTGTATTTTTAAGAGTACTCAACATAGCTGAATCACATACATTTACATTACCAGTTGTGGTAACAATTAAATCAGTATCTCCCATCACAGACATATTTATATCGTCAGGTTTTCTTGTAACTATTCCATCTTTGTAACAAGAAACAACAGAAAATCCATCCATACAAGCTTGCATGGCACATATTGGGTCTGATTCAACTACACTTACAATCATTCCTTCTTGAGCTAAACTTGCAGCGGATCCTTTCCCAACATCACCATAGCCAATTACAAGACCCTTTTTACCTGAAAGCAACATATCTGTTCCTCTTTTAAGAGCATCATTAAGACTGTGTCTACACCCATATTTATTATCATTTTTTGCTTTAGTTACAGAATCATTAACATTAATAGCTGGAATTTTAAGTTCTCCTTTCTCAAGCATTTCTTTTAGTCTATGAACGCCTGTAGTTGTTTCTTCGGAAACACCATGAATAGTTTCAAGCATATCTGGGAACTTTTCATGAACCATTGAAGTAAGGTCACTTCCATCATCAAGAATCATATTCGCATCCCATGGCTTACCATCTTTACAAATAGTTTGTTCAATACACCACTCATACTCTTCATCAGTTTCACCTTTCCATGCAAAAACAGGTACACCAATAGCAGCCATAGCTGCAGCTGCATGATCTTGTGTAGAAAAAATATTACATGACGACCATCTTAACTCTGCACCCAAGTCAATTAATGTCTCCATAAGAACAGCTGTTTGAATTGTCATATGAATACAGCCCATAATTTTGGCACCTGCCAAGGGTTGATCATCTCTATACTTGTCTCTCAGTGCCATTAACGCCGGCATTTCATTCTCTGCAAGTGAGATTTCTCTTCTTCCAAATTCAGCAAGATTTATATCAGCAACCTTATAGTCATTTTCCATTTTTTTTATCCTTATATAGTTTAATTAATATTTATTGTGAAATTTCTGAAGCTTTATCAGTTTTTTCCCATGAAAGATCTATATCAGTTCTTCCAAAATGCCCGTAAGCAGCTGTCGGAAGATAAATAGGTCTTTTTAGATCAAGCATATTTATAAGACTCTTTGGCCTAAGGTCAAATTTGTCTTCGACAATACTTTCTATAGCTTCTTTTGAGATTTTCTCACTATTAAAAGTGTTTACATTAATGGACGTAGGTTTTGCTACTCCAATTGCATATGAAACCTGAATTTCGCAATAATCAGCAAGCCCTGCCGCCACAATATTTTTTGCAACATATCTTGCTGCATATGCTGCAGATCTATCTACTTTCGAAGGATCTTTTCCAGAAAATGCCCCACCGCCATGTCTTGCCATACCACCATATGTATCAACTATAATTTTTCTGCCTGTTAAACCACAATCTCCAACTGGACCTCCAATAACAAACTTTCCTGTAGGATTAATGAAAATTTTTGTAGATTCTAGAATCCACTCTTCAGGTACGACTGGTTTAATAATACTTTCCATAACCCCTTCTTTGATTTCTTCTTGAGAAACATCATCATCATGTTGAGTTGATAAAACAATTGCAGATAGCCCTTCTATAGTTTTGCCATCATCTGAATATATTGCACTTACCTGACTTTTTGCATCTGGTCTAAGCCATGTAAGTTCATTGGATTTCATTACATCAGCCTGTTTCTTTACTAACCTATGTGAAAGATCAATTGGAAGTGGCATCAAAGATCCAGTTTCAGTGCATGCATATCCAAACATAAGACCTTGATCTCCTGCACCTTGTTCTAAATTTTCTCCTTCACCCTCTGTGACTCCTTGAGAAATATCAGGTGACTGCTCAAATACAAGATTTGTAAATTCGCATGTATCTCCATTAAAGCCATATTCGTCTGTGTTATATCCAATGTCATTAATTGTTTTTCTTACAACAGGCTCTAAATCAGGACTTCCAGTGGATGTAATTTCACCTGCAATATAAACCATGTTGTTTTTAACCATGGTTTCACAGGCAACCCTGCTATTTGGATCTTGCTCTAAGTAAGCATCTAAGACAGCATCTGAAACTTGATCACAAACCTTATCTGGATGTCCAGCAGACACAGATTCTGATGTAAATATATAACTCATATCACTCTCCCTGATATTTGATTGTGAGATTTTTAATTGAGATTGTTATTAATCTAAAGATAAAAAAACACAGACTAACTATTTTATATCAAAAAAATGAATTTTATCTATGCTTTTGATCACAAAAATATTATTATCCTAAAAAGTAATTAGGGAATATTAATTTGCATCAGTCAGATCCTACAAATGCCATAAGGTTTTTATCAATTGATGCTGTTCAAAAAGCCAACTCAGGACATCCTGGAATGCCAATGGGAATGGCAGAAATTGCTACAGCACTTTGGACTAATCATTTAAAACACAATCCATCTAATCCAAATTGGTTTGATAGAGATAGATTCGTTTTATCAAATGGTCATGGCTCAATGCTTCTATATAGCTTACTTCATTTAACTGGTTATAAATTAACATTAGAAGATTTAAAAGATTTTAGGCAGCTTAAATCAAAAACGCCTGGTCATCCAGAATATGATATAGATATTGGAGTTGAAACAACAACTGGTCCATTAGGTCAAGGAATTGCAAATGCAGTTGGTATGGCCATTTCCGAAAAAATACTGGCCTCTGAGTTTAATGAGGATGACATAAGTCCAATAGATCATTATACGTATGCTTTTCTTGGAGACGGCTGTTTAATGGAAGGAATTTCTCATGAAGTATGCTCATTTGCAGGAACACATAATTTAGGAAAATTAATATGTTTTTATGATCAAAATGGGATTTCAATTGATGGTGAAGTTGAAAATTGGTTCACAGATGATTCTATAAAAAGATTTGATAGTTATGGATGGCAAACAATTTGTGTTGACGGACATAACATTGAGGAGATAGATCAAGCGATATCATCCGCAAAGAATGAGAACAATAAACCATCAATGATATTTTGCAAAACTACAATTGGTTTTGGCTCGCCTAATAAATCTGGAACTGCTGATGTTCATGGCGCACCTTTGGGCGATGAGGAAATTAAAAAAACTAGGGAAGCTTTAAATTGGGATTATCCTCCTTTTGAAGTTCCAAAAGAAGTTTATGACTTTTGGGATGCTAAAAATTCTGGTGCTGAAATGAATTTGATTTGGAATAATTTGATTGATTCCTATAAAGAAAAATACCCAAAAAAATATTCAGAATTACAAAGAAGAATAGCTGGAGAAA
>NHJW02000008.1 GCA_002169625.2 Gammaproteobacteria bacterium TMED225
TGAACACTAGCCATCACTTTAAGATTAGCAAATCCAAGATCTGATTCATAAGTAANAGCAAAAACNTTTGANCTCAANTCTTGTTTAGACATTGTNTCTTGATTTAATTCTCTNGGATCNGGNGCCAAGATAATCGTCGATACCCTTCATGGCAGCTCCATTTCTATCAGAATCAAAATATTGTGCAAAAAATCTAAGTGAAGAGGTATCACTTAATTCCATGATCCAATCACTTCTTAAACTTATGCTATTGGCATCATCTAATTCTTGACGAAGCTGAATATTCTCACTAAATCCGTCTCTTCGAACGGAAGAAAAAGAAAATCTTGTTGCAAGAGTATCAGATATTGGGAAATTAGTTGAAGAACTTACTTTCAAAAGACCATAGTCACCTGAAGTTACTTGCACTTTAGAGCTAAGAGAATCTGTTGATGGTTTTTTGCTAATAACATTTATTGCTCCACCAGTAGAGTTTTGACCAAATAATGTTCCTTGAGGACCTCTTAAAACCTCAATACGCTCAACATCTAAGAAATCTGTTTGGAGAGAAAAAGGTGATGCTATAAATATGCCATCCATATGATAGGCAACTGACGGTGCAGCAATCGCGTTTTGATTTGTTTCAAAGCCAACACCTCTNATAGAAATTACTGTTTTATAACCTTCATTCTTTGCAACTGTGACCCCTGGAACAACTGCAGTGAGGTCAACAAAAGATGTAATATTTTTTGCCTCAATTTCATTTTCCGTTATAGCTGTAACNGCTTGTGAGACATCNTGAAGACTTTCATCTCTTTTTTCAGCAGTNACAATTACTTCTTCAAAAACCTGTTCTTCTTCNTGAGAATTCAANTTNATATTAAATAAAAAAACGAACGNTAATAGATAAATGTTNNTNTAGCCAAGTATTCTTAATTTCATNTTTAGATCCCCATCTAATAAATGTATATAAATANTTTATGCAATTAGCATGCCGAAAATCATATCATATTGTTTNATTACAAAAATAATTATTTAACTAAAAAAGAATTAAATAATTGTATACTTTGATTTTACATTCAAAATANATTTATGAAACAAACTTTAGAGCTAATATTTAAACTTAACGATAATAATACCACTATAAAAAGAGAATTATTAGCAGGTTTTACAACGTTTATAACCATGGCATACATTATATTTGTTAATCCTCAGATGATGGCTGCAAGCGGTATGGATCAAGGTGCGATTTTTGTTGGGACTTGTTTAGCTGCAGCTGTTGCATGTTTTGTGATGGGTTTCTTTGCTAATTGGCCAATTGGACTTGCACCAGGAATGGGCTTGAATGCATTCTTTACTTACACGGTAGTTGGAGAAATGGGTTATTCTTGGGAAGTTGCTCTAGGTGCTGTATTTTTAGCTGGAATATTATTCTTTATCATGAGCATTACAAATTTAAGACGATGGATGATTAATAGCATTCCTTTTAATTTACGCATTGCTATGGGTTCAGGTGTTGGTCTATTTATCGGTTTTATTGGTTTAAAAAGTGGTGGAATAATTGTAAATAATGATGCGACATTGTTAGGTTTAGGTGATTTTTCAAAAATGGAAACCTTTTTAGCAGCTATTGGCTTTCTTTTTATTTCAGTTTTGTCTTCTCGTAAAATTCCAGGTGCAATTATTATTGGAATTCTCTCTATAACTGTAATTGCGCTATTTAATGGAATGATCGAGTATAAAGGTCTTGTTGCCCTTCCTCCTGATGTTGCACCAACCTTTCTGCAACTTGATATTATTGGTGCTCTAAATCTTGGAATGTTGACAGTCATTATGTCTTTTTTGTTTGTGAACTTATTTGATACGACAGGAACACTTCTTGGAGTTGCAACTAGGGCGAATCTAGTAGACCAAAATGGAAATGCACAAAATCTTGATAAAGCTCTAAAGGCGGACAGTAGTGCAAGTATTTTTGGGACATTTTTTGGTTGCTCCCCTGTTACAAGTTATGTTGAAAGCTCAGCTGGGGTTGAAGCAGGTGGTAGGACAGGATTAACAGCTGTAATTGTAGGAATATTATTTATTTTGGCTACCTTTTTATCACCCCTAGCTACGATTATTCCGCCTTATGCTACTGCAGGTGCTTTAATCTATGTTGCAATTTTGATGCTTAGTGGCATGGAGAAACTAAATTGGTCAAACTTCACTGATTTATTACCAGCTTTAATAATAATAGTTATGATTCCTTTAACCTTTTCAATTGCAGATGGAATTGCTATAGGCTTCTTATCTTATATTGTTTTAAAAATAGGTAATAATGAATTCAAAGATATTTCTTCAGGAGCTTGGTTTTTAACCATGATTTTTTTATCTAAGTTTATTTTCTTATAGAATTAGGCCAAAAATATAAATAACAGTAAGCCCAGCATTCAGGACGATTAAAGTTTGCTCTCTCCATAGAAACCCAACAATAACCCACAATGTATTTGCTGATATAAAAGCCCAATGATGATACTCAAGTTCAGGCACAAAGCTTGCTAATATTGCTGCGATTATTAATATTCCTGTAGCAATCCAAGCAATAAATTGATGTGGTTTTTCGTTTTGTTCCATATTTTAATTTGTTGGATATAAGAATTATTTCAATAATTCATCAGTTTTAGCTGCGCATATAAAATCATTCATATGTAAACCCTTGATCTTATGAGACCACCAAGAGACAGTAACCTTGCCCCATTCTATAATTATTTCTGGATGATGATCTTCTTCTTCTGCCAATTTAGTAACACTATTTGCGAAATTAACAGTCTGATCATAATCTAAAAAGGCAAATGAACACACAAGCTTTTTAATGTCATCATTTTCTAAAATACTCCAAGATGGTATTTGAGGCATTAGTGATTCTATTTCAGAATTTGTCACTTTAGGTGCATCAATCCTACAAGCTTCACAACTACCTTTCAATAAATTTTCATTCATTTTTGTATGCCACCTTTAGCAAGTTTTTTTGGATCAAGTAACTTTTCTAAACGTGATTTTGATAAGTTGGTTTCTTCAACTGCNACTTCAATAATTGGTCTCCTTTCTTTATATGCTTTTTTTGCAATCATTGCTGCTTGCTCATAACCAATAATTGGATTTAATGCTGTCACAAGTATTGGGTTTTTTANAAGAGAATCTTCAAGATTTTTATGATTAACTTTAAAAGTTCTTATAGCTTTCTTCGAAAGAGCGTTCATTGCGCCAGANAGAAGATTAATGCTTTTTAAAAGGTTGTAAGCAATAACTGGTAACATTACATTTAGTTGGAAGCTTCCTGATTGAGCTGCAACTGATATAGAAACATCATTTCCAATTACATCTGCTGANGCCATTGCAACTGCTTCAGGAATTACAGGATTTATTTTTCCAGGCATGATACTGCTTCCAGGCTGTAANGCTTTNANTTCTATTTCTGAGAGGCCTGAAAGNGGTCCACTGTTCATCCATCTAAGATCATTAGAAATCTTCGTTAAAATAATAGCTAAATTTTTTAATTCACCAGAAAGCTGAACAGAANAGTCTTGAGCACTAAGNTCATGATAAAAATTGTTACTTGATATNAATTTGTATTTATTTCCNGTTAGTTTAGTAANTTCTTGAGCAAAATATTTAGAAAATTGCTTGTGAGCATTTATTCCACTCCCAACAGCGGTTCCTCCTTGAGGTAATTCTAGAAGTTTTTTTGATAAAACAATTAAATTTTCTTTTGAGGACTCTAATTGACTTAACCATGCGCTGAGTTCATCAGAAAAATCAATAGGCATAGCATCCATNAGATGAGTTCTACCAGTTTTAATTGTTCCCTTAATTTTTTCAGATTTTATANTTATTTCTTTAATCAATTCATTTAATGANGGTAATAGTTTTTTTGTCATATCTAAATGAGCACTAATTTTAATTGCTGTTGGAATTACATCATTGCTACTTTGACTCATATTTACNTCATCATTTGGNTNGACTTTTTCTTTTAAAAATTTCGAAGCTAAATTTCCAATTACTTCATTAGCATTCATATTGGAACTTGTTCCTGAGCCTGTTTGGAATACGTCTATNGGAAANTGATGATGNTGTTTTTCTTGCCATANTTCTTTAGCAGCTTTTGANATTGCNTTTGANTTTTTTGATGATATNAANTTAAGCCTTAAATTTGTCTTTGCTGCNGCATCTTTTATNANACCNAANGAAGAAACAAAAGATTTGGTAAAAGGAAAATCCATTTTTATTCCACTTATNGCAAAGTTNTCCACTGCTCTTTGTGTTTGAGCACCCCAAAGGGCTTGAGAAGGAACTTTTACTTCACCAAGACTATCTTTTTCAATTCTAAATTTCATATTTTTCCTTTTTCTTGATAAGCTATTTTAACACTAATGATCAAAGGAGAATAATAACTATGTCAAATGTTACACCAATTAAAATTGACATTACCGATGGAAGACTTCCTCTAAAGGATAAAGGCTTGGTTTTCCAGGAATTTGCAAGTCCTGCTGAAGAAAGANGAAATCAACTNGAAAAGTTAGCAGCTGGTTTTAGATTATTTGATTATTTTGGATTTAATGAGGGNGTTGCTGGTCATATNACTTATAGAGATCCAGAGTTTAAAGATCACTTTTGGGTAAACCCNCTTGGAGTTCATTTTTCACAAATTTCTGTTTCAGATCTTTTNCTTGTAAACCANGATGGAAANGTNGTTCAAGGTGATANAGATGTAAATATAGCAGCCTTTGCAATTCATTCTAGACTTCATAAAGCNAGGCCAGATGTTAATGCTGCTGCTCATTCTCATTCAATCTATGGAAGAACATTCTCTACACTAGGCAAGATCTTAGATCCTATTTCACAAGATGCATGTGCATTTTACGAAAATCAAGGTTTATACNAAGATTTTTCTGGTGTAGTTGAGGAAGTTNATGAAGGTGACGAAATNGCAAAAGCATTAGGAAATAAAAANGTTGCTATTCTTCAGAANCATGGAATTTTAACAACTGGTCCTTCTGTGGATATAGCTCTTTGGTTTTATATGTCTATGGAGAGATGTTGTCAGGCTCAGCTTATGGCAGATGCAGCAGGAGAGCCAAAGATAATTCCACATGCTACGGCAGTGAAAACAAGAGAATTTATTGCAAACGATATTGCTGCATGGGCTAGCTATCAACCAGCATTTGATAAAATTATTAAAATGCAACCAGATTTATTAGATTAATCTATGGTGCAATGATGGCTTTGGTCTCTAGGCATTCTTCTAGTCCATGAACACCATGCTCTCTTCCGTTTCCTGAAGATTTATAACCTCCAAAAGGTGCTCCTGTTCCTCTTGCTCCACCATTTATNATNANTTGNCCAGCTCGNATTTTTCTNGCTACNTCTTTTGCATGCTCTGGCTCACCTTGAACATATCCTGCAAGACCATACTCAGTATCATTAGCCATTTCAACAGCTTCATCTTCATTGTCATATTTAATTATTGATAAGACAGGGCCAAATATTTCTTCTTTGGCAATAGTCATGTCATTTGTAACGTTTGCAAAAACTGTTGGTTTTATATAAAAACCTTTTTCATATCCATCAGGCTTTTCAACACCTCCAGCAACTAACGTAGCACCTTCTTCAATACCTATTTCAATCATTTTTAGAATTTTTTCGTATTGCACTTTGTTAGCGATGGGTCCTATTCTAAACTCGCCTTGAGGATCTCCCACAGAAGTATTGTTAGCNGTTTGTGCGGCAATCTCCACAGCTTTATCATAATTTTTAGAAGAAACTAGCATCTTTGTTGGTGCATTACATGATTGGCCTGAATTAAGAAAACAATGTCCGGCACCACCTTTGACTGACTTTTCTAAGTCNNCTACATCATCAAGAATAATATTTGAAGATTTTCCGCCCAATTCTTGATGCACGCGTTTAACAGAAACAGCAGATGCTTGTGCTACAGCTATTCCTGCTCTTGTTGAGCCAGTAAATGACATCATTGCAATATCAGGATGTTCTGATAATGCAGCGCCGACAATTGGACCATANCCATTTACTACATTAAAAACTCCATTNGGAACTCCTGCTTTATCAAAGACTTCAGCTAATAGCATTGCGCAATAAGGTGAAATTTCACTAGGNTTCAAAACCATGGTGCATCCAGCTGCAAGTGCTGCTGAAACTTTTGTTGTAATCTGATTCATAGGCCAATTCCACGGAGTGATCATACCTATTACTCCAATTGGCTCTTTTANTANNGTATAGTCACCCTCAGGTCTTTCAAATTGATAATCTTTTAAAGCATCNAATGTTTCATGAATGTTTTTAATTCCGGTCGAAGCTTGAGCCTTTTGAGATAACCATATTGGTGCTCCCATTTCTTGCGTTATGGTTTGAACGAAATCATCGTATCTATTTTCATACTCTGAAATAATGTTATTCAATAACTCNATTCTTTCTTCTTTAGTAGTATGTTGAAAAGTGGAAAAAGCATTTAATGCTGCATTAACAGCTTTATCAATATCATCTTTTGTTCCTGCAGTTACATGACCAACAAGCTCTTCATTGGCTGGATTTANAACATCAATTAACTCGTTTGATTCAGATTTTACCCACTCNCCATNGATATAAAAATTTAAATCATTACTCATTTCTTTCTCCTTTGAGNTNTATATTAAAATTATAACTAAATACTAATTNTTGAACTACAAATCAGATTANAATAANCCTTTAATTTCTTGATTTTCATCAAGACCAATTGCCTCAGCTGCAGGTATTCTTGGCAACCCTGGCATNGTCATAATCTCACCACAAACNACAACAATAAATTCAGCACCTGCTGATAANCGCACTTCCTTTATTGGAACATCATGACCTGAAGGAGCTCCCATAAGAAGNGGATCTGTTGAAAAGCTATATTGNGTCTTNGCCATGCAAATTGGATAATTACCGAACCCATCATCCTCTAATTTCTTAAANTGATTTCTTACTTTTTTATCAGCAATTACTTCGGCAGCTCCATAAATATTTTTAGCAATATACTGAGTTTTATCCCATAAAGTCATTTCATTTTCGTATAGGGTTTTAAAATCAGCAACATTTGAATCAGCTATTTTTACTACTTCNTGTGCTAATTCCGCTGCNCCTTCTCCACCNTNTTCCCAATGTGATGAAATTTTGCATTGAACACCAAGATTTTTACAATAATTTATTATTGCTTTGTGTTCTTTTTCTGTATCAGTTACATAATCATTGATTGCAACAATAACTGGCACACCAAATTTTCCAATATTTTCAATATGCCTTTCAAGATTCTTACAACCCATTGAAACAGCTTCTACATTCTCTGCTGCAAGATCTTCTTTTTTAATACCACCATGCATCTTTAGTGCTTTTGTAGTTGCAACAAGAACAACAGCATCTGGTTTAAGACCTGATTTTCTGCATTTGATATCAAAAAATTTTTCCGCACCAAGATCTGCACCAAAACCTGCCTCAGTAACAACATAGTCTGCAAGCTTGAGAGCTGTTTTAGTTGAAACAACAGAATTACAACCATGCGCAATATTTGCAAAAGGGCCGCCATGCATAAATGCTGGATTATTCTCAAGAGTTTGAACTAAATTTGGTTGAAAAGCATCTTTGAGAAGTGCTGTTATAGCTCCATCAGCATTTAGCTCTTTTGCCCTTACAGGTTCGTTAGATCTTGTATACCCAATTACAATATTTCCAATCCTTTTTTGAAGGTCATCAATATCTGATGCTAAACAAAAAATTGCCATAANCTCAGATGCAACTGTGATATCAAAACCACTTTGTCTTGGAATACCATTACCANTNCCGCCAAGACCACANGTTATATCNCTNAGAGATCTATCGTTCATNTCNACNACTCTNTTCCAAGANATTCTTCTTGNATCAATNTTTAACTTATTTTCCCAATGGATATGATTNTCTATTAATGCAGATAAAAGNTTATGAGCTGCTCCAATNGCNTGGAAATCNCCGGTAAAATGNAAATTAATATCTGTCATAGGTATNACNTGAGCATATCCGCCACCTGCTGCNCCACCTTTCATNCCNAAACAAGGGNCCAAGACTTGGTTCNCGAAGACAAATCATTGCTTTTTTTCCAATNNTACATAAACCATCNACNANNCCAACACTTGTAGTAGTTTTTCCCTCNCCNGCTGGTGTTGGAGATATTGCNGTTACCAAAATTAATTTACCNTCNTCTTTNCTNGANAGTGAATTCAANATAATTAGNNNTNAGCTTAGCCTTNTCATCTCCAAATCTGATTAAGCTTTTNTNATCAATATCNAATTTATCTGCNATCTCATGAATNGGTTTNTTAAATGCAGCNTTTGCTATTTCTAAATCNCTTGGATAATTTGCCATANTANTTTCANTTTGTCCTATATAAATATTTCTCAGTATACATAAGAGAAATACTCTAAACTACAAANAAATTACATTAATTTTTAGCAGAATTAAAAGCCTCAATNGCTCTTATTCTAGATTCTTTCAAGTCTAAAATTGGAGANGGATAATTTAAGAANTCTCTAACTTTTTGAGANGGATCATGAATCTCTTTTTTATCNAANTCTTTCAACTCTGGNATATATTTTTTAATAAATANTCCNTCAGAATCAAAGTTTTTTGATTGAGTAATTGGATTAAAAATTCTGAAATATGGNGCTGCATCNGTNCCAGTTGAACTACTCCATTGCCAACCNCCATTATTTGATGAAAAATCACCATCAATTAGATTTTGCATAAAAAANGCTTCNCCAAGTNTCCAATCATGAAGCATATTTTTTGTAAAAAACATTGCNACAACCATTCTTAATCTNTTNTGCATCCAGCCTTGTGTTTTTAGTTGNCTCATTGCTGAATCAATAATTGGAAANCCGGTCATTCCGTTTTGCCAAGCCTGATTTTCATTTTCATCATAACGCCATTTAATATTCTTCGTATAGTCTTGAAAAGGTTGACCTTTTGCAACTTTCGGAAAACAGAACATAATATTTTTATAAAATTCTCTCCAAACTATTTCATCTATCCATTTAGTTATACCTTTTTCTCCTGAATCTAACTCAAAGTTATTTTTCTTCATTGCCTCAAGGATGCATCTCTTCGGAGAAATTATCCCAGATGCTAAATATGGAGATAGTTTACTTGTTCCATCGATAATAGGATCATTTCTGTCAACAGAATATCTGTAAATTTTTTCATTTAAATATTCATGCATGATTGATAAGGCATTCGACTCACCAATTTTCCATATTGACATGTCTACAGAGTGTATTTTCTTATAGTTAAAATTAAAATCATTTATGTTTGAGGCTATTCCTGAATCATCTTTTTTTGAATACTCAAATTCAATATCTAATAAGTCAATATTAAAGTTTTCAATCCATCTTCTTTTAAAGGGTGTAAATACAGAATATGGCTTATTTTCTTGAGTCTTAATTGTTCCAGGATTGAATACCACTTGATCATTAAAAGTTTCAAACTCAATGTTTTTCTGAGTAAGCATTTCTGAAACATTCAAATCTCTTAACTGTTCATCCTCACCAAACATATTATTCCAAAAAACTTTATTAATCCCTCTTTCATTTACAATTTCAATAATCTTTAATTCGTTATCATTAAAATCATTTGAATTTATGACGGTTAGTGGGATATTAATTTTATTTAAAGACTTATTTAGATCTATAAGATTACTTATTATAAATTCTGTCTTACAATTTGCTTGATTATGCAACTGATTCTGATTATTGCTGAAAATATAAATACAGTGAACCTCATTAGATTGAGTGCATGCGTGTCTTAAAGCAGGATTATCATCCATGCGAAGATCATTTCTTAACCAAACTAAACTTTTCATATTTTACTAAATTTTTGAATTTGAAAGAACAATATCAACTTGAAAATTATCTTTATAATTCAGGACTTCGGTCTTACCTCCAGCGGATTCAACTATAGCAATTCCAGCTGCTATATCCCATATATATATACCA
>NHJW02000009.1 GCA_002169625.2 Gammaproteobacteria bacterium TMED225
GAAATTTCTGAAGCTTTATCAGTTTTTTCCCATGAAAGATCTATATCAGTTCTTCCAAAATGCCCGTAAGCAGCTGTCGGAAGATAAATAGGTCTTTTTAGATCAAGCATATTTATAAGACTCTTTGGCCTAAGGTCAAATTTGTCTTCGACAATACTTTCTATAGCTTCTTTTGAGATTTTCTCACTATTAAAAGTGTTTACATTAATGGACGTAGGTTTTGCTACTCCAATTGCATATGAAACCTGAATTTCGCAATAATCAGCAAGCCCTGCCGCCACAATATTTTTTGCCACATATCTTGCTGCATATGCTGCAGATCTATCTACTTTCGAAGGATCTTTTCCAGAAAATGCCCCACCGCCATGTCTTGCCATTCCACCATATGTATCAACTATAATTTTTCTGCCTGTTAAACCACAATCTCCAACTGGACCTCCAATAACAAACTTTCCTGTTGGGTTAATGAAAATTTTTGTAGATTCTAGAATCCACTCTTCAGGTACGACTGGTTTAATAATACTTTCCATAACGCCTTCTTTGATATCTTCTTGAGAAACATCATCATCATGCTGAGTTGATAAAACAATTGCAGATAGCCCTTCTATAGTTTTGCCATCATCTGAATATATTGCACTTACCTGACTTTTTGCATCTGGTCTAAGCCATGCTAGTTCATTAGATTTCATAACATCAGCTTGTTTCTTTACTAGCCTATGTGAAAGATCAATTGGAAGTGGCATCAATGATTCAGTTTCAGTGCATGCATATCCAAACATAAGGCCTTGATCTCCTGCACCTTGTTCTAAATTTTCTCCTTCACCCTCTGTGACTCCTTGAGAAATATCAGGTGACTGCTCAAATACAAGATTTGTAAATTCGCATGTATCTCCATTAAAGCCATATTCGTCTGTGTTATATCCAATGTCATTAATTGTTTTTCTTACAACAGGCTCTAAATCAGGACTTCCAGTGGATGTAATTTCACCTGCAATATAAACCATGTTGTTTTTAACCATGGTTTCACAGGCAACCCTGCTATTTGGATCTTGCTCTAAGTAAGCATCCAAGACAGCATCTGAAACTTGATCACAAACCTTATCTGGATGTCCGGCAGACACAGATTCTGATGTAAATATATAACTCATATCACTCTCCCTGATATTTAATTGTGAGATTTTTAATTGAGATTGTTATTAATCTAAAGATAAAAAAACACAGACTCACTATTTTATATCAAAAAAATGAATTTTATCTATGCTTTTGATCACAAAAATATTATTATCCTAAAAAGTAATTAGGGAATATTAATTTGCATCAGTCAGATCCTACAAATGCCATTAGGTTTTTATCAATTGATGCTGTTCAAAAAGCCAACTCAGGACATCCTGGAATGCCAATGGGAATGGCAGAAATTGCTACAGCACTTTGGACTAATCATTTAAAACATAATCCATCTAATCCAAATTGGTTTGATAGAGATAGATTCGTTTTATCAAATGGTCATGGCTCAATGCTTCTATATAGCTTACTTCATTTAACTGGTTATAAATTAACATTAGAAGATTTAAAAGATTTTAGGCAGCTTAAATCAAAAACGCCTGGTCATCCGGAATACGATATAGATATTGGAGTTGAAACAACGACTGGTCCATTAGGTCAAGGAATTGCAAATGCAGTTGGTATGGCTATTTCAGAAAAAATACTGGCCTCTGAGTTTAATGAGGAGGACATCAGTCCAATAGATCATTATACGTATGCTTTTCTTGGCGACGGCTGTTTAATGGAAGGAATTTCCCATGAAGTTTGCTCATTCGCAGGAACACATAATTTAGGAAAATTAATATGTTTTTATGATCAAAATGGGATTTCAATTGATGGTGAAGTTGAAAATTGGTTCACAGATGATTCTATAAAAAGATTTGATAGTTATGGGTGGCAAACAATTTGTGTCGATGGGCATAACATTGAGGAGATAGATCAAGCGATATCATCTGCAAAGAATGAGAGCAATAAACCATCAATGATATTTTGCAAAACTACTATTGGTTTCGGCTCGCCTAATAAATCTGGAACTGCTGATGTTCATGGCGCACCTTTGGGCGATGAGGAAATAAAAAAAACTAGGGAAGCTTTAAATTGGGATTATCCTCCTTTTGAAGTTCCAAAAGAAGTTTATGACTTTTGGGATGCTAAAAATTATGGTGCTGAAATAAATTCGTTTTGGAATAATTTGATTGATTCTTATAAAGAAAAATACCCAAAAAAATATTTAGAATTGCAAAGAAGAATATCTGGCGAAAACCCGCAAAATTTAGATGAAACTTTCGAAGAATTTCTTAATAAGTGTAATTCAAATAATCAGCCGATGGCAACCAGGAAAGCATCAAAAGCTTGTTTAGATTTTTTTGTAAAAGAAATGCCTGAATTAGTTGGGGGATCAGCTGATCTCACTCCCTCTAATAATACTTTTTCGTCATCAAGTTCAACATTCTCAAATATAAACCCCTCAGGAAATCATATTAATTATGGAGTAAGGGAATTTGGTATGACAGCAATCATGAACGGTATGGTTCTCCATGGAGGCATAAAACCTTATGGAGCAACATTTCTAGTGTTTACTGACTATGCAAGAAATGCAGTAAGGCTTTCGGCATTGATGGGGCTGCCAAATATCTTTGTTTATACTCACGACTCAGTAGCTCTTGGTGAAGATGGCCCAACTCACCAGCCAATAGAACATTTAGTAACATTAAGATCAACACCTAATTTAAATAACTGGAGACCGGCTGACCTTGTCGAGACAGCTATAGCATGGAAAAATGCTGTTTGTTCAGAAAAAACTCCGACGTGTCTTATTTTTAGCAGACAAGGAACTTCGGCTATTGAGAGAACCACTAAACAACTTAAATCAATAAATATGGGAGGATATTTGCTTGAAACAGTTGAAAAACCTGATATTACAATTGTTGCATCAGGAAGCGAAGTCCAGCTCGCCTTGGATGCTGCAAAAGATTTAAGGAATGACTCAATTGTTGTTAATGTAGTTTCAATGCCATCTTTAGATATTTTTTTAAAACAAAGTAGTGAGTATCAAAACCAAATCATTAATCCTAACAAGCCAGTTCTTGTTGTAGAGTGCTCACATCCTAACTCTTGGTATAAAATTTTAAACAGAAGTGATGCTGTAATAGGAATCGAAACATTTGGTGAGTCTGCCCCAGGTAATGAGTTGCTTGAACATTTCGGTTTTAATAAAGAAAATGTAATCAAAAAAGCAAAATCATTAATCAATGATTAATCTTTCATCTTTAGATATAAATAATAAGAATCTAGTAATTCGTGTCGATATGAATGTTCCAATAAAAAATGGGAATATTTTAGATTCAACAAGAATAGAAGCATCCTTACCAACGATTGAATATGCTTTAAAAAATAATGCTAAGATTTTATTGATCAGCCATCTTGGAAGACCAATTGAAGGTGAATATGAAGAAAGTTTTTCTTTAAAACCAGTTGCAAAATATTTAAGCAAAATTGTTAATGAGCCATGTAATGTTATAGATGATTTAGACTCTAAGTCATTCTTTAATAAGGAATCAAATATTCAATTATTGGAAAATATTAGATTTTTTGAAGGTGAAAAAGCAAACTGCAAAGATTTAGGGGCAAAGTTAGCAAGTCTTGGTGATATATATGTTTTTGATGCATTTGGAACTGCGCATAGAGAGCAAGCCTCAACACACTCTGCAATTGAATGCGCTCCTGTTGCATGTGCTGGTCTTTTACTTCAAAGAGAAAATAAATTCTTATCCCTAGCGCTCAATAATCATGAAAGTCCGTATGTGGCTGTAATTGGAGGAGCAAAAGTTTCTTCAAAACTTGAATTAATTAAGCATATTAACTCTGAAGCAGATCATATTATTGTTGGAGGAGGCATTGCAAACACTTTTTTAAAAGCCAAAGGTTTTGATGTTGGAAAATCACTATTTGAAGATTCAATGATAGACATTGCTTATAACCTCATTGAAAAAGGAAAAATTATTCTTCCTAAAAAAGTGATTACATCGACTACATTTGAAGGAAAAAATGTGAAAGAAACTTTGGTGAGTGAAGTCGGTCACAATGAAATGATTCTAGATCTTCATTTAGAAGAAGAAACAGTTGCTCTGTTAGAAGATGCTAAAACTATTCTTTGGAATGGTCCTATGGGAGTATTTGAAAACATTGTTTTTGAAAAAGGCACAAAAGATCTTTCGATTGCAGTAGCAAGGTCAAAAGCATTCTCTCTAGCAGGTGGTGGCGAAACACTATCCGCAATTAATAAATATATTAAATCAAATGATGTATCATATTGTTCAACAGGCGGAGGAGCATTTTTAGAATTTATGGAAGGAAAAACTTTACCTTCAATAGAAGTTCTTAATTCAAAATAATCTGGAGTAAAAAAAATGTCACTTAATAATATCGAAGAAATCGCAAATTATATTGTCTCTGATGGAAAAGGTATTCTTGCCGCAGATGAAAGTAATCCAACATGTGGTAAAAGGTTTGATTCTATCGGGGTTGAATCAACAGAAGAGAATAGAAGAGATTATAGAGAAATGCTTTTTAGATCAAAAGGTATAAAGGGTAACATTGGGGGAGTTATATTATTTGATGAAACTATCAGACAATCTTCGGATGATGGGACTTTGTTAAGAGATATAATTTCAAATCAGGGTGCCTTACCTGGAATTAAAGTTGATAAGGGACTTCAACCTATAGACGGTTGTCCTGGGGAAACAGTTACAGTTGGACTAGAAGGGTTAAATGAAAGATTAAATGAATATTCATCAATGGGAGCAAAATTTACCAAATGGAGAGCCGTTATTAATATTGGAGATGGCATTCCAACTGATAAGTGCATAGATGCAAATATGGAAGCTTTAGCTGATTATGCAAAATGTGCTCAAGATAATGGAATGGTACCTATAGTTGAGCCTGAAGTATTAATGGATGGAGATCACTCAATCGACGAATGTTATGCTGCATCTGTTCGTTCATTGAAATCCCTATTTGAACACTTAAATAATAAAGATGTAAATATTAAAGGCACTCTTTTAAAACCAAATATGGTGACATCTGGAAAAGGTTCTAGCAATCAAGCTGGAATTGATGAGGTTGCAAAGAAAACATTAGATTGCTTAATTTCCAACGTTCCCACAGAACTTCCGGGTATAACTTTCCTTTCAGGAGGACAGTCAGATGTAATGGCTACAGCTCATCTAGATGCAATGAATAAAATTGGAGGCTTTTCTTGGAAATTAAGTTTTTCTTATGGAAGAGCTCTTCAAGCACCTGCATTAAAAGCATGGGGAGGAAAGGCGGAAAATATATTTATCTCTCAAGATGAGTTATCACATAGGTCAGAAATGAATAAACTAGCTTCTCTCGGTCAATGGGAAGAAAATCTAGAAGATAGATAAAGTTTGTTAGCAACCGTTCAAAGAGTTTTAAGTGCTGAAATTATAGTAGAAAATAAAATTTTTACTTCAATTGAAAGCGGATGTTTAGTTTTTGTTTGCATTGAACAAAATGATAACCTTAAAGAAGCTAAAGAAATGGCTAATGTAATTACAAATTTAAGAATGCTTGATGGCTCAAAAGGTATAACATCAAGATCTTTAAAAGATTCTGATGAAGAAGTTTTGATAGTAAGTCAGTTTACCTTGGCTGCGGTTACAAACCAGGGGAGTAAGCCAAGTTTTCACAGGGCTGCAAAACATGAGGATGCTAAATTAATGTATGATAAATTTGTGAATGAATTTAAAAAAATCTTTCCCAATGTCAAAGAAGGAAAATTTGGATCATATATGGAAATAGCATTGGTAAACAAAGGACCAGTTACTTTAAACTTTAAAACTTAGATAATTTATGAAAAATATTTCAATTTTTTGCGGTGCTCATGAAGGTAGAAATCCTGAATATGCTAAAGCTGCTGAATCTATTGCAAAAGCAGTTGCCAAAAAAGGCATAAACATTGTTTTTGGTGGCGGTAATGTAGGACTAATGAAAATTATTTCTGATACCGCTCTTGACAATGGTGTTGAGGTATTAGGTATATCTCTTAAATCTTTACATGCATTAGAGCTAGTAAATCCAAGAGTAGATGAAATAGTTGTTTCAGATACATTGCTAGACCGAAAAGATGAATTCATGTCAAGGTCAGATGCATTTATTGTTCTTCCAGGTGGTGTAGGCTCTTTGGATGAACTAGCTGAGATTATGGCAAGCAATCAATTGGGAATCATCAATAAACCAGTAGGAATTTTGAATACAGAAGGATATTACGATCATCTTTTGAATTGGTTCAATAAAGCAGTTGATGAAGGTTTTATTTCATCTAAAAATCTAGATGAATTATTAGTAGCTGACTCGCCAGACGAATTGATTGATATGATAACAAATCATCAAAAACCCTCAGATGAAAATTGGACGGAGAGACTGGGCTTATAGTTGATGACATTCGATGAAATTAGAATAATAGCTATAGTTTATTTAGCAGTTTTATTACCTCTTCTAATTTACTTTACTAATAAATATGAGTTTCCCAAGTGGATAGCGTCTTTTTACATAATTAGTGTAGTTGTCTGTGCATTGGGCTGGGAGCTTTGGTTTACATATGGTTGGGTAGATGGAGATGCTGTTGATTTAAGAAGGTCAGAAGGATTAAATATTTGGTTGCCAAAAAATATAAATTGGTTATTAAACTCTATGGGAGATGCTGGCACTGTTTTATTAGGTGGAGCTTGGCTTATGTGGGTATCTCACAAAAAAGATAAAAACATTTTTAAGAAGTGGAAGTGGAGCGCTTTTAGTGTTTTATTATTATGGTGTATTGGGCAAAATATTTTTGTAGAGATGTTTTTATACCACGATCAACTTGCTGAAGGAAAAGTTTTGTCATGGGCTCCTCTTTCACCACTTGGACCATATTTTAATCCAGTTCTTTTTGAATTTAATAATCGAACAATAATGCTTCAATCACAAATCCCTTGGATGATTTTGCCTTGGTTTTTATATAATACTTTAATAAATCTAAATAAATAATTATTTATTTTTAGCAAAAAATATTCCAATTTCAAATAAAACCCACATTGGGATTGCTAAAAATAATTGTGAGAAAATATCAGGAGGAGTTAATAACATTCCTAGAATTAAAAACAGAACTATCAAATATGGCCTTGCTTTTATTAACAATTCCTTTGAAGTTATGCCGCTATTAACAAGAAGAATAGTTGCTATTGGAATTTCAAAAGCTATACCAAAAGCAAAAACAAGCTTAAAAATAAAGTTTAGATACTGACTTATATCCGTCATAACTTGAATAGATTCAGGAGCCATTCCAATAAAAAACTTAAATATTATTGGACAAACAATAAAAAAAGCAAAGCAGACCCCACAAAAAAACAAAATTATCGTTGAAAATAATAAGGGCGCTGTGAATTTTTTTTCTTTTTTATAAAGACCTGGAGATATAAACATCCATGCTTGATAAAATAACCATGGCATTGAAAATAATAGAGCAACGTATAAAACAAGTTTTATTGGAGCCATGAACGGTGAAGCAACCTCAGTTGCTATCATATTACTTCCGTTAGGAAGAAGATTTATTAGAGGTGATGCCACAAAAGAATATATTTCAGATGCAAATGGAATCCCAGCAATTACAAAAAAACTGAATAAGATAATTACTTTTAATAGTCGATACCTGAGTTCTAGCAAATGATCTATAACTGAATCTTTAGTCATCTTTCGATTCTGTAGACTTTTCAAGTTCTTCCATTCTTAGCTCATTAAAGACATCTTTTTGGAGTTCAGAAGCACCAATATCCTGTTCAATATCATTCTTTATGCCACTGAGTTTAGCTTCAATTTTCCTATAAAACTTGATTAAAATTTTAATTACTTCTGGAAGCCTTTTAGGACCAATTACTAGAAGCCCTAATATAAATATGAGTAAAATTTCAAGAAAGCCTATTTGAAACAATTTTAGCTTTCTTCGTCTTTAGATTTATCTTCTTTGACAGCTTTTTTAAATCCCTTGATACTTGAACCAAGATCAGATCCAAGACTTTTTAGTTTGCCACTACCAAAGATTAAAAAAACAACAACTAAAATGATTAGTAACTGCCATATACTTATTCCACCAAAACCCATACTTTCTCCTATGAAGTTATTAGCATGATAACCGCACTCAATATTATAACAACACCAATTACCCTAATGAGATTTTTTTGATTAGATAATTGTATTTCTAATTCTTGAATTTTTTTATTATTTGAGTCTTTATTTTTTGAATAACTTCTTAATTCGTCTATTGCCTCGTATACAATTCCAGGCACTTCAGAAGCCTTAAATAATATATCTTCTTTATTTTCTAAGATGTAATCTTTGAGTTTAAGTGGACTGAATTGTTCTGTAAGCCAAGTATCAAGATATGGCTCAGCTAGTCCCCAAAAATCTAAATTAGGATATATTTGTCTACCCATTCCTTCAATATGAATCAATGTTTTTTGAAGTAAAACAAGAGATGTTTGAAGTGATAATCCATATGGTCTTGTGCTTTGAAAGAGATATAAAAGTAATTTGCCAAATTCAATTTCAGATAATGGTTTCTCAAATATTGGTTCACAACACGCTCTTAAAGTATTCTCAAGTTCAATACTGTTTGTATCAGGGTTTACCCATCCGGAGGTAATAAACAAATTAGCCAAAGATTTATAATTCTGTTTTAACACAGACTGAAGCATTCTTGCCAATGTATATCTTTCATCATTTGATAATGATCCAGTTATGGCACAGTCAATTGCAATATATCCTGGATCTTTTGGATTTTTTTTAGAAACAAAAATATTTCCTGGATGCATATCAGCATGAAAGAAGTTATCTCTAAATACTTGATTAAGAAAAATCATAACTCCATTCTCTGCAAGCAGTTTCTTATTAATCCCATGTTTTTCAATTTCTTCAATATCTGTGCATGGTATTCCATCAATCTTTTCAAGGACCATTACTTTGGAGGTTGTGAGATCCCAATATACCTCTGGTATATAAAGTTCTTTAGAGTTAAGAAAGTTTTTTCTGGTTAAGTTTGTATTAGATGCTTCTAATTTTAAATCAAGCTCTTTTAGTATTGTTGTTTCATAATCTCTAATAACTTCATTAGGTTTTAATCTATAACTATCTTTATAAAGATAAGACAAGATTCTTGCTGAGGCTTTTAAAAGTCGAAGATTTTTTTTAACACTTTTCTCAATTTTTGGCCTAAGAACTTTTACTACTACTTCATCTCCATTTTTAAGTTTTGCAGAGTGAACTTGTGCCAAAGATGCTGCTGCAAGAGGCTTTTCGTCAAACGATTCAAATATATTTGAAATTGAATTACCTAATTCTGACTCTACAATCTTTTTAAATGTAGAAACCTTAAAAGGTTTACAGCTATCGGTAAGGCTTTCAAGTTCTTTTGCAGTTTCAANATCTAAAATATCAGTTCTAGTAGATAATAATTGCCCAAATTTTGTAAAAATAGGCCCAAGAGACTCTAAATATGANGCTAATTTTTTGCCATNAGGATTAAAAAAAATACCCTTCTGAATTCCCAGAACAGACATTTTCAAAAGCTCATACAAAACTATNAAAAAATTCATAAAACTTTTAATGCCTCTAGCCTNTCTAGCCTTATAGCAATTCCTCTAAGGCGNNTTCTTATTTTCACATACCCTTTATCATTTTGTTCATCTGATGAACTAAAAACATTATTCATCAANGTATATGTGAAAACAGCAGGCAGACTTCCAAAATACTTATCAACTAAATAAATTAAATCAATATTTGATTTAAAAATAGCATTGAATAAAACAATAGCAATCTCTGCATCCCCAAATATAAGATTCTTATTTAATTGTCCTGATATCATTACTTTCATTAAATCTGTAAGAGATGCTCTTATTTCAAATGAGTAATCGCACTTCTGAAAAGATATATCAGAGTTATTCCCATTTATTGTTATAAAAACATCTTCATGACCCTTAATGTTAAGGAAAATACTAATTGGAGAAATTTCTTTTAAAGCTTTTCTAAGATTTGGAGATGCATCTTCAATATCTCTTATAAGTTTGTTAAAAACTTTTTTTGTATCAATCATTGCTTCCAATATGAATAGCAACTACACCATTCAGTAGATTATAAAATTTACATTCTCTGTAACCCTGATCCTGCATCATCTTTTTAAGCTGCTCTTGATCGGGATGCATTCTTATAGATTCTGCTAAATATTGATAACTATCGGAATCATTTGCAAGTAACGATCCTAACTTTGGAAGAATGTTAAAAGAATACCAATCGTATATTTTTGAAAAAATAGGATTAATAGGCTTGGAAAATTCTAATATTAAAAGTTTTCCATTTTTCTTTAAACACCTTTTCATTTCATTAAGTCCCTTTTCTTTGTTTGTAAAATTCCTTAACCCAAATCCAACAGTTATAAGATCAAATGTTTTATTTTTAAAAGGCAACTTTTCACCACTTAGTTGGCAGAAAGAACAGTTTGAATTAAAGCTTTCATTAATAGCTCTATTTCTACCCTCATCTAACATCTCATAGTTAATGTCACTCATAAAAATACTTGTTCTTGGATATTCTCGTGAAATTAGTTTTGGAATATCTCCAGTTCCACTGGCAATATCAAGAATAATATCTTTTTCGTTAATAGAGGCTAACTCGACTAAAATTTTTTTCCATAGCCTATGCATGCCAATAGACATAGCATCATTCATAATGTCATAACTTTTTGATACAGAAGTAAACACTTCTCCAACGTGGTTACTTTTTTCAGACTCATCAACTTCTGTATATCCAAAATGAGTTTTCTTGTTCATCTTACAAATTCTTAAATTTTATGAAATTATTGTATCTGCTTTTATTTATAACTCCATCAGAAAGACTCTTTGTAACATTACAGCCTTCATTATTAATATGGTTACAGTCATTAAATTTACAATACTTTGAACATTCTAATATCTCATCAAAACCAAAAATTATTTTTTCTTTTGGGTATTCAATTAATTCAATGTCTCTCATTCCAGGTGAATCTATAATCTTAATACTATTAGGCAATTCATATAGAGAAGATATTGAAGTAGTATGAACGCCGTAATCATTTGAAAGATTATTTATTTTAAGATTTTTACCAATAATCTTAGAAGTTAATGAGGACTTTCCAGCACCAGAATTTCCAATAAATAAGACGCATTTATTTTTGATGAAGTCTATTAATTCATTGATATTATCACCGTATTTAGCTGAACAGTTAATGACTTTTATGTTGATGTCTTCATAAATATTTATTTTTTTTAAATACTCTTTATCAGATTTCATATCAATCTTATTATTTATAATAAATGGTTCTATATTAGAAAGTCTTGCCTTTACAATCCATTTATCAATAAATTCACTGGATGTTTTTGGTTTTGGAGACACAAGTATTCCAATATGAGTAATGTTTGCTGCAAAAAACTTCTCTTTATTTAGATTTTTTATTGATAAGCAAGAAAATCTCTTCTTAATTTTTAAAATTTTTCCGAGAGGTTTTTTGCTATCTTGTATGATCTGAAGCTCTACAAAGTCGCCTACAACAATGTTCTTTATTGCAATACAACTAAATTTACCTACTTTTGTTTTTACAAGGCAGCTATTTGAATAGAATTCAATAACCTGACCAGTTTGAACTTTTTGCATAATAAGAACAAAATACACTAAACGAACGATTTTAAGAAGAGATGAAGACATTACAATCAAAAGAAAACTTGATTTGGATCGATCTTGAAATGACTGGTCTTGATCCAAGTAAGGAAAAGATTATTGAAATTGCAACTCTAGTTACTGATTCTGATTTAAATATTGTAGCTGAGGGCCCAAATCTTATAATTTCGCAATCAAATGATATTTTAGATGCAATGGATCAGTGGAATCAAAATCAACATGGTTCATCTGGCTTAATAGATCAAGTTAAAAATAGTGATGTGACTGAACAGATAGCAGAAATTGAAACCTTAGACTTTATTTCTAAATATGTTGGAGAAAAAGTTTCACCAATGTGTGGCAATACTGTTTCTCATGATAGAAGATTTTTATCTAAATATATGCCCAGACTAGAGGCTTATTTTAACTATAGACATATCGATGTTTCTTCTTTTAAAGAGGCTGCTGTCAGATGGATGAATGGTGCACAAGTTTATGAAAAAAAGGGATCTCACAGAGCCATGGGTGACATCAAGGAGTCTGTAGAGGAACTAAAATTTTATAAAGGTCTTTTTTTACCCGATTAACTTATTTTTTATTCGAAGGCTGAATATTCATTGGAAATGGACTTACCTGGCCCTTGTTCTCTTTAATTTTTGATTCCCCCGTCTCATTTACTTCGTCAATTCTTATAATTGAATTGATTGGAATATAACTTCTTTCAACATTTGAAAACTCATTTTTTAATTTTTCCGAGCTTGGATCAACCACTAGCTGTTTATCTTTATTGAAGATATACTCTTCCACCTCGATAAATCCATATATATCACTTTGGTATATCTGTTTAGTAAAAACTTCATAGATTTCACCAAGTTGAATAAAAATTATCTTGTAAACATTTTTTGTTTTCATAATACTTAATTATATGGAATAAAGTTTAAGATAAAAACTATCGATTTTTAAAAAAAGATATGACAAAAAAATTATTTATAAAAACTCATGGTTGTCAGATGAATGAGTATGACTCTGCAAAAATGGTTGATCTTTTAGAAGAAAAAGAAAATTTTGAATTAGCACAAACAGAAGAAGAAGCAGACCTGCTTATTTTAAATACTTGTTCAATAAGAGAAAAAGCTCAAGAAAAAGTTTTTCATCAAATAGGAAGATGGAGAAAAATAAAAGAAAAAAATCCAAATCTTAAAATTGCTATAGGCGGTTGTGTTGCATCACAAGAAGGAAAAGATATTATCAAGAGAGCTCCAGCAGTAGATATAGTGTTTGGACCTCAAACTCTTCACAAACTTCCTGAACTGTATAAAGAAAAAAATAAAACAGATATTAATCAAGTCGATATATCATTCCCCAAACTTGAGAAATTTAATCATTTACCCGTAAAAAGTGCTGGAGAGCCATCAGCATTTGTTTCTATTATAGAAGGTTGTAATAAATACTGTTCGTTTTGTGTAGTTCCTAAAACAAGAGGTCATGAAGTATCAAGATCTATTGAAGATATATTGAATGAAATTTCAGCCCTCGCTGATAAAGGTACAAGAGAAATACATTTATTAGGACAGAATGTAAATAACTTTAAGGGAAGTTATAAAGGTGAAAAATCCTCTCTTGCTAAATTAATAGAGTTAACTGCAAAAATAGAAAATATCGAAAGAATTCGATACACAACAAGTCATCCTCATGAGTTCAAAGATGACCTTGTAGAAATATATGACAAAGTCCCTGAACTGGTAAGTCATGTTCATCTTCCTGTTCAAAGCGGCTCAGATAGAATATTAAAATTAATGAGAAGAAGATATAACATAGAGAAATACTTAAATTTGATAGAAAGAATTAGGCAAATTAGACCAGAAATGAGTTTCTCATCTGATTTTATTGTTGGGTTCCCAGGCGAATTAAAAGAAGACTTTATGAACACAATGGATGTAATTAATGAGGTAAGATTTGATGAATCTTTTAGTTTTATTTATAGCCCTAGACCTAATACTACAGCCTCTGATATGCAAGACGATGTAACTCAAGAAGAAAAAAAAGAAAGATTGAGTATTCTTCAAAGTAGACTTAACCAACTTTCTTTTGGATTTAGCAGAAAAAAAGTAGGCACCTTACAGAACTGTCTTGTTTATGGACAATCAAAAAGAGATCCTGGACAGCTTCAAGGAAGAACAGTATGTAACAGGGTTGTAAATTTCTCATCTAATAACCTTGATTTAGTTGGACAATTGATTAATATTCAAATAAAGGAAGCTTTACCTAATTGTTTAAGAGGTAACCTACAAAATTAATGTCTAAAGACTCAGCTTTAACAAACTTAAAATTAAATCCATTTGATGCAAATGTAATGGTTAGATTTGTAGGAGAATTGAATGAAAATCTAAAATTTGTTGAAAAAACTTATAATGTAAAAATTTTCCAAAATGGAGACAGTCTGAAAATAAAAGGATTAAAAAAAAATACAGAACTTTCTGCTGATGCGCTTATTAGATTATATGAAACCGCAGGTCAGGGTTTTGAAATTACAAAAGAAACACTTCATTTATGCACTCAAGAATCAAGTGATAAAAATATCACACAAACTACTGTTATAAAAACTCCAAAGAAAAGTATCATCCCTAGAGGTATTAATCAAAAAGAGTATGTAAATAACATTTATAACAACGAAATCAATTTTGGTATCGGTCCAGCTGGAACCGGAAAAACTTATTTAGCTGTTGCTGCTGCAGTAGATGCCCTTTTAAACGAAAAGGTTGAAAGAATTGTTTTAATAAGACCAGCTGTAGAAGCAGGAGAAAAGTTAGGTTTTTTGCCGGGAGATCTGTCTCAAAAAGTAGATCCATATCTGCGCCCTCTATATGATGCTTTATATGAGATGCTGGGAATAGATAAAACAGAAAAATTACTTACCAGAGGATCAGTAGAGATTGCCCCCTTAGCTTACATGCGTGGAAGAACTCTTAATAATTCTTTTATCATTGTTGATGAAAGTCAAAATACTACCAAGGAACAAATGAAAATGATTCTTACAAGAATGGGCTTTAATTCCTATCTAGTAATAAATGGAGATTTGTCTCAAATTGATCTTCCAAAGACAATAAAATCTGGTCTCTCCCATGCAATTGAAGTTGTAAAAGATACTAAGGAAATAGGTTTTACATATTTCTCATCTGTCGATGTTGTAAGACATCCTTTAGTTAAAAAAATAATAGATGCATATAAATTATTTGAAGAAAAAATAGGAAAGTAAGTGGGTCTATTTATTTCCAATGAAGAAAATTTCAGTTTAACAAATGTTTTAGAGAATAAACTTAATGAAGCATTTTTTTTGATTTGTAATGAAGAGAGTATTCCCTATTGTTCGATTAATCTTAAAATAACCAATGACGATGTTATGCAACAACTAAATAACAAGTTCAGAAAAAAAAATAACACTACTAATGTATTGTCATTCGTAAATGAAGATATTTCAAAAAAATTAACTGATAATTTAGGAGATATAGCAATTAGTTACGAATATATAAAGAAAGAAGCTCAAGAATTAAATATAGATTTTGATGATCATATGATTCACATGTTAATTCATGGCGTATATCATATATTAGGATTCAATCACGATAATGATAAAAGAGCTTGTGTGATGGAAAAAAAAGAAATTAAATTATTGAATAAACTAAATATTAAAAACCCATATTAATGAAAGAAAATTTAAACAATGAAGAAAGCAAGCCTCCTTCGTCAATTATTGATAAATTAAAAAAATATTTTAGAAATCCATTTTTTATAAAAACACAAAGTGTATCTGAGGTTACAGATTTTTTAAAAGATGCAGTTCAGCATAATGTAATTGATAAAGAGGCCGAATCGATTGCAACCAAAGCAATAAAGCTAGGCGACATTACTGTTAAAGAAATAATGATTCCTAAAGTTGACATGGTAACAATCCAAGTCGATGAAAATACTACACAAATTATAGAAAAGATAATAGATTCGGGCCATTCAAGATACCCCGTAATTGGAAATGAACGTAATGAAGTAGCTGGAATACTGCTTGCGAAAGACATTCTTCCAAAATTATTTAAAGGGTCTATTGATTTTAACATCAATGATATGCTTAGAGACCCAAAAGTCGTACCAGAAACAAAGAAGGTAGACTCATTGCTGGATGAGTTTAAACAAGATAGATCACATTTGGCTATAGTAATAGACGAATATGGTGAAATATGCGGATTAATAACTATTGAAGATATTTTAGAGGAGTTAGTAGGCGAGATTGAAGATGAGCATGATATTGATGAGGAAGAAATAGTTCAAATAGCTGCAAATAAATACAATGTTGATTCAAAAATAGAAATAGAAGAATTCATAAGTTTTTTTGAATTAAAAATTGATTCTTTATCAATAGATGCTGAAACTCTTGGTGGGTTATTTATTTCTAAGTTTGGTGTTTTGCCAAAAATTGGAGATAAGATCAGTATTGAAGGAATTTCAATCAAAGTAGCAGATACTGACAAAAGAAGAATTAAGAAGTTTATAGTAACTAAAAATAAATGAAGTTAAACCAAGTTTTAGTTCCATTCTTTTTTGGATTACTTGGTATTTTATCCTTTGCGCCCTTCTCAATAAAGTTCACTATCTTTATTTCTTATGCCTATTTAATAAACCTAATTCTTTCTTCTAAAAAAAATAGTTTTTTAAAAGTATTCTCATGGGGTTTTGGTCATTGGGGTTTTGGTATGTCTTGGATAATAGTGAGTGTTTACTATTATGGAGAGACAAGTATAGCCTTATCTCTTTTGATTTACATATTACTAATAATAATTCTGTCAATAGTTTTTACATCCCCTCTTACTTTGATAAAACCTTTAATAAATTATGTAAATATTAGCAATAAATATTCGAAAATATTATTAATATCTGCATTATTCTCTGTAAGTGAATTAACAAGATATTATCTTTTAAATGGAGTTCCGTGGCTTATACCTGGAAATATTTATTTAGATACAATTAGTCAAAATATTTACCCCATATTTGGCGTATCTGCTTTATCAATAATGATATATATTTTATGTGCTGGTTATGCCGTAAATCTTAAAAAAAAGGCACAATATTTTTTATTAGGATTAGTCTTAATAAGTATTTTTCCTGAAAATAAAACTGCTACTGCTCAAGATGGGATATTAGTATCGATAATTCAGCCGTCCTCAGATCCTTTTTTGAAATATGAAGATAATTATTCTTACAAAATTGAAAGCAATCTTGATGCTCTTATCAATAAAACATCAAAGGAAAGCCAACTTATTGTAATTCCTGAGGCTGAGCTGCCATATGTGTTAAATAGTAAAAGATTCAAGTCTTTTATAGAAAATACTCAGAAATCAAACAAAATTATAATGGGAGCATGGAATTATGATGAAAATAAGCTATATAACGTAATATATAGCTCTAAATATACAGAAACCTATAAAAAGAAGCATTTAGTCCCTTTCGGAGAATACATACCATTTTTTGAAAGATTAAGAGGCATTATTAAATTCTTTGATTTGCCAATGTCAAACGTATCTAAAGGTAGCAATAATCAAAAGAATCTAAATATTCTAAACAATGTTAAAGTTTCCACTCCTATATGTTTTGATATTGGATTCAGTAATACAATAAGAAAAATGAACAAAAGTTCTTTATTGATGATTAATATCTCAAATGATACATGGTTTGGTAATTCAATTGGTCCTTATCAGCACCTAAATCTTGCAAGAATTCGCTCAATTGAAAATAATAGGTGGACTATAAGATCAACAAATGACGGTATATCAGCAATAATTTCTAATAATGGAACAATTGTTAATTATTTAGAAAAAGGAGTCTCTGACATACTAGAGGATCGTGTAAGTCTGATTTCTAATAGAAGTTTTTATAACAAAATTGGGTATTTATTTATATATTTATTTATAATTATGACTTCTTTAATACTTACTATTAAATATATATGGAAAAAAATAAATTTCAGTTAGTTTTTTTATATGTTCTTCTAGCTTTTTGCTCTGAAATTCTTACCTATGATTTATCTATAACTATAGATGTGTCTGAACAAAGACTATATCTCGAAGAAAAGGGCTCTATTTTGGAGAGTTTTCCAATTTCTACCTCTAAATTTGGAGAAGGCAGTGTTGAAAATTCATACAAAACACCCTTGGGTCTTCACCAAATAAAAGAAAAAATTGGCTCAGAAGTTGCTGAAAATACAATATTCATATCCAGAATAAATACTTTTAGAGTTGCTAATATAATTGAGCTTCCCATTGATAGCGAAGAAGATCTTGTTACATCTAGGATTTTATGGCTTGATGGCCTTGAAATAGGTTCTAATAAGGGCCCAGGTATTGATTCGTTTCAGAGATATATTTATATACATGGCACTCAAGAAGAGGGCTTGATAGGGCAAAAAGCCTCTCATGGTTGCATTAGAATGTTTAACAGTGATGTAGTTTATTTATATGAATTAGTAGAAAAGGGGACTAAAGTCTATATAAAAGCTTAAGCACAATTTTTCTAAAAATTATTTGCTACTGAGGACATTTCAAAGCTTAATTTTTCTTTTCGTGCTTCTTTAGATGGTGCATCAGACAATTTTTCTTGTTCATTAGCTAATTTTACAAGCATCTTACTTGGTTTATAGACTTCGTTACCTGTAATTTTTCTATATTTCTCTAGTTTCTCAATAACTTTATCTAGTCCCATGGCATTAGCATAGTGCATCGGGCCACCTCTCCACATTGGGAAGCCATATCCATTGATGTAAACCACATCTATATCTGCTGCTCTTTGAGCAACACCTTCAGATAATATATCAGCCCCCTCATTAACAAGTGCTAGTATGCATCTGTCTACAATTTCCTCATCAGATATATCTCTTCTTGTGAAGCCGTTTTCAGTTGAAATTTTTATATATGTTTCTTCATTCTCAGGGGCGGGATTTGGTGCACGCGACCCTTCAGAGTAATTATAATATCCAGCACTACTTTTTTGACCATACCTATTTTGTTCACATAACTCATCACCAATCTTGGCATGAAGTGGCGATTCTTTCCCGCTAAGCTTTCTTGCTCTCCAACCAAGATCTAGTCCTACAAGGTCCATCATTCTAAATGGACCCATGTTTAGTCCAAAAGATTCTAGTGCTTGATCAACTTGATGAGGCAGGGCGCCTTCAAGAAGCAACATATTTGCTTGAGCTGTATAACCAAATAACATCCTGTTGCCAATAAAGCCCGGAGCGTTTAATGACACAACTGCTGCTTTTTTTAACTTCTTACCAATAGCCATTATTGTTGCTAACGTTTCATCAGAGGTCTTTTCTCCTCTCACAACTTCTAAAAGTCGCATGATATTAGCAGGACTAAAAAAGTGAGTGCCTACTACTAGCTCAGGCCTATTTGTCACCGATGCTATTGAATCAATGTCTAAACCTGATGTATTACTTGCAAGTATTGCACCTTCTTTAACACATTCATCAAGTGACTTAAATATTTTTTGTTTTAATTCTAAATTTTCATAGATCGCCTCAATTACAATATCGCAATCCGATATATCTTTATAGTCAAGACTTGATGAAACTAGTCCAAATACCGAGTCCTTTTTATCTGCTGATAGTCGACCTCTCTTAACCATGAAATCATAATTTTTCTCAATTACAGAAACTCCTTTTTTTAGATTTTCCGCATCCTGGTCTATTATATGAACAGCAATCCCAGCATTTGCAAAGCACATTGCAATTCCACCACCCATTGTTCCTGAACCAATAATCCCTACTTTTTTAATATCCATTATTTTTGTATCTTTTGGAATATCAGTAATCTTAGAGGCCGCTCTTTCACCAAAGAAAATATGTATCATCGCTTCTCTTTGAGGATGCACCAAACATTCTAGGAAATATTCCCCTTCTTTTTTGAGACCTTCATCAAAGTCATCTAAATTAATAGCTGCTTCAACACACTTTATTATTTGACCAGGAGCAAATTGTCCTTTTCTTCCTTTGGATGCCATAGCTTGGGCCTCTAAAAGAAGACTTTCATTACCTCGAGCTTCAATTACTTTATCGTTTTTATCTCTAACTTTAGGATGATTTTCCTTGTTACCAGCCATTTTTTTTATAAAATCCATAGATTCAGAAACAACATTATCTGAAATACTGTCAATAATCCCCAATTCTAAGGCTTTTTTTGATGAAATATGTGTGCCGGAAAGCATCATTTTTAGAGCTTCAGCAGGCCCAGCCAGCCTTGGAAGTCTTTGAGTGCCTCCACCTCCAGGTAATAAGCCTAAATTAACCTCTGGAAGTCCTACAAACGCTTTTTTATCAGCTATTCTATAGTTACAGCATAAAGCAGTCTCTAGTCCACCACCTAGCGCAATACCATTTATAGCAGCTACAACAGGCTTTTTACAAAATTCAAGTTTTTCAAATACTTCGTTAAGCCCAATACCTTCAGCATTTCCTCCAAATTCTGAGATATCAGCACCAGCTATGAATGCTCTTCCGTTTCCAGTTAAAACAACTCCTTTTACTGCCGAATCCTCTTCTGCTTTTGTTAAAGATTCATATAATCCTGTTCTAACCCCATTACTAAGAGGATTAACTGGTGGGTTATCCACCGTTAATATTGCCACTTCATCCCTTACTTCATATAAAACTGTGCCTTTCAATGTATTTCTCCAAATAAATAAGAAAATCATTATACATAAAAAAAACTTAAATTATTTTATAAATAGTATTGATAATTAATTATAAGTATNTATAATAATACTTGTCAGCACTCCTCTCCCCTATTATTTTGCTGACACTCTGGAATTATGGAGGGCGCCAGCCCTCCATCTCTTTCANAAATATGGTTAATATATGATTGATAAATTTAAAGATAAAGCTGAAATAATTGTCTTGATTACAATATTTATTTCTTCATTATCTGCTATTACACCTATAAGTTAGATATAATTCATATATACAATGAAAAATTCTATNTTATCCTTACTTTTACTTGCGTCCCTGGATATTTATTCTTGTCCAGATATTCTTAATTCTGACATGCGTATTTTAGATTCTAGTGAATCTGTAAATTTATGTGAATACCAAAATAATGTTATTTTGATTGTGAATGTTGCAAGTAGATGTGGCTATACATATCAATATTCCTCATTGCAAAATCTATATGAAAATTATAAAGATGAAAATTTTGTAGTTTTGGGGTTTCCATCTAGAGATTTTCTTCAAGAATATTCGGATGAAACGGACGTTGCTGAGTTTTGTTCAACAGAATATGGAGTTAATTTCCCTATGTTTGCTACTTCAAAGGTTAGAGGCAGCAAAGCTAATTCAATATATAAAAAATTAATTCAAGAAAGTGGGGTTAGCCCGTCATGGAACTTTAATAAATATTTATTATCGAGAAGTGGGGAAGTTGTATCTACTTTTGGTTCTGGTGTAAAACCTGATTCTCCTGAGTTAGTCTCAAAAATAGAAGAACTTCTTTAATATTATTATTCTGAAATTAAAACAGTTTCTGGTTTATTAAAAGCAAATATTCCATTATCAACTACGCCTGGAATATTATTTAATAATATTTCTAAGGCAGTTGGATCATTTATAGTCATATCATGAACATCAATTATTTGGTTTCCTTGATCAGTAATAAAACCCATTCTATAAATTGGCCTTCCTCCCATTGAAGAAATTTTTCTTGATATCATGCTTCTACTCTCGGGAATCACTTCTATTGGAAGAGGGAAGGAGCCTAGGACTTCTACCAATTTAGATTTATCAACGATACAAATAAATTCATTGGCAGCAGCTGCAACTATTTTTTCTCTTGTATGAGCACCGCCACCTCCTTTTATTAAACAATTTTCACTAGATACCTCATCTGCTCCATCGATATAAAAGGCAACTTCATTTACATCATTTAAACTAAAAACTTCAATATTTTTTTCTCTTAAAAGTTTGGAAGAAGCTTCAGAGCTTGAAACAGCACCTTTAAAATAACTTTTATATTCTTCGAGTTGTTCTATAAAGAAGTTCACGGTAGAACCTGTTCCAATACCAAGAATCATATCTTTCGTTAGTTTTTTTTTAATATGATCTATTGCTTTTTTTGCAACACTTATCTTTGCAGCGCTCATACAGTTATAATACAAGAAAAATATAACATGTGATTTAAATTGAGATTAAAAATAAAAAAAACTGGTAACTTTAAACACTCCAGAAAATATATAAAAATGATTAATGATGCAGTGGTCTATGATGTTGCTATTAATTCTCCAACTACGCATGCTGTAAATTTATCAGCTAAAGAAAATAATAATATATTTCTCAAAAGAGAAGACCTTCAACCAATATTTTCTTTTAAAAATAGAGGTGCCTATAACAAGATAGTTCATCTTTCTGATGAAAAGAAGTCTTTAGGTATTATTGCTGCATCTGCAGGTAATCATGCTCAAGGAGTTGCTTTAGCATGCAAGAAATTAAAATTAAAATGTAATATCGTTATGCCAATTACCGTGCCTGAGAATAAATTCAATTCAGTAAAAAGGCTTGGTGCAAAAATCACTCTTCATGGTGAAAATCTTGCAGAGGCATTAGTTAAAGCAAAAGAAATTTCTTTAAAAAATAAGTATACGTTTGTTCATCCCTTTGATGATAAATACACAATAGCTGGACAAGGTACAGTAGGAAAGGAAATTCTTGAAGATGGTATCGATTATGATGCGATATTTGTACCTGTTGGAGGTGGTGGAATTCTTGCAGGAATTTCAGCCTGGGTAAGACAACACAATAAGAAAATTAAAATAATTGGAGTTGAAGTTAATGATTCAGCATGTTTAACAGAAGCTATCAAAACAAATAAGAGGACTGTTTTAAAAAAAGTTGGCTTGTTTGCTGATGGAGTTGCTGTTTCACAAGTTGGCAAAAATAATCTTGATGTCATAAAAGAGTGTGTTGATGAAGTTATGACAGTCAGCATAGATGAAGTATGTGCTGCAGTTAAAGATATATTTGAAGATACAAGAGTTTTATCTGAACCATCTGGTGCCGTTGCTTTAGCAGGATTAAAAATCTACACAAAAAGGATGAAGAATAAAAATCTTTTAGCAATTAGCTCTGGAGCAAATGTAAATTTTCAGAAATTAGGGTTTATAGTAGAAAGATCTGAAATTGGAGAAAATAGAGAGAAAATTCTAAGTATAAAAATTCCAGAAAAATCAGGCAGTTTTTTAAAGTTAGCGAAAGTTTTTGGTAAATTATCTGTAACAGAATTTAATTATAGAAAATCAGATAATAGAGATGCATATGTTTTAGTTGGAATTAGAACAGCCTCAGAAAAAAGTTTTAATATGCTGAAACAGAAACTCAAAAAACTTAAATACAAATTTAATGATTTTACAAATAATGAAATATCTAATGATCATCTNAGGCATATGGTTGGTGGAAGAGCAAATGTTNCTGGAGAATCAAAAAATAATGAAAGAATCTTTAANGGAGAATTTCCTGAAAAACCTGGAGCTCTTCTTGAATTCCTAAAAAGTTTTGGTGATAAATGGAATATTTCTTTATTTCATTACAGAAACATTGGATCTGCATATGGCAATATATTGATTGGGATTGAAGATCATAGTTCAAAATCTTCATTGCTTTTAAAGCATTTAGAGAAATGNGGCACTGTTTTTAAAGAAGCAAGTGATAATAAGGCTTACTTAGATTTTCTAAAATAAATATTAATATTTTAATCTGAATTTTATAGATAATATTTCATTATCTGGATGGTTCCATGGNTCGNTTAAAATTTCTGAAGTGTTTCTGTCNTCATCTTCTTCATAAACACTCCCACCTCTTGTATAAACNAGGTATATATTTGATAGGGCAGCAATTTCATACTTATATCTTATTTGGAAGGAGGTAATACCTTCACTGAATGATTTTACAATATCATCATTTTCTAAGAGATAACCATCTNTATCAATATATAGACTTCTTGGATTTATTGCTTCAAGTGCAATGAATTGACTTTTTAACCTTATTTCATGTTTCGAACCCCTATACCAATTCATATTTATTGAAATAATATTTCTTGTTAAATCAAATACTGCCAATCTATTATTTTCTATCCAATTTAACCACTCATCGTCTTCTCTTTTTCTTATTGATGAATATAATCTGAAATTATCAGTAGGATAAAATGAAGCTGCAACTTTTATGTATTTTCTTTCATAGCCTTCAGATTTCCAAAACTTATATTTATCTGCGACCTCATATCCTATCCTCCAATCATACTCCCAGTTTCCGAAACTAGGCGATTCATAATCTAAGTTAAAGCTAAGACTGCCTTTTTCTTTAACAAATGGGTAGTCAATATTTTTTCGAGTTATGGTTGTATTCTTTCCAGAGGTTTTAAGGTCCCATGTAAACTGAAACTCAGATGAATTTAAAAATGTAAATTCATTATTTTGGCCAATTGTAATTGGATTTGAATTACCAGAAGTATCAGANTCATAATTAAAATCTATGCCTACTTTTAATTCTTTTATTTTTTTTCCATCTTTAAAGTTAATTTTTGAAACATCACTTCCTAGACCGACATGAAACCAATCATTTTTTTTAAGATAACCAAAATCATTCAGCATAAGATCATCATCAAAGTAAAGAANGCTACCAGAGCGACTACTAAGAGCGGTTGGCTTNTAATTAAATTGTGATCTCAAACCAAATCCGGAGATATTATCTTTATGTGATGATATGAGATCATTATAAAAAGTAAGTTTATTTGACCTTACATTTGAAAAATCAATTACATTTACTGTAGCTTTTGCATNTAAAAAGTTATCTTCAACATACGTTAAAAAGTGACCTATAGTTGTATTATTAATTCTCTTTTTAGATCTAATTGCATAATAACTCCTACCTTTGGTATATCTTTCGTCAGATTCTTGAGCTAAAAAAACTCCAAAATCTAAATCATTATTTTTTTGCGTGTATCTNAGTGCAAAATCTATATCGGTATAATTTTTTTTCGAGGCCTCACAATCACCAATGTCNTCTGAAGANAAACATTCATAGTTACTTNTCGCACCTATCCTTCTCGTATTTATTATTCTGTATCTATCATAATGATTAAGATCAAATAGAGACTGATTTTCATTAAAAAAAGCTCTTTTTTCAGAATAAAATGTCTCCTGAGCTGAAAAATTAACTATTACCTCATCACTTTCAGCCTGACCAAAATCAGGATTAATTGTAAGATTAATCTGTTGTCCTTTACCTGTATTTAGAAATACTTCTGCNCCTAATTTATTNTCATTAAAATTACTTACTGAATTATATGTTTTTGAAAGAAATGGAAAAAAATTAAGCTTCCTTTTGGTATAACTATTAATTTCTATAGTTCTCATATTTGAGAGGAAATTAACTCTAAATCCACTTGTTTTTGTATCATTTAACCAAACTNTTTCTTTTGCTAAATATCTAAACGTAGAAATATTTATTTTTCTCATATCATTTTCTTCTGGCTTCATTAAAGCAACATTCCAAGGTATAAAGAATTCCGATATCCAAAAATTTTTATATTTTCTTGTTTTTGCCTCCCAATCNCCATCCCAATCCATTTCTGGATATCCTCCCAAGGGCCTTATNCCATCTTTTTTTATATCTGCAAGAGTAATCATAAACATATATGCTTTTGAACCGTCACTATCAAAATCAATAGCAACACCATTTTGTTCTACATTTATTCCCATCTCATCTCTTAATGATTTGTTGGATACCATAGTTGAAATATCTTGGAAATTAGTAAATCCTACGTATATACCATCTTCATTTGAAAATACCCTTGTAATTGTTTTTACACTTGCAGGTTCAAGTGTGAAAGGGACTGTTTCATAATAGTTCTCTATTACAAAAGCATCTTTCCATGACTCTTCATTTAAATTTCCATCTAGAGTAATTGGTTCNGCTATTAAAATAGAAGCACCTANGGTGCACAAAATTTTATAGACTCTATTCATATCAGATTTTTTTATATTTTGATTTAGCTAAATGAGATTATATTTTTCTCTGTAATTACAACATCATATTTAATATCATGATCTTCGGCAAAATCTCCATTGAACATTTGATAATCATAACCTAAACCAATTATTTTGGGTCGCTGTTCTAAATTTTTAATATGTTTGAGTGCTCTATCAAAATAGCCACCNCCATATCCNAGNCTGTAACCACCTTTATCAACACCTACAAATGGAATTAACATAATATCTAGTGAAAGTGGATCGATATATTTCTTATTATTAATTTCATTGATNCCATATTTATTTTTTTTNAAATNGCTNTTATTGTCCATAAGATTAAATTTCATTTCTTTGCNAGATAAAATCTTAGGCATATATATTTTTGTATGTTNGTTAATTTCGNTAATGATTAAATTGACTGANATCTCAAATTTAAATGGAAAATAAAGCAAGATATTTTCCNCTTCATTAATTTTTAATTCTTTGATTGCAGTGGATTGAATTATTTGGTTCGATTTTTGAATAAACTCAGTNGATAAAAGCTGCCCCTGCCTAAGAAGTGATTTTCTAATATTATTTTTCACCATAATTTTTTGCAGAGGCTAACAAACCAGATCATCGCCATGTGTTATACCTGAACCGAAAGTTCAGGTGGTGAACATCATGTCAGATCAGGCTTCCCTATTAGGTATTGCACAACAACGACAGTGGAAAATCACCTATTTAATAGTATCGGTTCAAATTTATTAACACATNAGCGAATGAACCAGAATGCNTATAAANTATAATTGAGATAAGATTTAAGTTAAAGATTATTTTNCAAGTACGTTTTCTATTTTCTTTATTATCTTAGAATAATCAATATTATCAACGTTATCAGAGTTAGGATTATTTGTTAAAAGTTTATTTGCAAGCGTAAGGCCTGCAATTATAAGAGCATTATTTTTATCATTTATATTATCTAATTCCTCNTTGAGAAGTTTAGCTGCCTTTATTAAATTTTCTTTTTCTTTAGGAGGNCAGGCAAGCGTTAAATCTCTACCAAAAATTCTTAAAGATATTTCAATATTACTCATTTTGTGCCTTTTTTAAATCCTTTTCTAATCGAGACAGTTCTTTTTTATGTAATACCTTATCTTTNTTCCAATCTCTCTCCCTTTTAATATATGAGTCTATAATGCCTTTTTGTTCTTTAAATCTTTTAACTAAAAGATCTATTTTTTTTTCGAGATCTTTAGAGGTTAAGTTAGTNTTTTTTGGCATTTTTATATTCTAATTATACTTTAATGAATTGGAAAGTTTGATTAAAAGAGTAAAATACCATNATGAATAATTCTATTTATAAATTAAGAAGAGATGAATTAATTAAAGTAATACCAAAAAACTCTATTCTATTGATTCCCGGTGCTGATATGCAATATAGAAATGCGGACTCAGCCTATCCATTTAGACAAGATAGTGATTTTTACTATTTTTCTGGATTTTGTGAGCCTTCATCCCTGATAGCAATCGTTAANGATAATANTGGCATTAGTTCAATAATATTTGTACCTCCAAAAAATAAATTAAAAGAAATTTGGGANGGAAATCGANCAGGACCCATGGGAGCTGTTGATAATTATTTATTTGATAAGGCATATAACAATAACGAAGTTGACGAAATGNTTCCAAATATTCTGCTTGGTTGTGAGCGGGTNTTATATGCGGTTGGAAAAAAATCAGGCTTTGATCAGAAAGTTATTGATTGGTGTTCAGAAGCAAGCTCAAAAGATAGACATAGTAAATCAATAGATATAAAAAATGCATCTTCACTTATAGGCAATATGAGGCTTATAAAAGATGAACATGAGATAAATATTATAAGAAAGGCATGTGATATATCTGCAGATGCACANATCAATGTAATGAAGTCTCTAAAAGTCGAGCATACAGAGCAAGATATTGAATCAATGTATATTTATGAATTTTCAAAAAGGGGTGGCAGATTNCCTGCTTATACCCCAATAGTAGCAGGTGGAGAAAATGCTTGCATTCTTCACTANATTGAAAANAACCAAGAGTTAAAAAATTCAGATCTCTTACTAGTTGATGCNGGCTGTGAATATGAAATGTANGCTTCAGATATTACAAGAACATATCCTGTTAGTGGAAAATTTTCAAAAGAGCAATTAAAAGTTTATGAGATTGTATTAGACGCACTTAATGCATCAATAGACCTTGTAAAACCTGGAAACGACATTATACAGCCACAGATTATATCTGAGAAAGTTATAACAAGAGGCTTAGTAAATCTTGGATTGCTTGAGGGAGACCCAGAAGAACTTCATAAATCTGGCGCTTTTAAAGACTTCTANATGCACAAAATAGGACATTGGCTTGGACTTGATGTTCATGACGCTGGAGAATACATGGAAGGCGATGAATATATGAAATTTAAACCTGGAATGATTACAACAATTGAACCTGGAATATATATTAGTAATGCAATGGATGTTGATGATAAATGGAAGGGAATAGGAATAAGGATAGAAGATGATATCCTTGTTACAAAAAATGGTAATGAAAANCTAACCAATAAAGTACCTTCAAAACCCGCTGATATTGAATCTTTAATGTCCTAATATTGTGAATCCTATTGTTACTATATCTGGAGGAGGAATAATTGGAAACTATATTTCATCAAGACTAAGTAAAAACAATATTGAATCTATAGTAATAGAGAAATCTACAGAAGAAGCAGAGAATAAAAATTATATAAGGACGCTAACACTCAATTCTTTCTCAAAAAAATTAATCGATGATCTTGGCATCCAAATTCCTCTCGCTAAGATAAAAAAAATAAATGTATTTGATGGAGAGGGCACAGGTAAAATTAATTTTTCTTCAAGTGAGGTTGGCGAAGATAATCTATCTTATGTCGCTTTTTTTGATGAACTTCAGCATGAACTTAATAAAAAGGCTTATCAGAGAATAATACATGGAGTTCAAATTAAAGATATTAGTGAAGACAGCAATACAAACTCCTTAAATGTTTTACTTTCTGATCAAGAAATTGTTAACACTAAGTTTGTTGCTGGTTGTGATGGAAGAAAGTCAAAAGTAGCAGAAATATCATCATTTAAAGAAATTACTGGCAATTATCACCAAACAGCTATCACTTTTACTGCAAAATGTTCTTTAAAAGAAGTGAATCTTGCGTATCAAATCTTTTCAGAAAAAGGTATTTTTGCAATCATGCCTCTACCTGCAAATAACACTGATTCAACTCATACAATTGTTTGGTCAGTTAATGATAAAAGACTAGTGAACTCTGACATAAATAATTATGTTCATAAGAACATAGCTTTTTTTGAAAAACAGCTTTTTACAAAAATAGAAATAAGTTCAGATATTTTGAGCTTTAAATTGTTTAATCATCACGTAAAAGAATATATGACCGGTTCTATAGTATTAATTGGAGATGCCGCTCACTCCATTCATCCCCTTGCTGGACAGGGGATAAACTTAGGATTTGCAGACGCAGATGCTTTTTGTGAAGAAATAATTAAAGGATATGAAAAAAGTAATAATATAAATCAAAAGTTAGTATTAAAGAGATATGAAATAAGAAGAAAAAATATGAATCTCTTAATGCTTAAATCAATGGACTTTTTTGTAAATCTTTTTAGATCAGAAAATTTATATATAAAACTGCTTAGAAACTTTGGACTTTCAAGTGTAAATAAAAACCAATTTTTAAAAAGATTTTTCATCAATCATGCATCCGGTAAGAATAAGATATAATTTTATTGCACACCTGAATAAACTCATTTTATGAGAGGTTAATATGAAAAAGCTATCAATGATTCTGTCAATATTTATTCTGTGTTCATGTGTAAGTGAAAGCAACAATGAGCTTACAATTTATACGTCAAGGCAACCTCAATTAATTGAACCAATAATCGAAGATTTTTATAAAGATACTGGAATCAAAGTAAATCTATTATCTGGAAATGCTCAAGAGTTGATGGAAAGAATCGATATCGAAGGAGAAGATTCAGCGGCTGATATTTTTATGACGGTTGACGCGGGTGTTCTTTGGCAAGCATCAGAAAGAGATATATTTAGTAAAACAGATTCAGAAATATTAGAAAATAATATACCAAATCATTTAAGAGATCCAAATAATCAATGGTTCGGTTTTTCTAAAAGGGCGAGAACTATAGTTTATGCAAATGATCAATTTTCAGAAAGTGATTTTTCTACATATGAGGATTTATCAAAACCAAAATGGTCTGGTAAATTATGTTTGCGAACTTCCAAAAAGGTTTATAACAGATCTCTTATTTCTAGCATGATAAATGAATATGGATTTGAGAATGCTAAAGAAGTTGTATCTGGCTGGGTCTCAAATTTAGCAACAGAAGTATTTTCTAATGATACAAATGCCTTGAAGGCTGTTTCAAGTGGGCAATGTGGAGTCACTATTGTTAACACATATTATTTTGCTAGATTATTGGGTGATCCCAAATACGATAATTTGAGTATCTTTTGGGCCAACCAAGATGATAGGGGAGTTCATGTAAACATCTCTGGAGCAGGTATTTTAAAAACTTCAAAAAATAAAGCTAATGCTAAAAAACTATTAGAATATTTTGCATCAGAGGACGCACAATATTTTTATGCTTCTGCCAACAAAGAATATCCTGTCATTGATGATGCACTGATTGATAAATCAATTAAAAGCTGGGGAAAATTTAAGGAAGATACTGTAAATGTAAGTATGCTTGGCTCACTTCAAAAACAAGCAGTTTATTTAGCACAAGAGGTTGGATATAAATAGTGGTTGTTAAACTTTTTCACCACGAGCTCTGATTTCTTTCAGAACTTGGCTGATACCCTTCTTATCAATAACACGCATTCCTTTTGCAGAGACCTTCAGATTTACAAATCTGTTTTCTGATTCAACCCAAAACTTGTGGGTATGAAGATTTGGAAAAAACTTACGCTTAGTTCTATTATTAGCGTGAGAAACATTGTTTCCAGATTGAGGCATTTTACCTGTTACTTGACATTTTTTACTCATAGCATGGCGATTTTATAGAACAGAAGTATACATATCAATACTATAATCAATATTATATGAAAGAAATATTTATTTTAAGACATGCAAAGTCCTCATGGAGCAATTTGAATCTTAGTGATTTTGATAGACCTCTAGCCAAAAGAGGTATAAATGATGCAAAGAAACTTAGTTTTTTCATAGAAAATAACAGTTTTAAAGTTGATCAAGTAATTTGTTCTAAAGCTAAAAGAGCTAAAGAAACTTTTGATTTTGTGGCGAGTGGTTTCAAATTTTCTATCGAAAAAGCAATTTATTTAGATGATTTATATTTTGGAGGAATAAAAGATGTTTTTAATAAAATAAAAGATTTAGATGATAGCTTAGAAAGTGTTCTAGTGGTTGGACATAATCCAACTCTTCATTTGATGGTTGAAAATTTAACAGATACATATATAAAAAAATTTTCAACGTGTAATCTTGCTGTTTTGAGCTATAAAGATAGTTGGAATAATCTTACTTCGGGTAAATGTAAGTTAAAATCTTTGTATAAGCCCAAGGAAATTAAAATTTGAAAAAAGTCAAAATAAAAATAATAAGCTCTCTTATTGGGGATTCAATACCGCTACCTAAATATGAAACAGCTGGATCTGCTGGACTTGATCTCAGAGCATGCCTTAATGAAAAGATTGTATTAAAACCAGCACAAACAGAAATGATACCAATGGGTTTTGCAATGCATCTAGAAGATACGAGTTTAGCTGCATTGGTTATCCCCAGATCTGGTTTAGGATCTAAGCACGGAATAGTACTAGGTAATCTTGTTGGGTTAATAGACTCAGATTATCAAGGTGAATTGATGGTTCCTGCATGGAATAGATCAAATATTGATTTTGAAATAAACCCAGGTGATAGAATTGCGCAAATGATCATTGTTCCAGTAATACAAGCAGACTTTGAACTTGTTGATGACTTTAAAAAATCGTCTAGAGGTATTAAAGGTTTTGGGAGCTCTGGATTAAATTGATTGAATTATTATTTTTTACCAAACCGTTCTTCAAATTTTTGAACTCTACCACCTGTATCAATAATTTTTTGTTTACCAGTGTAAAAGGGATGTGAAGCTGAAGAAATATCAAGAGCATAGTATGGGTAGGTTTTTCCATCTTCCCATTCTTTTGTTTTGTCAGTTTCTAAAGTTGAATTGATTATGAAGTATTCATCCACGCTAGTGTCATGGAATAGAACTTCTCGATATAAAGGATGAATGTCTTTTTTCATAATAAATTAAATTAGGATGAGAACTATATCAAAAATTAACTCAGTTTCAATTAAAAAATGAAAATTTTTTACTACGACATCGCGATAAATCTGCCCCTTAGACAATGCTTTACATATAAAAGCAATATCGATATTAAAAACGGTATGCGGGTTGTAGTTCCATTTGGAAAAAAAAATATTATTGGGATAGTCATAAAAAAACAAATAAATCTAAACATCGATAAAGATCTTAAAGAAATAAAGTCAGTGGCTGATGAGTATACCTGTTTTGATAAGTCGATTTTTAAGACAATTTTATGGGCTTCTGACTATTACCATCACCCAATAGGAGAAGTCTTTTTCTCTTTTATCCCTACTATGCTTAGGAAAAATAATAATAAAACAATATCTAAATCAGATACTAATATTGAATATAAAATAAACAAAGATGATAAAAATCTAAAATTAACGCCAGAACAAAAAAATAATTTACAGAATTTAAATAAAATTAAGTCATTTAGTCCTTCGTTAATCTATGGCGTTACGGGTTCTGGGAAGACAGAAATATACCTTCAGCTTGCAGAGAAGTTTCTTAAAAAAAACAAATCCGTCTTAATTCTCGTACCAGAAATAAACCTTATACCTCAACTTGTAAATAGATTTAAAAATAGATTTTCGGGTGAAATAGGAGTTTATCATTCCAGAAAAACATCAAATAAGAGGTTAGACATTTGGTTAAAATCAAAATTCGGTAAATTAAAAATTGTTATCGGAACAAGATCTTCTATATTAATGCCACTAAAAGATTTAGGAGCAATAATAATCGATGAGGAACATGATCAATCATATAAACAAACAGAGGGTTTTAAATTTTCTGGAAGAGATTTAGCAATTAAAAGAGCGCAATTAGAAAACATTCCAATTTTTTTAGGCTCGGCAACTCCATCTTTGCAAACCCTTAAATTAGTCAAAGATGGTAAATATAAGAAATTTGATTTACTTAGAAGAGTAGATGGCAAAAAACCTCCAAAATTAATTCCATTAGATATTTCAGATTCTTCTTTGCTTGGTGGCATAGCTTCACAAACAATGAGTATTATTGAAGATACAATAAATAAAGACGAACAGGTATTAGTTTTTATAAATAGAAGGGGTTTTGCTCCTATATATGAATGTGATGGTTGTGGTTGGGTAGCAAAATGTTCATCATGCGAAACAAATTTAGTATTTCATAAATCAAAAAATAGATTGATATGCCACAAATGTGAATCTGTTTATGGTGTAAATGAGTTTTGTCCAGATTGCCAATCAGATGAATTGAATATATTTGGAACGGGAACTGAAAGAGTAGAGGAAGTTTTACAAAATACTTTTAAACATATACCTATTATTAGAATGGATTATGACTCAACCAGGCTTAAAGGCTCAATAGAGTCCATCTATGAAAAGGTTAATTCAAGTCAAGCAGCAATTTTAGTAGGAACTCAGATGCTATCAAAAGGACATCATTTTTCAAAAGTAACTTTATGCGTAATTTTAAATGCTGATGGAGCATTAATTAGTCCAGAAATTAATGCAGTTGAAAAAATTGCTCAACAACTTATTCAAGTTTCTGGAAGAGCTGGGAGAAGTAATAATCTAGCTAAGGTAATTCTTCAAACAAGATATCCAGACGACATAAATTTAAATAAAATAAAAACTGGAGACTATCAATTAGTCGCTGAACAATGTCTTTCAAATAATAAAATTTTAAACTTACCACCATACTCATTTATATCGATTCTAAGAGTCACTTCTCCAAACCCTAATAGCAGCATTAAGTTTTTAGACAAAATAGTGAATCTTTTGAGCAATAAGAAAAGTATTGTTGTCTTAGGACCACTTCCTTCAATACCATTTAAAATAAAGGGAAATGTTAGAAATCATTTAGTAATAAAATCAAATAGTAGAACTTACCTAAACAGAGTCCTTAATTTTTTAACAGAAAAAATTGAAAATTGGCCTGAAACAAAAAAGGTAAAATGGGCCTATGACATTGATCCCCATGATATGTCTTAAGTCCTGATAAGGTTATGTTAAGTTGATGGGTCTGCCTAGAAAAAATATTTACATGAAAACATAATTCTATATGTCAATTCTTATTACTTGACCTGGAAAAATTGATTTGTTTTTTAAATTATTCGTTTTATTAATAGTATCAACAGTGACACCAAATCTTATTGCAATCTCTGATATAACATCTCCCTGCTGAATTTCATAATTTAAATAGTTCTGATAATCTTCAAGTATGGAGCCTGAAATGGGAACCTCCTTAAAATAATTATGTATTCCCAAGAAAATTGACCTTCCAATCATTCTTCTGCCTGCTTTGCTCTTAAGTCTTTCTGCATCTCCAGGATTAGTTAGAAAACCTGACTCTACCAAAACTGATGGTATATCTACTGACTTAAGAACTCTAAAATCAGCAAATTCAACATTTTTTTTATGAAGCTTTGTGTATGGATCTCTTTTTAATTGGTCCAAGATTTTAATACCCAATACTTTACTTTGACTGATCTTTTTCTTGTAAGTATTAGGATAAAGATCTCTGGCATAGTCTTCATTAAAATCATATGATTTTAAATTTTTTATCTGTGCTTGAATTCTTTGCCTTTCTTTTTCAGAAAGATTTCTGGCAACACTGCTTGAAGATTCATCTGACCAAATAAAAACTGATGCTCCATTCACTGACTCTAATCTAAAACCATCTGCATGAATGGATATAAATGCATCAGCACCATATCTCCTGGCACTTTGATATCTATCATTCAGACTGACAGTATCATCGTCATTTCTAATCATAACTGCTTGATATCCTGAGGTATCTCTTAAAGTTCTTTCCAACTCTTTTGCAATTAATAGAGTCACATCTTTCTCAAGAATATTGTTACTACCAACTGTTCCAGGGTCTCTCCCACCATGTCCAGCATCAATAGCAATTACAATATCTCTGATATTATTTTTAAGACCTTTTGCATTTGTTAACTCAAGGTTAAGAACGACCTGCTCACCATTGAAAGATTGAGTTGGCTTTTTCCAATTAATAAATTCATATAAGTCAACGACAATTCTTGTGATGCCATTTTCTGAAGTAGCACGTATTTTTTTTATTGGATAGTTATAGACTTCACTTACACTAGATTTAAGATTAGTTTTGTAAACATCAACAACAAGTCTAGATGGATCAACTAGAGAATATGACTTTATAAATGATACTTTTTCCAATAAAAAAGAAATTTGTATTACTTCATTCTCTAACTTTTTAACTTCATGAAATTTTATTTCATTAGCTTTTACAAAAGCAGATATTATGATGCATATTATTAAAAAAAATTTATTCATAATTAGCTAATTGTTTAAATAAATTGCCACCAGTCGTGATTGAAATTTCTCTTGCTTTATTTATGTGCTTAAAAGCAATTCTTAAATCACAGTTTCTATTATTTTCAAGTTTATCGGCCCATTCTATTATTACAACTTTTTTTGGATGGGTATCTCTATCGAGATTAAACAAAAGAATATCATTATGTTCGTCTGTTCGATATAAATCTATGTGTAAAAAAATAAGGTCTCCAAGATCATACTCCTCACATAATGTATAGGTTGGACTTTTAACATGTTTTGTCCATCCACAGCTTTGAACCACTGATTTAGTTAGGAATGTTTTACCAGCACCAAGATCACCTTCAAGATGAATCTCAATAGACTTTTGTTTAGCTTTTAAAATTATATTTCCAATCAATCTGCCTAGTTTAAAGGTTGCTTGATCATTTTCTAAAATTATAGTTTTCATTTATTAAGTAGATCTCTTGCTATAGATATTAATGAAGATGCATTTAAACCTATCTCACCTATGTTTTCTTTAAATATTTTTCCTGCTCGAGCATGAACAGCAACTGAAAGAAGACAAGAATCAATAATATTTATTTTTTGAGCAACAAGTGCAGAAATAATACCTGCAAGGACATCCCCCGTGCCGCCAGTTGAAAGTTCTGGCCCGCCTTCTGAACATTGATATTCCATAGAATCTTTATTTGAATATATGATTGTCTCATTTCCTTTCAATATTACACTTGCATTATATTTATTTGATATTTCTTTTGCAGATAAAGATCGATTTTCTTGTATTTTATCAACTGAAATATTTAAGAGTTTGCTAGCTTCTCCTGGATGGGGAGTTAATATTAACTCTGTATTTATTTTTTTAATATTTTCATAAGTTTGAGGTAGGAAGTGAAGAGCACCAGCATCCAAAACAAGAACACTTTTATCATAAGTAGCTATTATTTTTTCAAAAATATCGTATGACCAATCATCATCTTTAAGACCAGGTCCACAAACGACCACAGAAATATCTTTTATTGAGTCTATCTGACTGCTTCCTCCAAAAGCCATAATTTCAGGATTTCTCTTTAAACTTGCTTCAACATTAGACAAATGTGTTTCTAGATGCACTAAGCCTGCTCCACAAAATAGACTTGCCTCAGATGAGAGAATTGAAGCACCTCCCATGCCACTTGCGCCACCAGCAATCAGCACTTTTCCAAAATCTCCTTTATGAGAATTTTTGTGCCTGTTAGGTATCTTTATTTTTAAAGTATCAAAATTAAACTTTTCTTTCATCACTTTAATCTATCTTAAAGTATCCAATTCTATCTGAATGAAAAGATCCTAAGTAAATATTTTCTTTGAAAGGAACAGCTACAGTTGGTAAGCCAAAGACAGTTTTAGAGAATGAATACTTATCTATTATGTCCAAACTTATCAAGTCTAGCTTATATATGGAAAAGGGCAGCGAGCAACTTTTTTTAAATTCACATTCGCCAAAATCATTAGGTTGAAAGTCTAATGAAGTGACCCAAATATTTTCAGAATCAATGTAAGGATTATCTGGAGATTCAATAAATTTACTAGCAACAATCTCATTAGATATTAGATCAAACTTTGAAATCTTGTCACCTTGATTGTAATTAATATAGATCATGTTTGTTTCATTATGCAGGGCTATTCCATTAGGACCACTTCCTTCAGACCCTCTAATATCTATAAATTTATTATTTTGCCAATTAACTAACAAACCAGATTTTCTCTTCAATATTGTATTTATAAGCCAAACATTGAGATTAATATCTCGTTTATACATATGAGTTGCAAAAAAATTACCATTTTTTTGTAAACTTACATCATTAAAATAATATCGATAAGGAACATCAACACATCCTTTCCAAATAAAATCCCAAGATTTTCCATTTTTAACAATCTGAAACATTTCCACCGTCTCTTCTGGGAAATGATTTATTACTCCAAGCTGAAACATACCATCTGATCTTTGAATTAAATCTATACCATGTGGCCCAAACTTCAGATTATTTCTTGAGCATGAAGGGTTTCCCCAAGAGTTATCACCTAGAACAATATTAGGAATAATTTTTTTTCCACTAGAAAGCTCTAGCAGTGCAAAATAACCTGATTTTTGTTCTTCATATGGACCTATGCCTCCGAACTCCGACATCAAAAGAAACTCTTTATCAGGAGTAATAACGATATCCTCAGGATTATAAAAATCACATATAACATTTATGACACTATCAGATCTACATGAACTTATATCTTTTTGTGGACCAATATAATCAGTTGAAACTATAAAAAATGCTAAAAAAAACATTGTTAGGGAAATTGGAATCGTAAATTTATAATAATTTTTTAAAATAACTATAAATAATTTTTTTATGGTATCTAGGAAAAAAATAATGAAAACACCTCTGATAAAAATTAGAATTCCTAGAATTAAAGTAACCACCATCCAAACTCTTTCATACCAAAATGAATCCATAAGACTTATATAAATGCAAAAAGCACCAATAAGGGAGGTTATAAAACCTAGTTTGTATAGTTTTTTTGAATTTATGACCCAGTCAAACAATGTTTTGGCAAAAGGCTTAAATAAAATAACAAAAGAGAAAAATAAGAATAGAAAAAAATAAAAATAATTCATAAAAAAGATTTAATATAATCTATTTTTTATTATATCAATTATTTCAAGTGGCTTATCCAGAGGAACATGGTGCGCTGCTCCTAAAACTTCTTCAAAATCCATAATGTCAGAATACATATTTTTTATATTACTTAATATATTACCTGACATTAAAAGACTATCCGAACCATGAATAAAAAGAGCAGGGCACTTAAATGTGAATTGATATCCAAATAATCTTTCTAAACTATTAAACATTGTGTCATCGAATTTCCATCGCCAGCCTTCTGTTGTTTGTTTTACGGAATGTTCTGCTATAAATCTCACAAACCATTCATTTAAACATTCTTGCTGAGGCAATAATCTAAACCTTTCAAGAATTATATTTTTATTAGGATAGTATTTAATCTTTCTTAATGGTCCTCCTCCATGTTCTTCTGGATTCCAGTCAGGAGGCCTTATAAAAGTATCTATCATTATTAAGCTATTAACCAATTCTTTTTTTTCAGAAGCAACATATGCTCCAACTTGTCCACCCAATGAATGACCTATTATAGAAATATTACTTATATTATTATTTCTTTGCTCAGTTTCAATTATTGAAATAATGCATTCACCAAAATCTTTTATGCTATATTTTTCTCTAAATCCTGAATCACCCATTCCAGGAAGATCAACTGCAATTACATTAGTATCATTTATGAACTGAGGCGCAATCGGATACCACCATTTTTTATGTGCACCAGTTCCATGAATGAAAATTAACAGATTGTCATTTTCTTTAGTTGAGCTCCATCTCGCATATGAGAGATCTCCTCTATCATTTTTAATAAGTAATTCCTCGGGAATTATATTTAATGATTCGTGAAACCATTTGGGTGCATCTTTGATATCATTTTTTAGATTGTCAGTAATTCTCATAAGCAGTATTCTAAGCTATATCAAATATATTTATGAAAAATAATTTAATTCCAGCTGCAACTGTCTTAGTTTTAAAGGACTCTGATAATGGAATGGAAGTATTAATTGTTAAAAGATCAAAGAAACCCCCATTTGAAAATCTTTATGTATTTCCAGGAGGAAAAATTGATGAAGGAGATAATCATAAAGATTGGGAATTATATTGTGATGGATTTAATGATTTAAGTGCTTCAAAAATTTTAAATTTAAGAAGCTGCGGACTAAGTTATTGGATTGCGTGTATCAGAGAATGTTTTGAAGAAGTTGGAATATTAATGGCTACAAAAAGTTCTGGAGAGAAGCTTGATCTTTTAGGCAAAGAAAAAATTAAATTTGATGATTATAGGAAAGAACTTATTAATCAAAATATTAGTTTTTTAACAATATGCAAAGATGAAGATTTAGTGCTTTCCACAAAAAATATTGCTCCTTTATCTCACTGGATTACTCCTCAATTTGAGACCAAAAGATTTGATACAAGATTTTTTATTGCTTATCTTCCTGAAAAACAAACTGTTAAACATGATGGCATGGAAATAACTCAAAGCATATGGATTAATCCTCAAGAAGCTTTAAAAAAAGCAATAGAAGGAGATATGCAAATGATATTACCAACCACAGAAAATCTTAAGCTATGTGCAGATTTTGATAATGCTGAAGATATGCTTAATAGTCAAAAAAATCCTACAAAAAATGACATTAAACCTATATTACCTAAGTTTTTTAAAGATAATGGATCATGGAACGTTTTGTTTCCTGGCGATGATGGTTATGAAAATTACTAATGAATAAATTAATAAAAAAAATTACTGCCAATAATGGAGGAATCTTTACAGGGAAAGGCACTAATACATACTTAATTGGCAAAGAGGATATTACTCTAATTGATCCTGGTCCAAATATTCCTGAACACATTGACAAAATTTTATCAGTTGGAAAAAATAAAATAAAAAGAATATTGGTTACACATACTCATACAGATCATTCACCAGCAGCACTTCCGATTTCAAAAAAATTAAATATTCCAATGTTTGGACGATTAGTTGATAGAGAGTCCCAATGGGAGGATGAAACTTTTATTCCAGATAATGTTCTTAGTCATGGAGATGAGATTTTAACCGATGAATATTCTCTTGAAACTATTCATACACCAGGGCATGCATCAAATCATTTATGCTTTTATATTAAAGAAATTAAGTGCCTTTTAACTGGCGACCATATTATGGACGGATCTACTGTAGTAATAGCTCCTCCAGATGGAAATATGACCGAATATATTAATTCTTTAAGATTACTTGAAGAGTATGAAATAAACTATTTTGCACCAGGTCACGGAAATATTATGAAGGAACCAACAAAAACTATTAATTCTATAATTAGGCATAGACTTTCGCGAGAGTCTAAAGTATTTAGATGTGTTGAGAAAAAACAAAATTCAAATATTGATCAATTGCTATTATTGGTATATGACGACGTTCCTGAAATGCTTCATCCAATTGCTAAAATGAGTTTGCTAGCTCATCTTATTAAATTAGAGGAGGATGGAAAGTTAAAGAATTATGAGAATACTTACTCTTTATCTTGATCTTCAAGATTGATTTCAAGATTAAATTTTTTCTTCTCCTTTCTTTCACTATTAATCTTATCAGTTTCATTCTTAGACATTTCAATATCAATACAATCTGTTTGATCATATACTTCTTCATTGCTGACTTTATGGTCTTTATTTATCGGCACTGGTGGAAGGGGCGTAGGAAGCTGCATACATTTCATTAATCCTCTAGAATTTATCTTACTGAGCGTTAAAGGATCTGCATTTGGAAGCATCGATTTGTCATAGTTTTGATTCATATTACATCCAAATAAAATAAATAAAGGAATAAGATACTTCACAGCTTTTTACTATTTTTAACCAAAGATTCTACAACGGCAGGCTCAGCAAGAGTTGTTGTATCACCAAGATTTTCAAAATCACCTTCTGCAATTTTTCTTAAAATTCTTCTCATAATTTTCCCAGATCTTGTCTTTGGAAGGCCTGGAGCATTTTGAATAAGATCAGGTTTTGCAATTGGACCAATTTCTTTTGATACAAATTTAATAAGCTCATTCTCTAGTTCATTATTGAATTCTTTATTTGTCATTAATGTTACAAATGCATATATACCTTGCCCTTTTATTGGATGTGGTAGTCCAACAACCGCTGCCTCTGCTACTGATTCATGCTGGACTAACGCACTTTCAATTTCAGCTGTTCCCAACCTATGTCCAGAAACATTTAGAACATCATCTACTCTTCCAGTAATCCAATAATAACCATCCTTATCCCTTCGAGCTCCATCCCCAGTAAAGTATTTATTTTCATAGGTTTTAAAGTAAGTAGATATCATTCTTTCATGATCGCCATATACACTTCTAATTTGACTTGGCCAAGATGACTCAATTACCAAATTACCTGAAGCAGCACCTTTTAATGTCATACCATTTTTATCATAAATAGCAGGCTTTACTCCAAAGAAAGGTAATGTTGCAGATCCAGGTTTTACAGGTGTAATACCTGAAATTGGAGAGATTAGAACAGAACCCGTTTCTGTTTGCCACCACGTATCTATGATATCGCAAGAGCTGTTTCCTACTACTTTATAATACCAGTTCCATGCTTCGGGATTTATTGGTTCTCCGACAGTGCCCAAAATTCTTAAGCTGTTCCTCTTGGTTTTATTAACAGGTTCATCGCCTTGAGACATCAATGCTCTTATTGCTGTAGGAGCAGTATAAAAAATATTCACATTATATTTATCACAGATTTCCCAACACCTTGATGAGGTAGGGTAAGTTGGAATGCCTTCGAACATTATAGAAGTTGTGCCATTTGAGAGCGGACCATATAAAATATATGTATGACCTGTAATCCAACCAACATCAGCAGTACACCAGTAAATATCGTTTTCCTTTATTCCAAATAAATACTTAAAACTAATATGAGCGCCTAATAAATATCCTGCTGTAGTATGAAGAACTCCTTTAGGTTTTCCAGTAGATCCTGAAGTATATAAAATAAATAAAGGATCCTCTGCATCCATTGGCTCTGGTTCACATGATGAAGAGACATTTTCTGCTAAATCTTCATACCAACAATCCCTATGATTATCCCAAGGCACATCATTACCAGTTCTCTTGATTACAATTGTATTTCTAATATTTGGACATTTACGTAATGCTTCATCAACATTTAATTTTAGCGGCACTTTTTTTCCACCTCTTATTCCTTCATCGGCAGTTATAACAACTTCACAATCTGCATCAAGAATTCTATCTTTTAATGATTCTGGAGAAAAACCACCAAAAACAACAGAATGTATTGCTCCAATTCTTGAGCATGCTAGCATTGCAAAAGCAGCCTCAGGGATCATTGGCATATAAATACACACTCTCGAACCTTTAGTAATATTTAAATTCTTTAATACATTCGAAAACTTACATACTTCAATGTGTAATTCCTTAAATGTAAATTTTTTAGAATCTTTTGAGTCATCTCCCTCCCAAATTAATGCTATTTTATCTGCTGACTCTTCGAGATGACGATCAATACAGTTTTCACTCACATTAATCTTTCCACCATTAAACCACCTAGTATTAGCAAATTTATTGTTGTGAACTTCATTAAAATTATTAATCCATGAAAGATTTTCTTTAGCCATTTTTTTAAAAAAATCTTTTGGATTATTAATTGACTCATCATAAAGTTTTTTGTATTCATTAATATCTTTTATATAAGGATTATGTGATTGAGCTTTAATGAGGTCTTTTGTCACAGTTAATTTTTAAATAATGGAGGGTTGCGGATTTACGAAGTTTTTACCTTTAGGATTAGACATAATCATTGTTATTAAAGCTTCATAATCAGATTCATTTGATTCAAGGTTAATATCAGCAGCATTAATAATTAGTAAAGGCGCTGATTTATAATCAAGAAAAAATCTGGAGTATGCATCATTTAGTCTCTCTAAATAATCTAAAGTTAAATATTGTTCATTAATATTTCCTCTTTTTACAATTCTTGCTTTGAGGATTTCTATTGGAGCTTGTAAATAAATTACTAAATCAGGTGTTGGCGCGTCAAGAGTAATATGTTCATACACTTTTTCATATAGAACCATCTCCTCATTTGAAAGCGTGACTTCTGCAAAAAGCCTATCTTTTTCTATTAAAAAGTCAGCTACACGTACATTTTCAAATAAACTTCTCTGTTTAAGATCTTCTATTTGCTGCATGCGTTGAAAAAGAAAAAAGAGTTGAGTAGCCAAAGCTGATTGACTAGGATTTTTATAGAAGTTTTTTAAAAAAGGATTTTCAGCAGGTTGCTCTAAAAAAGCATCGTAATTAAATGTCTCAGCTATTTTATTTGCTAAGGTTGTTTTACCGACTCCAATTGGTCCTTCAATGGCAATATATTTAGGTAGTGGTATTTCGTTTACAGCCAGCTTCATTGATAATAAGTTTTATCCTAATAGATTATATTAACTCTTGTGAGAAACCAAATGTTTTCATTGATTCTTCTAAATTTTTCTCCTTTAAGTTATTAATTAAAGATCTCTTAATATTATCATCATTAATTTGAAAATCAGTCCACCATTTACCAAGATATTTTTTTTCATTGGCTGCTTTCTCACGAATTAGTAGAAAATCATATGCTGCTCTAAATCTAGGATGTTTAAAAGTTTTATAAGGTTGTTTATTAATTCTACTATGAAGTTTTAACTGTAGAACCCATATATCCTTTATGTAACTATGAAATTTTCTTGGGATCGCAGTAATTTTATGCTGTCTCCTCAAGACTTTATCCATAGATCTAAAAAATTTTCTTAAATTAATTTCATTTTTTGATAAAGATTGCTCAATTAGCTCTGGCCAAAGTAAAGCCGCTATCAGAAAACCAGGAGTTACTGACAAATTATTTTTCAATCTCTTATCAGTATTTCTAAGTGCCTCAGATAGAAGTTTTTTTGTGAATTCATTTTTCTGAGGATCTGTAGTTACAAGATATTTATTTAAGCCAAAAGAGGTTAGTTTATTAAAGTTTTTTTCCGCCATGCCGCTTAAAAATATTTTACAGAATTCATCAAATAATCTTGCATTAGATATACCCGCTAGTAGAGCACCCTTTTCATAAATTGCTTCTTTGATTTTTTTATCTATTTTAAATTCTAATTTATTACTAAACCTAATTGCTCTTAGACTTCTTACAGGATCTTCTGAGAATCTCTTTTTTGGGTCTCCAATAGAGACAATGCTTTTTTTATGAATGTCTCCCATTCCATTTTTATGCCCAATTATTTTTTTTGAGATAGGAGAATAATATAAAGCATTTACTGTAAAGTCCCTTCTGTAAGTATCTTCATCAAGGTTACCCCAAATGTTATCTCTTATAATCTTTCCAGATTGATCTTTAATTAAATGTCCATTATTTGTTAAGTCTTGGCCCGATCTAAAGGTTGCGACCTCAATGAGCTCAGATCTATTGAAAACATGGACTAATTTAAATCTTTTCCCTATTATCCTGGATGCTTTAAAAATCTTTCTAACTTGTTCTGGAGTTGCATTAGTTGCAATGTCAAAATCTTTTGGTTCTAACCCACACAAAAGATCTCTTACACATCCACCAACAAGATATCCTTCAAAATTATTCTTATTAAGATCTTTTATAATTGAGATCGCAAACTTACTTATTTTTTTATTATTTATCAAAACTTATATTTGATAAGAGATTAAAAATCATCCGTTAAGTTGTTTTTCTTTAATCTCATCTAAAGTTTTGCAATCAATGCAATGAGTTGCTGTTGGCCTTGCTTCCAATCTTTTTATGCCTATTTCATCTCCACAAGACTCACACCAGCCATACTCATCTTGTTTTATTTGTTCAATTGATATGGCAATTTTATTTATTAGCTTTCTTTCTCGATCTCTGGTTCTTAACTCAAATGCAAATTCTTCTTCTTGGGATGCTCTATCAATAGGATCAGCATATGTTTCACCTTTAGTTCTTAGATGATCAAATGTTTTTTGCATTTCATCTTTTAGATGTTCTTTCCACAACAGAAGGACAGCTATGAAATGTTTTTTCATTGCAGCACTCATGTATTTTTCATTTTTTTTAGCCTTATATGGAGCAATTTTAGACTTATTATTTGCTACTGATGTTATTTTTGTTTTTATAGATTTTTTTAACGAAGCTTTTTTCTTTATTATTTTAGAAGCCACATTTTTTTTTGCTGTGGTTTTTTTATTTGATGCTTTTTTTACGGCCATTACATTTAAGAAAAAATTTTGAGGTTGTGAAAATATCAGATAGTAACGAATTTAGCTAGCTTTTTTTTAAATTATTTAAAACTTCTTTATATCCATTTGTATCTAACCTTGGGCCAAAGGTTTCAACCACTCTTGATGATGCGAGATTGCTAAACTCTGCACATTCAGACAAAGAGTGACCTTGTAAATATGCATGCATAAAAGAACCAGCGAACATATCACCAGCACCATTTGTATCTATTGGAGATATTTGCATTGCGCGAGAAAAAATCTCTTCACCATCTTTAATGACAATGCTGCCTTCAGAACCTTTAGTTATTATGGTCATGTATGATTGTTTTTTAAAAAACTCGATTGCCTTTTCTAAACTATCTGACTCAGAGAATGCTATAGCTTCATCATCATTACCAAATATCATATCAATTTTATATGATTCAATTTCTTTAAATTTATCCATAAAACCTTGCACTATTCCTGCATCTGACAACGAAAGAGCTTTTAAAATATTCTTATCTTGTAAATGCTCTAAAACAGACTTTACTGCATTATAATTTTCTTCGCTTGTGACCATATAACCTTCAATATAAAAAATTTTAGAGTTATCAACCGCATCATAGTCGATGTCCATTGGACCAAGATGAGCGCTAATACCTAACATGCTACTCATCGTACGTTTTGCATCTGGCGTTACAAATATTAAACATTTTCCAGTAGGTAAATTAGAGTCTCCTTTGCTAAAACCAATATGTTTAACACCTGCAGCTTCAAGACTATCTAAATATTTTTTACCGTCTTCGTCATTAGCAACCCTACATACATGATGACAATTTGAGCCATAATTTGACGCAGCAACTAAGGAATTTGTTGCTGAACCCCCACAATCAGATACTGAATCAACACCCATATCTTGAAGTTTTTTAATTATTGGAACATGTTCATCAGAGCTTGCTAATGTCATAGAATCAGGCTCAAGACCTATACTATTTAAAAATTCATGGCCAACCATATATTGAGTATCAACTAAAGCATTACCAATAGCACTAATGTCATATTTCATTTCATAATCCTTTATTTAAAATATACTTCACTTTATTAATTGTATTACTAATTTCAGTTTTTGTATGTTTTGTTGATATAAAGCCTGCTTCAAATTTTGAAGGTGCAAAATAAATTCCACCATCAATACATTTATTGAGAAAAGAAATGAAATATTTATCATTTGTGTTGATAACATCATTTAAGTTTTTAGGTAATTTTTCTGAAAAGAAAAAACCAAACATTCCTCCCAATTGATTTGTAGAAAAAGGAATATCATGCTTTTCAAAAAGTCTTTTCATTCCAATAAGTAAATTTTTCGCTTTTATTTCTAGGCTTTTATATGGATCAGTTTCAATCAACATTTTAATTAAAGAAGATCCAGCTGCCATTGCAAGAGGGTTACCAGATAAAGTTCCTGCTTGATAAACTGGACCATTAGGCGCTAAAAAATCCATAATTTTTTTCTTACCACCAAATGCTCCAACAGGAAGACCGCCACCGATTACTTTTCCTAAAGTTGTTAAATCAGGTCTAATTTTATAAAGTTCTTGAGCACCACCCAAAGAGACTCTAAAACCAGTCATAACCTCATCAAAAATTAATAAAGATTTATTTTCAGTCGTCTTTTTTCTTAATAATTTTAGAAAAGAATGATCTCCTGGAATGAAGCCCATATTTCCAGCTATTGGCTCTACTATTACAGCAGCAAGATCATTTTTAACTTTCTCAAAAATTTTAAGAAAGTCATCTTTATTATTGAACTCACAGCTAAGAGTTTTCTTTGCTAATTCATTTGGTATACCTGGTGAATCAGGCAGTCCAAACGTACTGACACCAGATCCTGCCTTTATAAGTAATGAGTCTACATGACCATGATAACAACCATCAAATTTTATTATCTTGTCTTTCCCTGTGTAACCCCTTGCTAATCTTATCGCACTCATAGTTGCCTCAGTACCTGAATTAACCATTCTTACTTTCTCAATTGATGGAACACATTGTTTTATAAGTTTGGCAGTTTCTGATTCTATGCTTGTTGGTGCACCATAACTTGTACCCAGTTGAAGCTGTTTGGAAATTGATTTAAGAATTCTTGGATGAGAATGCCCCATTATCATAGGCCCCCATGAACCTATATAGTCAATGTATTTATTATTATCAGCGTCAAATAAATAAGGACCTTTAGCTTTTTTAAAAAAAATAGGATTACTTTTGATATTCCTAAATGCTCTTACTGGTGAATTTACTCCTCCTGGTATATGTAATTTCGCCTCTTTAAAGAGCTCTATCGATTTTTGAATTTTGGTCATAAGTTTAAATTCTTTGAAAAAGCTTCAACTGTTTTCCAGTCTGTAAACTCATAAGTTTGAGAAGTGTCAGTTGGGCCTCCAGTTATCCACATAATAAATTTTATTGCATATTTATCAACAAATTTATACTTAGGATAATCTATTTTTCCAGCAAAAACTCCAATATTATTTGGCTTCCATTTTATTCTTTTTAAAAATTTAATTACATAAGGGTTAGTATCTTTAGTATTTTTATTTTTTTTTCTCGCGACAGCATTTACAGAAAAAAAAGCATTATTTTTTGAATTCAAGATTAATAAATTTTTTTCAATAAAATCATAAACCTCATCTCTATATTTTCCATACCTTATGCTTGCACCAATTACTATTATTTTATAATGTTCTAGATTTGATGCCTCTGAAATAGGAACAATATCTACTTTAGTATTTATTGCTAAAGATCCTATTTTTTTGCAAATAGTTTGTGTTTGTCCATCGACAGTGGAATAAACTAATAAGGATCTTTCCATTTTAAAATTACTAAATTAAATTGAATATATTGAAAAAAAAGCAATAATGCATAAGTATATTTTATACTGTTATTGAAATTTTAATTAAATGTAATGGAAAAAACCAATATTAAATCTATCATTGTGACTGATAATGCTCTATCAAGAATTACAAATGTGATGAATGAAAATAAAGACGTGGGTTCCCAATTCAGAGTATATGTAACTGGAGGAGGTTGTTCCGGCTTTCAATATGGATTCAAATTTGATTCTGATATTGCATTTGATGACGACGTTATTAAATTTGAAAATTTTTCTGTCTTGCTTGATTCAATGTCATATCCATATTTATTTGGATCAACTTTAGATTATGTTGAAGACTTATCTGGATCAAAATTTGTTATCAATAATCCAAATGCTAAAACTACTTGTGGATGTGGAGAATCTTTTACTATTTAGTGTTATAAATTTCACCTTTTTCTAAATAAGCTAGGTAAGCAAATCCAGCTGCTTCAACAAACTTTAAAGGTATTTCATTATCAGTAGTTTTTATTTCTCTATTAAGTTTTTCAGACAAAAGCTCCATTAAAAAAGAGTTTTTAGCTCCACCTCCATGAAATATAACTTCTTCAGGCTGGTTGCAATAATCAAAGAAATTTTTAATTTTTTCAGCAGTAAGTTCAGTTAGACATCTCAAGGCATCATTAGAACTAATTTCTAAGAAAGCTCCATAATCTAATAATTTATAATATGAAGTTTTTTCATCTGCTCTAGGATAACCAAAATTTATATTGTTAGATGCTGCTTCTAATGATTCTAGAAGGGTATGTATAAGATTACCTTTTCTTGCAAAATTACCACCTTTATCAAATGGCAGACCAAGTTCCTTATTTGCTACTTTATCAATAAGACAATTTCCTGGCCCTACATCCGAAGCAAGATATATGTCATTCCCTTTAAGATAAGTCCCATTAGCAATTCCCCCAATGTTAAAAATAATTTTTTCTTTATTGATTTCTGAATACAAATATTTATGAAATGCTGGTATTAAAGGAGCTCCGAATCCTCCATTTTTAATATCAAAATTTCTAAAATTCGAGAAAACATTGACCTTAAATTCATCAGCTATACAATCTGGATTACCTATTTGATAGCTCATTTCATTAGTATGAAAAACTGTTTGCCCTGATAATGATATTGAAGATATATCAGCAATATCAATCTTAGATTTTTTTAAAAGATCATTAATTAGCTGTATTGTTTTTTCATTTAATATTTCTTCAAGATTAGAAAGCTCTTTTGATTCTTCTGTCTTTTTATACCCTTTATTAATACATTCTTCATAATTTTTCTTATAAGTGCTATCAAAATCTATGCTTAATGAGTCAATAAATTCAAATTTTTTATCAAATGAAACTATACAGCCGTCAAGAGAATCTGCGCTTGTTCCCGTCATAATACCAATAAAATAGTTATTCATTTTTAATAGAATTATACTCATCTAATTTTCTAAGACTTGAATTTAAAAGATTTCTAAATTCTTCTATTTGAGCTTTATTTACAGGTTTTGCTGAAGGTAGCTTAACTTTGACTGGATCGGTTCTAATTTGATCTTGCCAAAATTCAAAATGAAGATGAGTTCCTGTTGCTTGACCAGAGTCTCCAACATAACCAATAACCTCACCTTGTTTTACTTTACTGCCAACTTTAAGTTTTGTATTAAATCTCTCTAAATGAGCATATAAAGTTTTTATGTTTCCTCCATGTTTAATTTCTATCGTTCTCCCATAACCACTTTGTCTTCCAATAAAAGAAATCAAACCATCACCAGACGCCTTTATTGGAGTATTTCTTTTAGCTGCATAATCAACTCCGTTATGAGCTTTTATTTTATGAAGGATTGGATGAATTCTGTTTGGATTGAAGTGAGAACTAATATAAGCAAAATCAAGCGGAGCTCTTAAAAAAGCTTTCTTTATATTATCACCATGCTCATTAAAGTATTGTTTTCCTTGAATGTCATCATAAAACCTTTGAGCAATAAACCTTTCATTCTTATTTACGAATTCAGCAAAAATAATATCCCCACTTGAAATTTTTTCACCTTGGGAATAATCAGTTTCAAAAATGACAGAAAATTTGTCGCCTTTTCTTACGTCAAAAATAAAATCTATATCCCATCCAAATATGTATGCAAAATCCATGATGATGCTATCAGGAATTCCAACACTTTTTGCATCACTATAAAATGACGATACTATTGACCCATTCCCATAGGAATTAATGACTTCAGTTTGTTTTTTTACCTTTTCAATTGAAATTTTATTCTCTGTTTTAATTATGATTGAATTTATTTGATCTTTCATAATCTCAATACTAAAAAGATCATCNCCAATATAATTAAATACCATAATATCCCCAGGTATTATGTTTGAAAGTAATTCACTCTTATCTAAGTCAAATATTTGATACGCTGTGTTTAAAGGAACATTTTTTTCTTCAAATATAACTGAGAGATTNTCTCCTTTTCTTACTTCATGAATCTGCTTATTTTTAATTAAGGGTAAATTAATATCTAATTTTTTTGAAAGCGTAACTTCTTCTATTGGCTCAGGTTTATTATCAAGAGAGTCAATGTATATTAAAAAAATAAATATNGAGGATATTAAAAAAATACTAGCAATTAACTTGATTGGAGTTTTTTTAAATCCTACCATCAATCTTCTTGAAGATTTAGTAACTCAGTATTGCCGCCAAATGCAACAGAGTTTTTTGATATTACTTTTTCATTTAAGAATTGCAAAAGATAGTTTGGACCTCCTGCCTTAAATCCACTTCCTGAAAGACCGACGCCACCAAAAGGTTGTGATCCAACTACAGCACCAACCATATCTCTATTAATATATATATTTCCAACTCTTGCATTTTTTCCGAAGTGATCAGCCCTTGATTCAATTCTTGTATGGAGACCCATTGTTAATCCGTAACCACTTTCATTTATTTGATCTATTAACTCATCAATTTTATTTGATTTNNACTTAAGAGTATGAAGAATTGGACCAAATTGCTCATTTTTAATATCTGAAATCTTATTAATTTCTATAATTGCGGGANTGATATAGTTTCCTTCAATGTTATCTTGTAGTTGAAAAATTTTCATACCTTGCTGATTACATGAAGCAATATACTCTTTTAATTCCTGTAGAGCTCTTTTATTAATAATTGGGCCAATATCTGTCTCAAAATTATTTGGATTGCCAACAGTTTGTGCTCTAATACTCCCTTTTATCATTTCAACTAAATCATCATAAATTTCTTCTTGTATACATAAAATTCTCAATGCAGAACACCTTTGNCCCGCACTATCAAATGAAGACCTAATTACATCATCAGTCACTTGTTCTAGAAGCGCACTTGAATCAACTATCATCGCATTGATACCACCTGTTTCAGCTATTAATGGGACAATTTGGTTTTGATTTTTTAAAAGATTATTTTGTATTTTTTTAGCAGTTTTTAATGACCCAGTAAAAGCAACTCCATTTAATGGNTTTATTTTGGTCAANGCCTCACCATATNCACCATCACCGATTATGAGTTCAAGAGCCTCTAATGGAACCCCCATTTCGTGAAACTTTTTTGTAATAAGATACCCTAAAATAGAGGTATGTTCTGATGGTTTTATAATTACGTTATTGCCGCANGCAAGAGCAGCTGAAATTTGTCCAATTAAAATAGCAACTGGAAAGTTCCANGGGCTAATGCATAAAATTCTTCCCTTAGAGCAATATGAAATTATATTTTTTTCACCCGTTGGTCCCTCTAGTTCTTTTATATTAGAGATCTCTATAATTTGATTAGAATAATACCTAAGAAAGTCAATAGCTTCTCTAATTTCATCAAAAGCATTTTGTATTGTTTTACCAGCTTCATTTATTAGAAAATAAATTAGTTCATATGGATTTTGGTCCAAATCATCAGCAATTTTATTTAGGATAAGTGATCTCTCCTCAACTTTTGTATTAGACCATATGCTGGAGTTGTTTTTTTTAAGACATTTATTAATTTGATCAAGGTCATCATATGTTACTTTTCCTATTTTTGATCCTGTCGAGACTGANAATACAGACTCACTTTGATTGTTATCACTTTTCCTACCAATATAAATTGATTCAGCATCAATTAGATTGCCATTGAAAGCATTTAACTTTTGATAAAGCGATTCTAAATTTTCCTTTTCTGAAACGTCTATTCCTGATGAATTTAGTCTATTAATAAAAATATTTTTTGGTAAAGGGATATCTTTTTTTTCATTTTTGATTCTAATATAAGGATTTTCCGCAAGTGACTTTGGATCTGTTTCTGGATCTAAAAGTCTATTTATAAATGAGCTATTTGCTCCATTTTCTAATAACCTCCTAACTAAATATGGAAGTAAATCTTTATATTCTCCGATTGGAGCATATACGGACGGTTTTTTTTCTATGTGTAGTATTTGTGAAGCACTTTTGTAAAGCAGTTCACCCATTCCAAATAGTCTTTGAAATTCATAATTACAACCTTCTCCTAAGAGATTTATTGAAGAAATAGTATGCGCATTATGTGTTGCGAATTTAGGAAACACATTTTTATTTTTTAATATCTCTTTTGCACATGCCAAATACACAATATCAGTAATAGATTTTTTTGAAAATACCGGATAACCTTCATAGCCAGATACCTGTGCATGTTTTATTTCGTAATCCCAATAAGCTCCTTTTACCAATCTAAGATGCATGTTGGCTCTTTTATTAACTAAATTATTTACCCAATGGATAACATCAAATGATCTTTTTCCATAAGCTTGAAGGGCAATACCAAACCCAGGCCAGTCTTTGAGTTTTTTTTCTTGAGCTAGTTTCTCAATTATAAATAAACTAATTGAAAGTCTATCTTGTTCCTCAGCATCTATTGTAATCTCAACTCCCTCTGAATATGCATAATTAATTAGTTCTGATAACCTTGGTAATAACTCTGACTCGATTTCAATAATTTTTCTTGTTTCATATCTTGGATGCAGGGCAGAGATTTTTATCGAAATACCATTAGATAGATTTTTTTCTTTATTAATTTTTCCGACTTCGCTAATTGCATCAAAATATGAATTAAAATAATTTTTTGCTTGAAAAGAAGTTCTTGCAGCTTCTCCAAGCATGTCAAAAGAATATGTTTCTTTTTCAATATTAGGTAACTTATTAATATCTTTAAAGTTTCTTCCCATCACAAACTCTTGACTAAGAATCTGCATAGCAGTTAAAACTGCATTTCTAATTGGCATTTCACCAGATTTTGATATTAAATCAGAAAGTAATGTATTTGGATTTTCTGTCCACTTGCTAGGAGTTTTTACTACTTTTCCAGCCAATAATAAGCCCCATGTGGAGGCATTTACAAATAGGCTATCAGCTTTATTTATATGATCAACCCAACTCCCTTCAGAAAGTTTTTCAGAAATAATTAAGTCTTTAGTTTTTTTATCTGGAATTCTTAACACTGATTCAGCCAAACACATCAATGCAACACCTTCTTTGTTATCAAGACCATATTCATTCATAAAGGCGTCTAACTTTGTTCGATCTATCTTATTTTTTCTACAAAGCTTAATTATTTTTTCAGCATTTATAGAAATATTTTCTTCATATAGAAAATCTGTTTCGCTTGATATTCTTGACAAGATTTTTGAATCAGAAATAAACTTATTCTTTGCTTCTAACATACAAACTATTTTAATCTTTAAGCTCTAAGTAGCAACTTTGTGATTCTAATAATCATTTAAAAATACTATGATAGTAATATGAATGACGCATTAAGGCTTATTAAAAGAGGTTCAGACGAAATTCTTACTGAATCTGAACTTAAAAAAAAGTTAGATTCTGGAAAGAAGTTAATAGTTAAAGCTGGATTTGACCCGACTGCACCAGATCTTCATTTAGGACATACAGTTTTATTAAATAAGTTAAGGCATTTTCAGGATTTAGGTCATAAAGTAGTATTTTTAATTGGAGACTTTACAGGAAGAATTGGAGATCCATCAGGTATAAATAAAACAAGGCCAATTCTTGACTCAAAAAATTTAATTGAAAACGCTAAGACATATGAAAAACAGGTCTTCAAGATTCTTAAAAAAGAATTAACTGAAGTTCGATTCAATTCAGAATGGTGCGACAATTTAGGTGCTGATGGATTAATTAAACTTGCTTCAAAATATAATGTAGCAAGAATGCTAGAAAGAGACGACTTTAATAAAAGATTTTCTTCAAATAAAACTATAGCTATTCATGAGTTTTTATATCCATTAGTTCAAGGATATGATTCTGTAGCATTAAAGGCAGATATTGAGTGTGGAGGAACTGATCAAAAATTTAACCTTTTGGTTGGTAGAGAGCTTCAACGAGATTATGATCAGGAGCCACAAGTTGTTATAACTGTTCCGATATTAGAAGGACTTGATGGAACAAAAAAAATGTCAAAGTCGCTAGACAATTATATTGCAATTGACGAGGAGCCAAATGAGATGTTTGGAAAAATTATGTCAATATCTGATGAGCTAATGTGGAGATGGTTTGAACTACTCAGTTTTATTCCAGAGGAGAATATTTCAGAATTAAAAAATGAAATGGAAGGAGGTAAAAATCCTCGTGATATTAAATTCATCTTAGCTGAGGAGCTTGTTGATAGATTTCATCAAAAAGGAGACGGTGCAAAATGCAAGGAAGTTTTTTTAAGTAGGTTTCAAAAAGGGAATATTCCTGACAAAATAGACTCAATTAAAATTAATCTTAATGAAGACAAAATTTTATTAGTTAATCTTTTAAAAGATGCAAATATGATTTCGAGCATTTCTGAAGGCAACAGATTAATAAGTCAGGGCGGTATAAAAATAGACTCAAAGAAAATTGAAAATCCAAAGTTTGAAGTTTTTAGAGGCTCTGAGGGCATCTATCAAGTTGGTAAGAGAAAATTTTTAAAGATCATTGTATAAAAATGAATAAGATAATTTCATTAAGTGGCCTATTTATCTTATTGGGTTGTGTTCAAGATAGCCCAAATATTCAACAAATAGAGAACATGCAATTTTTTATTGATAATAAAAAAAATGAAGAGATAATTGAAATTGAACCTGGTCTTCAATATTCAGTAATGGTTAATAAAGAGTCTATAAGTGAAACTCCTAAACTCAATCAAACCATTACTGCTCACTTTCATGGAACACTTACATCTGGCGAAATCTTTTGGAGTTCATTAGATACCGAGCCATTAAAAATTGAGTTATCTAAATTAATTACTGGATGTCAAAAAGCTATTTCTTTAATGAGTAAAGGCGAGAAGTGGATTGTATATATTGACCCATCAATGGCCTACGGTGAGAGTGCTCGCTCTGGAATTCCCTCAAACTCAATTTTGATATTTGAAATTGAGCTAATAGATTTTTTTTAAAAAATGGTGGGCCTGGGAAGACTCGAACTTCCGACCTCTCGATTATCAGTCGAACGCTCTAACCAAAACTGAGCTACAGGCCCTATTTAAGAAAGTGCATTCTACCTTTGAAATGAAGATTCGACAATTAATCTAATCAACTTTAAGAGATTTATAAAGAGTAAAATATATATAACCTAGAGGGATAACGAAAACGATTTCCAAAATGGCTAATACAAATGCCTGAACTATTCCTGTTGGTATCAAGGTTGTTATAATTATTGAAGATAAAAAAATTAAAATGAANAATGTTANGGTAAACATGAATAATTTAGAGCCAAATTCGTCTGTTTTTTCCCANGATTCTCCAATAGACTGAAATATTCTTTTATCTTCATACATTATNTGAGCTGCAAACAAAGAAAATCTAGCTGAAAGATATATTCCTGGAAGAATTAACATTAAGTATCCTAGTGCAGCAGCAATTGTAACAATAATATAAGCACCAAATAGTGGTAAGAATTTCAAGAAACCTGCTTGAAGTGCAGATATAGGATTAATATTTTCTTCAGTATCTATTGACATATAACCTACCCAAACTCCACCTAAAAATGATATTTGTACTATAAGGCTCGCCAGTCCCACCAATGCAATTAATGATGAGTTTGATTCAAAGAAATCTAGAAAGTCTTCTGGTTGAGTCATATCTTGAAGAGGAACAAGTAGATAGCCAGTTAAACTCTCAATGGCGATTACAGGCAATGCTAAGATTAAAAAGAATCTCCAATTTGTATAAGCATAAAGCCAAGCATTTTTAAATTGCTCCATAGGGTAATTGTAAAGTAATATGTTTTCTATGTATAAAAAAATTCTTGGATTATTTGTTTTANTAACTTTGATTTCATGCTCCAAAAGCTCTAATGAAATAACTTATCCCACCTCAAAAAAAAATGATTTTACTGAAACCATTCATGGCTATGAAATATCAGATTCATATAGGTGGCTTGAAGAATTCACTAGTGAGGAATCAACTGCTTGGGTAAATAAACAAAATAAGTTTTCAAAAAAATTTATAAGTAAAAATAAATTTAAAAGAGAGATAAGCAACTATTTAGAAAAAATTTGGGAAAATGAATCCATATCTATTCCNTATAGAGTTAANGGCAAAACATTTTATTATTTCAATGACGGAACTTTTCAACAAAGTAAATTGATGATTAAGGATTGTGATGAATGTGAAGAAAGAATTCTAATAGACCCTAATACATTTTCTGAAGATGGCACCATCTCTTTGGGAAGTACAAGCATTAATAATAGTGCTGACCTTATTGCTTATTCTGTTTCTGATGGTGGATCTGATTGGCGAACATGGAAAGTTATGAATATTGACTCTGGAGAGATCCTTTCTGATGAAATAAATTGGGCTAAATTTTCTNGAGCAACATGGGAAAATGATGATTCTGGATTTTTCTATCAGAAATATGATGAACCAAATGAGGAACTTCTTAAAGACNTCAATGAATCTCCTAAATTAATGTTTCATAAAATTGGAACCGATCAGTCTGAGGATATTGTTTTTTATGAAAATTCAGAAAAACCAAGATGGGGTTGGAGTATAAATGTAATAAAAGATACGAGTATCAAACTTTTATCGATCTCAGAGGGCACAGATGAAAGAAATAGGCTTTATATTCAATTAAATAAAGGTGAAAAGTTCATTCCCTTAATAGATGAATTAATTGGAGCATACAATTTTATCGATAGTAAAGACAATATTTTGTGGTTTTACACTACTGAGGGTGCTCCAAATGGCAAAATTGTTAATTTAGAGCTTAAAAATGGTTCTTTTGTATGGAATGATGTTATTTCAGAATCCAAAAATGTAATTAGGTCTGTAAATATTGTAAATGATTCATTTGTGATCAATTACTTGATTGATACTTTCTCACAGATCAAGATTTTTGATCTTTCTGGAATTTATATTAATGATATTGACTTACCAAAAGATGGAACAGTTGGAGGGTTCGGTGGAGAGAGTGATGATACTAAAACTTATTTTTCAATTTCAAATTANGTAANTCCAACAGAAATATATGAAATCAATTTAGATTCTCTTNAAACAAATCTTTTTTGGAAAGAAGATATTGATGGCTATAATCCAAATGAGTTTGTTTCAGAGATGANATTTTATNCATCNAAAGATGGANCCAATATACCAATCCATATTAGCTATAAAAAAGGATTACAAATNACTAAAGATACTCCAATAATGTTGTATGGATATGGAGGNTTTAATATTTCTCTTTTACCAGGTTTTAGAAAAACTCATGCTGCTTGGAAAGACTTAGGAGGAGTTTATGCAGTAGCAAATTTAAGAGGTGGTGGAGAATATGGNAGTGAATGGCATGAAGCNGGAATGTTANTAAACAAACAAAATGTTTTTGANGATTTTGCATTTGCTGCAAAATTTCTACATGAGAATAATATTGGCTCTGAAAAAACTACNGCAATTATTGGTGGTTCAAATGGAGGACTTCTAGTTGCAGCTACCATGTTACAAAATCCAGATTTATTCAAAGTTGCTATTCCTCAAGTTGGAGTTCTTGATATGTTGAGGTTTAGTNAATTTACAATTGGTTGGGCATGGGAAAGCGATTACGGATCCGTAGATAAAAAAGATGAGTTCGAAAATCTTTTAGCTTATAGCCCACTTCATAACATNGANAAAGATAAATGTTATCCAACNACATTGGTAACAACAGCAAGTCGTGATGATCGAGTTGTTCCTTCTCATTCATATAAATTTGCAGCTAAACTTCAAGAATATCAGGGTTGCGAAAATCCAATATTAATTCGGATTGAAGATAGAGCGGGGCATGGAGCTGGTACTCCAAAAGATAAAATCATAAATCAAATTTCAGAGATTTATGGTTACGCTTTAAAAGAAATATCCAATTA